>WFVH01000001.1 GCA_015491735.1 Gammaproteobacteria bacterium
CAATTTGATTTTAGAGGACAGGCCGTCGTGTGCCGGTCTGCTGGCTGTGTTGGCAAAACTTGTTGGAGGGTGGCTCCAGCGGCGTTTTGCCGCCTTGCAGCAGACCGGCACACGACGGCTGAATGCGACATATAGTGTTGCTGGGTTAATAGTGAATATCAACAGTTAAAGGGAGGTTGCCATGCCCGCCGTAAAACAACTTTTTGCTGTTATTTTTCTAGGGATACTGCTCTCCGCCTGCGCCACCGTCCCCGACACCGGCCGCAAACAGTTGCTGCTAATCAGCCCGCCCCAGGAGATGAAGCTGGGACTCGAAGCCTTCGAAAAGATCAAGGAAGAGACTCCAATCAGCAAGGATCCCAAGATCAACGCCATGGTGCAACGGGTTGGCAAACGCATCGCTGCCGTCGCTCCTCTGCCCAATGCCCAGTGGGAGTTCGTGGTTTTTGACGCCCCCAAAACCGCCAACGCCTTCTGCCTGCCGGGCGGCAAGGTCGGTATCTATACCGGCATTCTGCCAATCACCAAAGATGAAGCGGGTTTGGCCACGGTGATCGGCCATGAGGTGGCCCACGCGGTTGCCCGTCACGGGGCGGAACGGATGTCCCAGGGTCTGCTGGCCCAGCTCGGCGGACAGATAATCAACATCGCCACCGCCAGCAAATCTCCCCAGACAAGGGCACTGATCAACACCGCCTACGGTGTGGGAACCACGGTAGGGGTGATGCTCCCCTACTCCCGGGCCAACGAGCTGGAAGCCGACCGGCTCGGTCAGCTCTATATGGCACGCGCGGGTTATGATCCCAAAAGCTCCATCGACTTCTGGAAACGGTTTGCCGCCTGGGGAGCCAAGCAGGGCAAACGTCCGCCCGAATTTCTGAGCACCCACCCCGTGGGTAAAACCCGCATCCGGCAGCTGGAAAAATTCCTGCCCGAAGCAGAAGCGGAATACCGACGCGCCAAACGATAGACGAAAACCTTCAACAAAGGTATGCTATGCGCTCTCCGCGCCCGTAGCTCAGCTGGATAGAGCGCTGCCCTCCGGAGGCAGAGGTCAGAGGTTCGAATCCTCTCGGGCGCGCCATATAGACATATAGACCAGATGACACCGGTGCCGCGGGAAGCAGCCCTGTTCCGGCAGCGACAGTACCCGCTACCACGAGAGACCGGTCTTGTTGCTACCCCTGAAACGGTTGTACATAACACCTTCAGACCCGCCAATACCATGCGAAAAATTCTTGTTACCAGCGCGCTACCTTATGCTAACGGGCCGATTCATCTCGGCCATCTGGTCGAGCATATCCAAACCGATATCTGGGTCCGCTTCCAGAAGCTGCGGGGACACGAATGTATCTACGTCTGCGCCGACGATGCTCACGGGACCCCCATCATGCTCAAGGCGCAGCAGGAGGGAACCACCCCCGAGGCGCTGATCTGCCGCATCGGACGGGAACATCGGGAGGATTTTTCCGGGTTCCTGATCGGCTTCGACAACTACTACAGCACCCATTCGGAAGAGAACCGGCACTACGCCAATCTGATCTACCAGCGGCTGAAAGAGGCCGGCCATATTGCCCGGCGCACCATCACCCAGGCCTATGATCCGGAAGCGGGAATGTTTCTTCCGGATCGCTTCATCAAGGGGGAGTGCCCCCGCTGCGGGGCGGCTGATCAATACGGTGACTCCTGCGAGGTGTGCGGCGCCACCTATGCGCCGACCGAATTGAAGCATGCCGTGTCTGTTATCTCCGGTGCGAAACCGGTGGAACGGGAGACGGAGCACTACTTTTTCAAACTGGGAAACTTCAGCAAGATGCTGAAAAAATGGGTGCATGGCGGACATCTGCAACCCGAGATCAGAAACAAGCTGGACGAGTGGTTCCAGGCCGGGCTGCAAGACTGGGATATTTCACGGGATGCACCCTACTGGGGCTTTGAGATCCCCGATGCGCCTGGCAAGTATTTCTACGTCTGGCTGGATGCGCCGGTTGGCTACATGGCCAGTTTCAAAAACTACTGTGATCGTACCGGCATCCGGTTTGATGACTACTGGGGCGAAGGATCCACCACCGAACTGTATCACTTCATCGGCAAGGATATCGCCTACTTTCATACCCTGTTCTGGCCGGCAATGCTGGAAGGGGCCGGTTTCCGCAAGCCCTCGGCAGTCTGGTGTCACGGTTTTTTGACCGTCAACGGCCAGAAAATGTCCAAATCACGTAACACCTTTATCCGTGCACGCACTTACCTGGATCATCTCAATCCGGAGTATCTGCGCTACTACTTCGCCGCCAAGCTGGGTTCGGGGGTGGATGATATCGACCTCAGCCTGACGGACTTCATGGCGCGGGTCAACAGTGACCTGGTGGGAAAACTGGTCAACATCGCCTCACGCTGCGCCGGTTTCATCGGCAAACGGTTCAAGGGGCGGCTGGCGGACAGATTGCCCGATGAGGATCTCTATGCCAGTTTCGTCCGCTCCGGCGAGGAGATCGCATCCCTGTACGAAAAGCGGGAGTATGGGCACGCCATGCGCGAGATCATGGCGCTTGCCGATGTCGCCAACCAGTATATAGACGAACGGAAACCCTGGGTGGCAATCAAAAACCCGGAGCGCCTGGACCAGGTCCAGGAGGTCTGCACCCAGGGGCTCAACCTGTTCCGCGTGCTCGTCACCTATATCAAGCCGGTGCTGCCACGGCTGGCTTTGGAGGCGGAACAGTTCCTCGATGACGGGGAGTGGAGCTGGGAGAGCATCCGCAACCCGCTGACAGGACGGAAAATCAACCCCTTCAAGCCGCTGTTGACACGGGTGGAGCAGAGCGCCATCGATGCCATTCTCGAAGATGCCGGACAGAACATCAGCAAAAAAGCCTCCCCGGTCACGGTCGGCGGTGAGTCCATCGCCGATACGATCCCGTTCGACGACTTCGCCAAACTGGATCTGCGCATCGCCCGAATCGTCAAGGCGGAACAGGTGGCGGGCGCCGACAAGCTGCTGCGGCTCACCCTGGATCTGGGAGGTGAAAGCCGTAACGTGTTCGCCGGGATCAAGTCCGCCTATACGCCGGAGCAGCTGGAGGGGCGTCTTACGGTAATGGTCTCCAATCTGGCACCGCGCAAGATGCGCTTCGGAGTATCGGAGGGAATGGTGCTGGCCGCCGGACAGGGGGGCAAGGAGCTGTTTCTGCTCTCTCCCGATGAGGGGGCCGAGCCGGGAATGCGGGTCAAGTAAATCCCTCGCCGCTGTTTTGGTTCTTCCAGATGTATCAGCGGCAAATCCGTGACAAACCGCAACCGGTTTGACAAAAAACCGGAATCGGGTGGTGTTGCTGCGCCATCAGACGGATACCTGACAAAAACAATCTGGTATCATTCGAGCTATGACAGAGTACGCGCTAATTCTCATCAGTACCATTCTGGTCAACAACTTCGTCCTGGTGAAGTTTCTTGGTCTGTGCCCGTTTCTGGGAGTTTCCAAAAAGCTGGAGACCGCCATCGGCATGGGGCTGGCGACAACCTTTGTGCTAACGCTCTCCTCCGTCTGCAGCTATCTTGTCAATGAGTACTTACTATCACCTCTAGGCATTGAATATCTGCGTACCATCGCTTTTATCCTGGTGATCGCCGTGGTAGTGCAGTTCACCGAGATGGTGGTTCACAAAACCAGCCCGCTGCTCTACCGCGTACTGGGAATCTTCCTGCCACTGATCACGACCAACTGTGCCGTGCTTGGGGTCGCCCTGCTCAATGTGCAGGCGCAACATGATTTTGTGCAGTCAGCCCTGTACGGTTTCGGGGCAGCCGCCGGCTTTTCGCTGGTGCTGGTGATGTTTGCCGCCATGCGCGAACGCATAGAGGTGGCGGATGTTCCCGCCGCCTTCCGCGGCCCGGCCATCGCCCTGGTTACCGCTGGCCTGATGTCGCTGGCCTTTATCGGCTTTTCCGGACTGGTAAAGGGTTGATGCTAAGTGCGGCCCTGGCCCTTACCCTGCTGGCGCTCGTTTTCGGGCTACTGCTGGGCTACTCTTCCATCCGCTTCAAGGTGGAGGGGGATCCGGTAGCCGACAAGATTGATGCCCTGCTACCACAAACCCAGTGCGGCCAGTGCGGCTATCCCGGCTGCCGCCCCTATGCCGAAGCCATTGCCGCCGGCGAGGCGGATATCAACCGCTGTCCGCCGGGAGGTGAACAGGTCATCCATGCGCTGGCCGACCTGCTGGGCCGGGAGCCGGTACCGCTCGACCCGGAGCGCGGCGAGGAAAAACCGCCGATGGTGGCCTTTATCGATGAGTCCGACTGCATTGGCTGCACCCTGTGCATCAAGGCTTGCCCGGTGGATGCCATTCTCGGCGCGCCCAAACAGATGCATACCGTTATTGCCGAGGAGTGCACCGGATGCGAGCTGTGTGTCGAACCCTGTCCGGTGGATGTGATCAGCATGATACCGGTGAAAGAGGATATAGACCATTGGAAGTGGCCGCTGCCCGAACAGGAAAACGGAGAGCTGTCATGAAACGCTGGCCTTTTCATGGCGGTGTGAAACTGCCCGGACACAAAGAGGAATCCACCACCCGGCCGGTTGAACCCGCACCGCTGCCGAAACGGCTGATCCTGCCGCTGTCTCAACATATCGGCGCCCCGGCAGAGCCGGTAGTGGCTGTGGGTGACAAGGTGCTGAAAGGGGAGGTAATCGCCAAAGCCGGCGGCTTTGTCAGCGCCCCTGTGCACGCCAGCAGTTCCGGTACCGTAACAGCCATTGGCGAACATCCGGTTCCTCACCCCTCCGGCCTGTCAGCTCCCTGCATTACTATCGAGACCGACGGCAAGGATCGCTGTCTGAAACACAAACAGCAGACCGATTTCCGGCAGTTGGATCCCGCCACAATCCGGGAGCAGATCCGGGAGGCCGGGATCGTTGGCCTGGGTGGGGCCGGGTTTCCCGCCTTCATCAAGCTCAACCCCGGAAAACCAGTCAACACACTGATCCTGAACGGCGCAGAGTGCGAGCCTTATATCACCTGCGATGACATGTTGATGCGGGAGCGGGCCGGTGAAGTGCTACGGGGGTTGCTGATTATCCAGCACGCGGTTCAGGCCCAGCGCTGCATCATCGCCATCGAGGATAACAAACCCCAGGCCGCACATGCCATGCAGCACGCCCTGCAGCGGCTCGCCGCTGACCCGATCGATATAGTCACGGTTCCGGCCTGCTATCCGGCAGGAGGCGAAAAACAGCTTATCAAGATAGTGACCGGGCAGGAGGTACCCAGCGGGGGTCTGCCGATTCAGATTGGAGTGGTATGCCACAATGTCGCCACGGCGGCGGCTGTCTGCCGCGCGGTGGAACATGGCGAGCCGTTGCTGTCCCGCTACGTTACCGTAACCGGAAGCGCCGTGGCCGAGCCACGCAATCTGGATGTTCTGATCGGCACTCCGGTGCTGGAGCTGCTGAACCACTGCGGAACCGATTTCAACAACCTCGAGGAGGTGATCATGGGCGGCCCGATGATGGGGATCGCCCTGGCGGATCACGGGGTGCCACTGGTCAAGACCGGAAACTGCCTGTTGGCCGTAAGCCGGGGTGAAATCGAGCAACGCCCCAGCGTGATGCCCTGTATCCGCTGTGGCAACTGTGCCGACGCCTGTCCGGTCAGCCTGCTGCCGCAACAGCTCTACTGGCACGCCCGATCAAAGGATTTCGACAAGATTCAGGAGTATGATCTGTTCGACTGTATCGAGTGCGGCTGCTGTGCCTATGTCTGCCCCAGCAACATCCCCCTGGTGCACTACTACCGGTTTGCCAAGAGTGAAATCAGGAGCCTGCAGGAGCAGAAGCGCCGAGCCGATATCGCCCGGGAGCGTCATGAACATCGGGAACGGCGGCTGGCGAGAGAGAAGGCTGAGCGCGCCGCCCGGCATGCCCGCAAGAAACCGGGTACCGATGACAAAGCCAAGAAAGCCGCCATCCAGGCTGCGCTGGAGCGGGCCAGGGCCAGCAAACAGGGAGCACCGCCCGACGATGTTTAAAAAGTCACTCAGCTCACCCCACATTCATCATCCCGGCTATTCCACACAGGGAATGATGTTCAGGGTCATTCTGGCCCTGCTGCCGGCCGCCGCTGCCTATGCCTGGTTATTCGGCTGGGGGGTGGTTATCAATATCCTGCTTGCAGTCACCGTGGCCCTGGCCTGCGAAGCAGCCATGCTGACCGTGCGCGGCCGGCCACTGCGCCCAGCAATCACAGATGGCAGCGCCATCCTTACCGCCCTGCTGCTGGTGTTCGCCCTGCCGCCACTGGCTCCCTGGTGGCTGACCACCATCGGGGTGGCCTTCGCCATTGTCGTGGCCAAACATCTGTATGGCGGACTGGGTTTCAACCCGTTCAATCCGGCCATGATTGGCTATGTGGTTCTACTGGTCTCCTTTCCGCGCGAATTGACCCTCTGGTCACTGCCTGCCGGACTCGCCGCGCACACCCTGGATTTCGGCGCAACGCTGAGTTACATCTTTTCCGGCGCGCTGCCCGCCAACCTCAGCATCGATGCCCTCACCTCGGCCACCCCGCTGGACGTGATGAGAACCCAGCTAGGCCTCGGCCAGACCACCGGCGAAATCATGACGGCCCAACCCGTGTTCGGCTTTGTTGGCGGCAAAGGGTGGATATGGATCAATCTGCTGCTGCTTGCCGGTGGTGTGTGGCTGATCTACCGGCGGCTGATCAACTGGCATATTCCGGTCGCCTTGCTCGGCTCGCTATTTGTCATCTCCCTGCTTTTTTATCTGCTGGATCCCAAACAAAGCCCGTCGCCCCTGTTTCATCTGTTTAGCGGCGCGGCCATTCTGGGGGCATTTTTCATTGCCACCGATCCGGTAACGGCGGCGACCTCCAACATTGGCAGGCTCTGGTACGGAGCAGGCATAGGAGTCCTGATCTACGTCATTCGCAGCTGGGGTGGGTTCCCCGACGGTGTCGCCTTTGCCGTGCTGCTGATGAACATGGCGGCTCCCACCATCGATTACTACACCAAACCACGCGTGTTTGGTCATGGGAAAAAAGATGCTTAACAGGATCCTGACCAGCGCCACCCTGCTTGCCCTGTTCGGCCTGGTCGGCGCTACCCTGGTCGCCGTTACCTACGAAGCGACCGCAGAACGAATCACCGCCAATCACCGGGAGGCGTTGCTCAAACGCCTCGATACCCTGGTTCCCCCGGGGAGATACGACAACGACATGGTCAACGATACCGTTCAGATCTCCGATCCTGCCCTGGCCGACCGCAAGCGGCCAGTCACTGTCTATCGGGCGCGCCGCTCGGGCCGGCCGGAGGCCGCTGTGTTTTCAGTGGTTGCACCGGACGGTTACAATGGTTCCATTTTCCTGCTGGTGGCCATCCAATATGACGGCACCCTGCTTGGGGTCAGAGTGGTATCCCACCGGGAAACACCGGGTTTGGGGGACGCCATTGAGGAGCGGAAGTCCCGCTGGATCCGGGGGTTCGACGGCCGCAGCCTGACCAATCCGGATGAACATGGCTGGCGTGTGAAACGCGATGGGGGTGTTTTCGACCAGTTTACCGGCGCCACCGTCACTCCCCGCGCGGTGGTCAAGGCTGTTTACAGGACATTGAAATATTTTTCCCGGCACCGGGACGAGATCTTTGCCCTTGCGGTAACCCCTGTGGAGATCAAGCATGAGTAATCGACAATACACTGACATCACCCGTAACGGACTCTGGTCCAACAATGTTGCTCTGGTGCAGATCCTCGGTCTCTGTCCGCTGCTGGCCGTCACCAATACCGTTACCAACGGGCTTGGGCTGGGGCTGGCAACCACGCTGGTACTGGTGACCTCCAGCCTGATTGTCTCCCTTATCAGAAATATCGTCCGACCGGAGATCCGCCTGCCGGCCTTTGTGATGATTATTGCTTCTCTGGTAACAGCCATCGAGCTGGCGATGAACGCCTGGTTCCATGAACTGTTCAATATCCTGGGGATCTTTATCCCGTTGATTGTGACCAACTGCGCCATTCTGGGCAGAGCCGAGGCCTTTGCGGTAAAAAATCCACCGTTGCCCGCAGTTATCGACGCACTGGCAATGGGAATCGGCTTTACCGCCGTGCTGGTGGTGCTGGGGGGGATGCGCGAAGCCATCGGCTCGGGAACGCTGTTTGCCAACGCCCATCTCATGTTCGGTGACTGGGCCAGCATACTGACCATCACCCTGATAGAGGATTACCGAGGCTTCCTGCTTGCTATTCTGGCCCCCGGCGCCTTTATCGGCCTGGGACTGCTGATAGCATTGAAAAACCATTTTGAAGCCCGTGGCAGAGCGGCGGAGAAGAGCCAACCGGCACCGCAATCTGCTGCCGCCTCAAGCCACTCCTGATGAACGCGCGCAAACGGCTGGAGATTTTCGAGAGACTGAAGGCCGAAAATCCCCAACCCGCCACGGAACTGCGCTACGGCACCCCTTTCGAACTGTTGATTGCAGTCATTCTCTCCGCGCAAGCCACCGACAAAGGGGTGAACAAGGCAACGGAGAAGCTGTTCAGACGCGCCAACACGCCACAAGCTATCCTCGCATTGGGGGAGCAAGGCCTGAAGGAGTACATCAAGACCATCGGACTATACAACAGTAAAGCCAGGAACATTATCGCCACCTGCCGGATTCTGATCGAAAAACACGGTGGCAGGGTACCGGAGGATCGGCAAGCACTGGAGGCACTCCCCGGTGTGGGGCGCAAAACAGCCAACGTGGTTCTCAACACCGCCTTCGGACACCCTACCATCGCCGTCGATACCCATATATTCCGGGTTGCCAACCGCACAGGTATCGCACCCGGGAAAAACGTGCGTGAAGTGGAAAAGCGGCTGTTGAGGCTTGTCCCGGAGCAGTTCAGGCAAGATGCACACCACTGGCTTATTCTGCATGGCCGTTATATCTGCACTGCGCGAAAACCGCGCTGTGGTGCCTGTATTATTGAGGATCTGTGTGAATACAAACAGAAGCGTACTGATTGAATGTTATTTACCGACGATCGAAGCCAACTACGCCGTTTCTTTTGCCAGGCATGGCAAAAGTACCGCTGTAAGGAAACAGCGCAGCCACTGGAAAAGCAGATTGGTGAAATAGTCGCCATTCACCCGGAGTACCAGACGCTACTGGAGAATGAGGCGCTCTCGCTTGAGATGGATTGTCTTCCCGAGCTGGGGGAGAGCAACCCTTTTCTGCACCTGTCGATGCACCTGGCCATCCGAGAACAACTAAACAGCGGACAGCCCGCCGGAATTGTCAAAATTTACCGGACTCTCCTGGCCACACTGGGTGATCCGCACGAGGTGGAACACCGGATGATGGAGTGTCTGGCCAAATCACTGTGGCAGGCACAGCACGAGGGAACCGCTCCGGATGAGTCTGGCTATATGAGATGCCTAAAAACCATTGTTAACCCGGCCACTTAGTATGTCGTACTCGGAGTCTCAGGCCTCTTCCCTCTCAAGGCGCGCAACGCCGAGAGGGGATGGGCCTGAGGCTCCTGACTCATTGACTCTAAAGGGCAGGTCGCGCTGTGCGTACCCGCGATCTGCGTTGTCAAAACTTGCTGCAGGCGTGCTACAGTGGCGTTTCGGCGCCTTACCGCAGACGCGCACAGCACGGCTGAATAATGTTAACCCGGCAACATATATTGTTGCAGGGTTAACAGCAATTACACATCCAGATTGGTTACCGACAGGGCATTGCTCTCGATGAACTCTCTGCGCGGTTCAACCTGGTCCCCCATCAGGGTAGTAAATATCTCATCAGCCGCTATCGCGTCCTCAATCCGCACCTGCAGCATACGGCGCGTTTCCGGATCCATCGTGGTTTCCCACAACTGCTCCGGGTTCATCTCGCCAAGCCCCTTGTAACGCTGAATATCCTGTCCACGCCTGGCCTGTTGCATCAGCCACTCCATCGCCTGCCGGAAGCTGAACACCTCCTGTTTTCTTTCTCCCCGCTGTACGTAGGAACCTGCTCCCAGCAGCCCGTCCAGTTCCTGATTTAATTTAATAATAATTGAATATTCTGATGAACTAAAAAATAAACCATCATAATGATAACTGGTTTTTACCCCATGCCGGGTAACTACAGCCTGGATCCGGAACTGGTTCCCCTGCTGTTCCCGCTCAACGGAAAAGGTGTAGCGGGCACTGCCGCTGCCGTCGCTGTTGAGCAGCCCTTCCAGCTCTTCACCCCACGCCCGCAGCCGCTTCTCGTCGCCCAGATCATCTACCGATAGCGGTTTCACGTAGATCATTTTATCCAGTATCTCTGCATTGAACCGGCCAGAAAGCCTGCCAATGGCCGATTTGACCAGAATATAATCCCTGGCGAGGCACTCCAGCGAGCTGCCACTTATTGGCGGGGCGTCAGCACTTACATGAAGCCGGGCATTATCCAGGGCGCTTTGCAGCAGATAATCGCTCAACTCCGTATCATCCTTGACATAACGCTCCTGCTTCCCCTTTTTGACCTTGTATAAAGGCGGTTGGGCAATATAGATATGGCCCCGCTCCACCAGTTCGGGCATCTGCCGATAAAAGAAGGTAAGTAACAGGGTGCGGATGTGCGAGCCATCCACATCCGCATCGGTCATAATGATAATGCGATGGTAACGCAGCTTGTTGGGATTGTACTCCTCCCTGCCGATTCCGCAGCCCAAGGCAGTAATCAGTGTACCTACCTCGGCTGAGGAGAGCATTTTGTCAAAGCGTGCCTTTTCCACATTGAGAATTTTTCCCTTCAAAGGGAGAATGGCCTGAAAACGGCGGTCACGCCCCTGCTTGGCGGATCCACCGGCCGAGTCACCCTCCACCAGGAACAGTTCTGACAGCGCCGGATCCTTTTCCTGACAATCCGCCAGTTTACCCGGCAGGCCGGCAATATCCAGCGCGCCCTTACGCCGTGTCATCTCCCGGGCCTTACGTGCCGCTTCCCGTGCGCGCGCCGCCTCGACCACCTTTGCCGCAATGCGGCTCGCCTCCGATGGATTTTCAACAAGAAATTCATTCAGTTTTTCAGCCAGACAGGCCTCTACCACACCTTTTACCTCTGAAGAGACCAGTTTCTCCTTGGTCTGCGAGGAAAACTTGGGATCCGGCACTTTGACAGACAGAACCGCTGTCAACCCCTCCCGTGCATCATCTCCGCTCGGTGATACCTTGGCCTTTTTCGCTATCCCTTCACGTTCGATATATTGATTGATGGTGCGGGTCAGCGCGCTACGCAACCCCGCCAGATGAGTACCCCCATCCCGTTGTGGAATGTTGTTGGTATAGCAGTAGACATTTTCCTGATAGGAGTCATTCCACTGCAGCGCCACCTCTACCGCGATATCGTTTTTCTCCGCCAAAAAATGTATTACCGTTTCATGCAAAGGCGTTTTCTTTTGGTTGAGATGCTCTACGAACGCCTGAATTCCACCGTGATATTCAAACACGTTTTGTTTCTGGGAGCGCTCGTCAGTTAACACAATTCGGACGCCAGAATTTAAAAACGATAGTTCCCTCAATCGCTTAGCCAATATATCATAATGATATTCCGTATTGGTGAAGATATCCTTGCTGGGTTTAAACCGTATCTCCGTACCGCTCTCACTGGTCTCGCCAACAACAGCCAACGGCGCTTTTGGCTCTCCCATGTGATACTCCTGCTGATAGATCTTCCCCCCTCGTTTTATGGTCAACTGCAAACGCTCTGAGAGAGCATTGACCACAGAAACACCAACACCATGCAGCCCGCCCGAAACTTTGTAGGAGTTGCTATCAAATTTTCCCCCTGCATGAAGGACAGTCATAATAACCTCTGCAGCTGATCGCCCCTCCTCTTCGTGGATATCAACCGGTATACCTCTGCCATCGTCTTTAACTGATACAGAGCCATCTGTATGAATTGTAACCTCCACAGATGAACAGTATCCTGCCAACGCCTCGTCGATGGAGTTATCAACCACCTCAAACACCATGTGGTGGAGGCCGGTACCGTCGTCGGTGTCACCGATATACATCCCCGGACGTTTCCGTACAGCGTCCAACCCCTTTAAAACCTTGATATTCGAGGAATCGTATGTCTCTTGATTCATTGGTTGCTCCAGTAGCGTATACAATAGCCCCTTCTTGCAACAGGCTATCGAAAATCGATAAATCTGACGGTCTATTATAACATTTCCTTGATGCGGCCGCGTTCCACGTGGAACAGCTTATCCACAGTACTCAGTCGGTCGCCAATAAGCTTGGGTTCAGTGGTGGAAATGAATATCTGGCAATTCAACTGGTTTAAATAGTCAATAAATTTTGATCGATGACCAACGTCCAGTTCGGAGGGAAGATCGTCTATTAACAGTATGCAGTTCCGAGTTAACCTGTCCTGTAGCAACTTGACCTGGGATAGGCGAAGTGCGCTCGCTATCAGTTTCTGTTCGCCTCGGGAGAGTATCTCCCGAGTGGGTACGCCATCAATGGAAATCACCAGATCGGCTCGGTGGGGTCCGTGTCGCGTATATCCCGCAGCAAGATCCTGTGAAAACGCACGCTCCAAATAGCACTCGTAGCTTTTTTCCCCAGCCCAGCCCGGTAACAGTTTGATTTCCAAACTTGCAACTCCCAACAAGCTTTCCGCTGCGTCCCTTGCGTAAGGGAGCAATTCGGCGATGTACGACTGCCTGAGTCTGGTTATGCGATGTTCGCACGCTGATAACTCTTGATTCCATACACCGATCTCGGATCGTGAGGCAGATGATTGTCGAAGCGCAGCGTTACGCTGTTTAATCGCCTGACCAAACCGGCGCCAAACAGGAAAAAAGTCCTGTTCCACGTGAAACATCCCCCAATCAACAAACCGGCGCCTATAGCGTGGGCCTAACTCAATCAGTTGATGGCTGTCTGGCGTTATAACCTGCAAAGGAGCCAACCGGGCTAGTTCAGCAATAGAGGCTGAATCAATGCCATTTACGCGGAAGCGGGCAATCCCCCTCCCCCGCTCAACACCGACAGCAGAGATAACAGAGTCGGCCAACAAATATTCCGCAAAAACAACCAACGCTTCGGCTCCTTTAGAAACCACTTTGTTGATATTATGAGTACGAAAAGATCGGCCGACGGCTGCCAGATGGATAGCTTCCAACAGGGAGGTTTTCCCACTACCGTTACTGCCAACGACAAGATTGGTGTGACTGGAAGGTTGAATAGAAACCTGTGTGAGGTTACGAACATTACTGACATCGATCCGGGTTAGTATGCTCATGAACGAAAGATGCAGAAAACATCACAGCCGCACAGGCATTATGACATAGCTGCTTTCAGCCCCTTCCAAAGTAGTGTTAATCAAACAACTGCTGTTCGCATCACCAAGCAACATCTTTACCTGTTGATCCGGAACAATCTGCAACACATCGAGCAGATAAGAAACGTTAAACCCGATCTCCTGCTCTTCTCCCCTGTATTCAGCGGGGATCTCCTCTTCAGCCTCCTCCTGCTCCTGATTGTAGGCGGCTATACGAAGCAGTTCTCTGGACAACCCTAGCCGGACGCTGCGAAGCTTCTCATTAGACAGAATAGATGTCCTTTTCAGTGCCTGAAAAAACTGAACACGATCAATGACCAGCTCATTCGTGTTATCCACCGGAATGACCCTCTGATATGCCGGGAACTGCCCGTCGATCAGTTTTGCGGTAAACACCAAAGACGGCAGCATGAACTTGATATGATTGTTCCCAATCCGAACCGATACCGGCTTCTCGGTGTCAACAAGCAGTCGGGACAGTTCAACAACGGCCTTGCGCGGAATAATCAGTTGTTGCTCCTGCGTAATATTGGCCTGTTCGTGGGGTATTGAACACAGCGCCAAACGATGCCCATCGGTGGCGATAGCGCGCAGATGACCGCCGCCGAGTTCGAGGCACACCCCGTTGAGAAAATATCTGACATCCTGCTGGGCCATAGAAAACATCGTGTTATCAATAAGTTGTTTCAAACTACGCTGAGAAATGGAAAACTCGGCTGCCGCCGATAACTGATCCAGTTCCGGATACTGTTCGCTGGGCAGTGTAGACAGGGTAAAACGGCTTCTGCCGCAATGGATGATGGCCCGGTTTTCATCCCCTTTTATCGTTATCTCCGCTTCTGCCGGCAACGATCGGCATATATCAATCATTTTTCGGGCCGACAGGGTAATCGCCCCCGGTTGACTATTATTGATACTGATATGCGTTATCATTTCTATTTCCAAGTCTGTTCCTGTGATGGACAGCTGCTGTGAGGAGACGCGCAGCAGAATATTCGACAGGATAGGATTGGCTTGGCGTTTTTCGATGATTCCTCCGATCATCTGTAACGGCCGGACCAGCGCTTCTTGGCGGATAGTAAATCTCATGCAGCAATCCTGACTAAATAATAGTTAAGCTTAATAAACAAACTGTAATAATAAGCTACCCGGTTTATTGTGGGTAACCTCCGTTTTTTGTTTTAAATCAGTTAGTTGTAGTGATATTCCCTGTTGGCAACGAGGGGGGGCAGTGTGCGCAAACGCTGTGGATAATCTGTGGCCTTCCAGGGTTGATGTTGATCTGTAAAAGTTATCCACAGAATATCCCGGTTATGTTGTCAATGTTCTCAACAGGTTTTGGTAATCCTCTTCGACCAATGCGTCTGATCTCCGTAACTCGTTGATCTTGCGGCACGCATGGATAACAGTCGTGTGATCGCGTCCCCCAAAGGCGTCACCAATCTCGGGAAGACTGTGGTTCGACAGCTCTTTGGCCAGCGTCATGGCAATCTGCCGGGGCCGGGTAATAGAGCGGGTACGGCGTTTGGAGTGCAGGTCGGCAACCCGGATTTTGTAGTAACCAGCCACCGTTTTCTGGATATTTTCGATGGTTACCTGTTTGGCCTGGAGCGCCAGCAGATCCTTCAGCGCCTCTTTGGCAAGGCCAAGATCGACAGGGTGGCCAACGAATCGGGCATGTGCAATTACCCGCCGCAACGCACCCTCGAGTTCCCGAACGTTGGAACGGATGCGTTTGGCAATAAAAAAAGCAACCTCGTAGGGGATATCCGCGCCAAACTGCTCGGCCTTGCTTATCAGTATCGCCACCCTGGTTTCCAGTTCCGGAGGCTCGATAGCGACGGTAAGGCCCCACCCAAAACGGGACTTGAGCCGCTCCTCCAGACCATCCAGCTCCTTCGGGTAGCGATCGCAGGTGAGGATAATCTGCTGCTGGCCCTCGAAAAGCGCGTTGAATGTGTGGAAAAACTCCTCCTGAGACCGCTCCTTCCCGGAAAAAAACTGAATGTCATCGATAAGCAGCGCATCCACCGTGCGGTAGATGCGTTTGAATTCGTTTATCCGGTTGTGCTGCAATGCCTTGATCATCTCGGCAACAAACCCTTCAGAGTGGAGATAGATAACCCTGGAGTCTGGCTTGTGCTCCAGGATAAGATTACCTACCGCGTGCATGAGATGGGTCTTTCCCAATCCGACACCACCGTATATGAACAGGGGGTTATAGGCGGAGCCGACGTTTTCGGCAACCTGGGCAGCGGCCGCCCTGGCCATCTGGTTCGATTTGCCGCCAACAAAATTGGCAAAAGTAAAATTTCTGTTAAGGCGACTCTGCCTGAGCGGCGGGAGCTGACCGGCTTGTTCCCTTTTTTCCGCCGGGCGAATCGCCGTATCTGACGGCTCCCGCTCTCTATGCGCCCCGATTTTTATGGTAACGATGGGGGTCGAGTCCTCTGAAAACTGGTTGAGAAGCGCCTGGATTTTTTCCAGCAGCTGTTCGTTTACCCAATCCAGAACATATTGGTTGGGGGCGAGTAGTTGCAGAACCCCATTCTCTTCGGCTGCCTGAAGAGGGCGAATCCAGGTATTGAACTGTTGAGCGCCGAGTTCCGCTTCCAGGTAACATAAGCATTTGTTCCAGATAGGGGTAGACATGGATCGCCGCTTTTTGTCTGGGAAATTAAGGTAATGGAAGAGTATGAATCTAGATTATACCCCTAATGCATCGGTTATCCAGACCTGTCCCACCCAAAAGGCACCAGAGACAATCGGATAACTTTGCAACCTTATGTTTTAACGGAAAATATATTGTTCATGGGTATAAGTGGTTGACATCGGGTATAATGAAACGTTACTTTTCCTTGTTTTTTGGTGCGTCTGCACTTTGGTGAATTTAAACGGAAACTGTCATGAAAAGAACATTCCAGCCCAGCAATATAAAGCGAAAACGTAACCATGGTTTTCGTGCCCGGATGAAAACCCGTAGCGGTAGGAAGATATTGAACGCGCGCCGGGCCAAGGGGCGAAAGCGCCTGTCCGCCTGACGCGTTTTGGTTAGCCAAGAGAAGTTTGAGCGCAGTCTGCGGCTGTTGAGTGCTGCTGAATTCAAACAAGTTTTTTCCAAGGCTCGCAAAAGCATAGATGAAAATTTTACCGTGTTGTTTGCAGAAAACCATCTGACGCACCCCCGATTGGGGATGGCGATTGCCAAGAAGCAGGTGAAACTGGCCGTTGTGCGCAATCGTGTTAAAAGAGTCATTCGAGAGAGTTTCCGGCGCCACCAGGTTGTTTTGCCGGCGCTGGATATTGTCGTTTTGGCCCGGCGCGGCATAGCGGACAAGGAGAAGAGCGAGCTTCACCGCTCTTTACGGATGCACTGGCGCAGGATTGGCCGGCAATGCGAAAAATAGTGGTTCTGTTTATCGATGGTTACCGGTTGGTGATTAGTCCCTGGTTGGGAGACAATTGCCGTTTTTACCCCAGTTGCTCTGCCTATGCCCGCACGGCAATAACGCGTTTTGGTGTGTTGAAAGGTGGCTGGATGGCCGTGCGCAGACTGGCGCGTTGCCACCCTTGGCATGAGGCCGGTATCGACCCCGTTCCGGAGAAAAAGAAGTAGCCGATGGAAATGCAAAAAGTAATCCTGTGGGCGGCGTTGGTTTTTGTACTGATGCTGATATGGCAGGCCTGGCAACAGGATTATGGTCCCCGGCCTCCTCAGCCGGCAGCGTCAAGCAAGCAGCAAGCGGTGGACGGAGATAAACCCGCTGCGGGGGACGAATTGCCGGAGGTTCCCTCTTCAGAAACGCCGGTGGCCCAGGTCCAGGAAGCCCTCGAGTCGGGGCAGAGGATTCGGGTACGCACGGATGTTCTGGATCTGGAAATTGACACGTTGGGTGGCGATCTGCGACGTGTCGATCTGCCGGGTTATCCGGTTTCCATCGAGCAACCTGACACTCCGCTGCGGTTGATGGCCGATTCCGATGGCCGGCTGTTTGTCTTGCAGAGTGGCTTGTTACCGGCAGACAGTCAGAGCACGGCTGTTGATCATCATGCGTTGTACAGCGCAGAGAAAAGTGAGTATTTACTTCAAGAAGATCAGGAGGAGCTTCAGGTCCGTCTTGAATGGGGGGGCAGCGAAGGGTTGCAGGTCAGCAAGGTTTTCGTATTTACGCGGGGCAGTTATGCATTCGACGTCCGGTATGAGGTAACCAACGCTACGGACGGCGAGTGGCGCGGGCATCTGTATCATCAGTTGCAGCGTACCCCCCCGGTGGAGAGCAAAAATATTTTCATGATGCACACCTATACAGGAGGGGTTATTTCAGGGATCAATCCTGTTACCAACGAGGAGTTGCGTTACGAAAAGATAGGCTTCGAGGATATGGTGGAGTCACCTGTCAACCGGGATATGCTGGGCGGTTGGGAAGCGATGATTCAACACTATTTTCTGGTGGCGACGATACCGGGACAGGAGGAAATCAACCATTTCTACAGTAAACGGGTGGCTCAGAATCGTTATGTTCTTGGAATGGTTAGTAAAAACGCACAGGTGGTGCCAGCCGGATCAAGCGGGCAATTTGGTTTTACGGTGTATGCCGGGCCGAAGCTCAAGGATGAGCTGGAGAGACTGGCTCCGCATCTGGAGTTGACCGTTGACTATGGGTTTTTGACCATTCTGGCCAATCCGCTCTTTTGGCTGTTGCAAAAGATACATGCGTTGGTCGGTAACTGGGGTTGGGCCATCATTATCCTGACCATCATCATCAAACTGGCTTTTTTCCCTCTGTCCGCGGCCAGCTACCGATCCATGGCCAACATGCGTAAACTGACACCGCGGCTGAAAAGCATCAAAGAGCGCTATGCCGATGACAAAGAGGGTTACCAGCGTGCAATGATGGATCTATACAAGAAGGAGAAGATCAACCCGTTAGGAGGTTGTTTGCCCATCCTGGTCCAGATTCCGGTGTTCATTGCTCTTTACTGGGTGCTGCTTGAGAGTGTAGAGCTGCGTCAAGCGCCCTGGATTGGCTGGATCAAGGATCTTTCAATAAAGGATCCCTATTACGTGCTGCCCCTGATCATGGGTGCCAGCATGTTTGCTCAGTATAAACTGAATCCCCAGCCGCCGGATCCATTGCAGGCAAAGATCATGATGTACATGCCGATCGTGTTTACGGTGTTCTTCCTCTTTTTTCCGGCCGGACTGGTGCTTTACTGGGTGGTGAACAACGTTCTCTCTATCGCGCAGCAGTGGTACATAACCCATCAGATGGAGAAAACGGGCTGACGCGCGGACAACCGGGTTACCCCGATACTATCGCCGCGCTGGCGACGCCGCCGGGAATTGGTGGTGTGGGCATTGTCCGGGTGTCCGGGCCGGCGGTCCGGGAGATCTGTCAGGTGGTGCTTGGTAGACCACTGACTCCCCGGCAGGCCTGTTATCTGCCATTCCTGGATAGTGACGGCAGCGTCATGGACAGGGGTATCGCCCTCTATTTTCCCCGGCCGAACTCCTATACCGGGGAGGATGTCCTTGAACTGCAGGGTCATGGCGGACCGGTAATCATGGATCTGGTATTGCGGCGGGTGCTTGCCGCCGGCGCCCGGCCCGCGCGAGCCGGGGAGTTCTCGGAACGGGCTTTTCTGAATGGCAAACTGGATTTGGCGCAGGCTGAAGCAGTGGCTGATCTCATTGCCAGCAGTACCGAGAGCGCTGCCCGTTCTGCCCTGCAGTCCTTGCAGGGAGAGTTTTCCAAAAGGATTCATGAGTTGGTCGATCAGGTTGTTCATCTGCGCACCTATGTTGAGGCGGCTATTGACTTTCCCGAAGAGGAGATCGATTTTCTCGCCGATGAACAGGTAGATAGCAGTTTAAATGCCCTGAGCGGGCGGTTGCAGCGGCTACTGGAAAATGCCCGTCAGGGTTGTTTGCTACGCGAAGGGATGCAGGTTGTCATTGTAGGCAAGCCAAATGCCGGAAAGTCCAGCCTGCTCAACGCACTTGCGCGCAAGGAGAGCGCCATCGTTACCGACATCCCTGGTACGACGCGGGATATCCTGCGGGAACAGATCCATATTGACGGAATGCCCGTTCATATCGTTGATACCGCCGGTTTGCGTGAAGGGGTCGATCCCGTGGAGAGAGAGGGTATACGCCGCGCCTGGCAGGAGATTGAAAAGGCAGATCAACTGCTGCTGATGGTCGATGATCGGACTGAAATTGCCGGGCTGCGAGAAGAGATAGGGGGAGTGCTGCCGGAAACCACGCCTGTCACAATCATAAGAAATAAAATCGATCTGACAGGCAGTCCGCCGGCAATAAAAAATGGCCGGTTCGGAACGGAGGTCTTTCTTTCCGCAAAGAGCGGGTTGGGAATTGAACTGTTGCAAGAGCATCTGAAACAGGTGGCAGGTTTTAAAACAGTCAGTGAAGGAACATTCGTGGCCCGGCGCCGCCATCTGGATGCTCTGAACAGGGCAGCCCGCTGTTTGGCCAGTGGTCAACATCAACTGAATCACCATCGATCGGGTGAGTTGCTGGCGGAAGATCTGCGCCAGGTTCAGCAAATACTTGGGGAGATAACCGGGGAGTTTTGCAGTGACGATCTGTTGGGAAAGATCTTCTCTGATTTTTGTATCGGAAAGTAAGTTTCGCCGAGCTGTAAATCAGAAACTCAACGCCAGCTCCAACCCGACGCTACGGGCTTTATCTGCGTAGAACTGCCCGTAAGGGAGATGCCCGTCGTAGATGCCCAGCAGCACCCTCAGGTTCCGCCCTTCAAGTTCCCGATCCCCCAATTCCAGACCGGCCTTGAAACTGGTGTCCACGCTCCAGCCCAATTCCTGGCGGCTGGCCAGATCCAGCCCGCCAATGAAACGCATCCGTTTGTTCATCAAGTCGGAGCCCCGGAACTCTAGTCCAAAACGCACCATCGGTGGATCAATCCGGGTACTTTCAGCCTGACGAAGAATATACTCTCCCCCCCCATAGAGCCGCCAGCGCCCATACTGCCAGGCCAGTAGCGCCTCCAGAGATTCAAAATTGATATCCATCCATTCCAGTTTTGGCAGGGAGTTATTGAGTAACAGCTCGTCACCCAGATGAGAGCTCTGATGGTAGATTCGAAAACGGCTGGAAAAGGATCCCCGCCGATGGGTGAGGGTAAAACCAAAGGTATAATCGGCATTTACCAGATCGTCAGAAGGCTTGTCGAGATTGAACTGCGCAAACAGGGCAGCGGTAAAACTGATTTGCCACCCCTGACCGACTTTTGATTCGGAAAACCGATAGAGGCCATAGTGTCCCCCGTAAGCCACCAACGCCACGTTGCTTGCGTCGGGAAACTCTGAATCCATCTTGTACTGGCTAATGAATGTTCGCGCCTCCTTGGGCGCCGCAAGCAACGGATAGAACAAGTTACCGGAGGGAAAAATTGCACTGCTCCGGCAGCCGGTATCCTGGTTATCCGCAGCCGCCTTTCCACTCAGAAAAAACAGCATCAATGGTAAAAAAAGCAGATGTTTGTTACCTCGAAGCGGGCAAGTAGCGGCACGACGACAACGATACATGGGTCAGTAATATCTCCCTTGATTAGTAACCGGCTTGCCCCCATATATTGTCATCATGTAGACAAATGTCAATGATAGAGAAGGAGGAACGAGCCATGACAGATAAACAGACGCAACAGGTGTCAACGCCCGCAAAAGAGGGTTCGATTCAACGGCCCATGCCGAGCCGGGTACTATCACCGTTTGAAGAGATGGAACGGATGATAGAAGCATTCGTGCCGCGGGGATGGTTGCGGCGGGGAAGGTGGGAATGGCCGGAATGGAGTGATCTGCCTACGCCTTTCGAAGGCCGGACTCCAAAGGTAGACGTCATCGAACGTGATGAAGATATTCTGGTAAAAGCGGAGTTGCCCGGTATCGACAAAAACGATATCGACATCTCCGTAACCGATAACACGCTTTCGATAAAAGCTTCAGAAAAAAGGGAAGCCGAAAAAGAAGAGGGAGAATTCTATCGGAAAGAGATCGTTGAAGGAGCCTTCTCCCGCTCAATTCTGCTTCCGGCTGAAGTGGATGGCGACAAGGCCAAGGCGACCTTCAAGGACGGTCTGCTAGAAGTTTCCATTCCAAAAATACGGAAGGCCAAGCGACGTAAAATTGAAGTATCGTGATTGAGTAGTAGCGGATCAGTGGCAGTGGCACATTTCATACCACTGTCACACAATGGAAAGGCTACGGAGCGGTGATTTGCCGGTTGACCCACCCGATGGGGCAAAAATCCGCTCTGTTCCTTGAGTTAACAACGATTGTCTGCTCATTGCGCCGTGATCCCGGAATAGAGAGAGGGATGAGATCAACAGCACGGCCGATCTGGTGTACTCCGTATTTTCCATCGGTTTATGTACCAACGGCACATCAAAAGGAAGTGTTTCAAAACAACACGGCGGCGGGAAAATCCTTTCCAAATAGGGTAGAATAACCCGTTTCCCTGGCTGTGTTTTTCATGAAGTCATGCGATGCCGGTCTAAAGAGAGGTTTTTAATGTTAAGGCTTATATACTAAGCCCTTCCTGTTATTTCGGTAGTCAGGGTTTTCTACGTTGGTAATACTACCCCGGTAACCCGGAGTGCCGGTAGGTTTTCTGACGAAAAACGACTGCCTATGAGCAACTGATTGAACAGTACTAGTCTAGAAAGCACCCTATGAATTGTGAGTGCAAACCTGACAATCACATTCAGCAGACCTGCAAAGCCATGTGCTTTTTTGCAGTCGCTATCACTCCGTTTTTTCACAAAAAAGGTTCCATTTTGCGGTCTACTGATGTTGGTTGTCGGATATCTTGAAAGTGACAGTTCATGAATAAGATAATGAATACTGGTGCTCCATTTCTTCGTAGAATTACTAGCCTTGAAGATAAGTTCGACAGGTCAAGGTTTCCGTTTAATATCCCGGTGTTTTATGGTGGAATAGATATTGAGCTGGAAACTCGCGTTACGTTTCTGGTAGGTGAAAATGGAAGTGGGAAGTCGACACTTCTTGAAGCTCTTGCAGAATGTTGTGGATTTAACCCCGAAGGAGGTAATCGAGATCATTGTCGAGAAAATTTCGAGGAACGATCCGCTTTAGCCAGGGCAACACGGTTATCTTGGTTTCCGAAAACTACGGAAGGATTCTTTATGAGAGCAGAGAGTTTCTATAATTTTGCCAGTTATATAGAAACAGTTTCAGATCTACGGGCTTATGGTGGAAAGTCACTTCACCAACAATCCCATGGAGAGTCTTTTCTTTCTCTGTTCGAAAACAGATTTGAACATGGCCTATACATCATTGATGAGCCCGAAGCAGCACTTTCCCCGCAAAGACAATTGACATTCATGCGTATTATCCATAATTTGGAATCGGATGGGCATGCACAATTCATAATTGCAACGCATTCACCCATTTTACTGAGCTATCCGGGTGCCAAGCTAATCAGCTTTGATGAAAACCATCTTCAGGAAATCGAATATAAAGACACTGAGCATTATCAACTCACCAGAGATTTTTTGAACAATCCCCGGAGATATTTTCGATATCTTTTTGCCGATGAAACCGAAGACGATATCTAACCAGTGCATGCAGCTGACCGCCGAAAGCGTCACATCTTTTGAAAAAAGCCGTGCCGCCTCTGTCAGCATCTTATACAGGCGTTGTGCCGACAGGTATTAATCGATGCATAAACGGTCACAGGCTATTTAATCCAGCGGTGTTTGTCTGAAAATAAAGGGAATAGATACTATCATTATCAAAAACTCAACCAAGCCTGTCTGAATACAAAGGCAAGATATAAACCAAAAGAGAGAAAACATCATCTTATTCTTTGATTACTTATGGAAGGTTAGCATACCCTGGGGGTATTAATGAGCAATATGTTAAACAAACTGAAACAACACTATGGAGTTCTGTTGTTGCCTTTGTTGACAGTCATCATTTCAATATTGATTAATCTGGAAAAGTATAGTGATTCTTATATAAATGCGACATTTAATGTGCTGTTGCAGTCCACGATAATTTATGGATTGCTGGCTGTTTTTAGAAAATGGTTGCTGATACGGATCGTGATCGCTTTTTTTATTGTCACAGCTCTTTTTGTACAGCTGACTTATGACGCCCCTCTTTCCGTTGGAGTGGTAATGAGTATACTCAACTCCTCGACCCACGAGTCACTTTCATTTATCCAGTTTAACTTTGCTGTTTTTATTCTGTCTTTTCTATTTTTTTTCGGGATGTCTTTTTTTTATATTCCACCCAAAAAAAATCTGCACAGGTTGCTTCTGGTTGTAGGGGTTGTCTATCTGGTGACGCCAACGCTGGCATCCAGTAATCAGCTACTTGCATCGTCAGAATATAAATTCTACATAAAAACGGGTATGGCGAGGGGGCACTCAGAGCTGTTTACGACTATCGAGTATCTTGTACAGGACATGTCTTACCGGTTCCCCCTGTTAGCCAGTATCAGGGGAGTAACCGACACAATCAGCCTGATGTCAAAAAAGACAGAGCTGTCTTCGACCTGGTCTGAGGTCTATTCAGATGGATCAGCGGGGCTTTTGGTTATCGGTATCGGTGAATCGTTGAGAGCCGGCAATCTTGGCGTGTATGGTTACGGCAGAAACACGACGCCCCGGTTATCCGAACTGTCAAACGATCTTGCTATTTATAAACATGCGTACTCGGCCGGTGTCAATACCTGGGGATCGGTTCCCACCGCATTGACCCTGGCTGGTATGAGAGCGGACTTGTCGAAATCGATAATCAATCTGGCAAAAGATGCCGGCTTTGAGACCTACTGGTTTTCCAATCAGGCCAGGTTTTCGCAGTGGGATTTTTCCGTATCATCCATTGCCGAGCAGGCTGATCATGTTTATTTTTCGTCCGACGAAGAAGCGGGCGCCGATCTGGACTCCATTTTAATAGAAAAACTTTCCAATGCGCTCAAAGCATCCTCGCAGTCGAAAAAAAGATTGATTGTATTGCACTTCTATGGCTCCCATACAAGTTTTTCAGATCGTTACCCGCCAGAGTATGAGTATTTCAATGGGAAAAACAAACTGCTTGATGAGTATGATAACAGCGTTCTTTATACAGATTTCGTCCAAAGCCGGATAATAAACATTGTCGCCGAACATGGGGGGAAATATCTGTTTTTTGCCGATCATGGTCTTGGCGATCCGGAAGGGGATGTTCCATTGAAACATGACGTGAGAAGAACGCCGGATATTGACTCCCTGAAGGTTCCATTAATTGTCTATCCAAAGGAAGAAACGAGCGTAGACACTGAAGAGATCGTGTCGCTATATTATTTTGAGTGCTTTTTTTCGGAGTGGTCGGGAATTTCGGCTGCCGAGCTGAGAAACGGCTATTGCGATGCTGTTTTCGATGGAAAAAAGGTTGATTTCGTTGATTCAAATCTTGTCCTGCACACGACGACCGTACTTGATGGCCCCCATTGAGGAGAGTATTATTGTCAACCATGTGCTGCCTCTGTGTTGCAGCGCTTGCCAAAGGAGCAACCATTCCCTGTGCGCTGTGCCTCGACCCGACAGATGCCTGAAGCGCCGAACATCATCTAACGGGTTTCCGGGTTGACAAGTCCGGCGACCAGTCGTTTCAGGCGGCACGTTACCTCTGGATCGTGAAAGAACAGATTGTTTCTCCCGTTTTTACACCATCCCCCGCAAGGAGGACCAAACACTTTTTTTCGGTTGAAGAGAGCGTGGCAACGTTCAACCTGTGTAGTTGCGGGCGCACGGGGTACAGGTAGCGGATGATTATCGATCGTTATATTTTCCGGGAAATTACCGGTGTCTGGCTGGCCATTACGCTGGTGCTGCTGCTGATTTTTGTCGGCAATCAACTGGTATCACTGTTTGACGCTGTTGTTGCAGGCGATCTGAACGGAAATCAGGTTCTGGTCATGCTTGGTCTCACTGTGGTCAAAAACCTGGCGCGGTTGCTACCCTTTGCTTTTTTTATCGCTATTCTCGTTGCCTTGGGAAGAATGCATAAGGATAGCGAAATGATTGCCCTCGCGGCATGCGGTGTGGGGATTGGCCGCCTAATGAAAACCATAGCCGTGCTGGCGATTCTGGTTATGGTGTTAACCGCAAGCCTGTCGTTATTGCTATCACCGTGGGCTGAGTACAAAACGCAGCGGTTGAAAGATGAGGCGAAATCGGTCACCGAAATCGGTGGTATTCCTGTCGGGATGTTCCGCAGTTTCGATACCTCATGGGGAGAGGGGGTGTTTTATGTAGAGGAGATGGATCCGGAGCGGGGCAGGCTCAAGGAGGTTTTCGTGCAGATGCCGGGAGAGCATCGATGGCAGCAAAATGTCATTGCCGCCGAAGAAGGGTACCAACGTATCGATAAGGATACGGGCCAGCGATATCTTGTGTTGGTCAACGGGGTTCGTTACGAAGGGATTCCCGGGGATGCGGCGTTTCGCATTATACAGTTTCAGCAACATGCGGTGCGTATCGACGCCCGATACAGCTATCGGGACATCCGATTGCGGGCGCAGCCCACAATAGAGCTGCTGGATTCCGGCGATCTGGAGGAGATAGCGGAACTACAGTGGCGGCTGGCCGTTCCTTTCTCCGTGATGCCCCTGGCTCTGCTGGCTGTACCGCTCAGCCGGACTTCACCGCGCCAAGGCCGTTATTCAAGGCTGTTCAGCGCTGTTCTCATCTATATCATCTATGCCAACATGCTCGGTGTAGCCCGTACCTGGCTCGAGCGGGGGGAGACGCCACAGATGCTCGGGTTGTGGTGGGTGCATGGACTGATGCTGCTTTACGTTGCTTTCGAAGTTGGCCGGCAAAGCGGCATTCAATGGCGCTTTCAGTTCTGGAGGCAAAAGGCGGCATGAGAATCCTGGACCGTTACATCGGCCGCACGGTAATCTCCGGCACATTGACCGCATTGATGGTGCTGATGGCCTTGTATATTTTCATGACCTACGTTGGAGAGTTGCAGAAGGTCGGTCAAGCGCGCTACACACCGCTGGTTGCACTGCAGTTTACCCTGTTGACCCTGCCGCGCTGGGCTGGCGATCTGTTCCCGATGGCGGCTCTTGTTGGAAGTCTGATGGGGCTTGGCGCAATGGCCAGCAACAGTGAACTGGTGGTGATGCGTGCTGCCGGTGTGTCGGTGATGCGCATTGCCTGGGCAGTGATGAAGATAGCCCTTGCAATGATGGTTGTTGTGGTTATCATCAGCGAAGGAGTGGTGTCCCATACAGAGCAGTATGCATTCAAACTGCGCGCCACCGCGCTGGAGAAGCCGGTATCGGTTAATACCGGCTCCGGTCTGTGGATCCGGGAGGGAAGCCGCTACATCAACGCACGTACCGTTTACGCCAATGATCACTTGGGTGGCGTCTATATCTACGAGTTCAATCCGGACAAACAGCCGGTCAAACTGATCCGCGCTGCGGAGGCCCGTTATCGACAAGATGGCCGCTGGTTATTGAGGGAGGTAAGCCAGACCCAGTTTGGCAAACAACAGGTTTTCGCCAGACAGGAGGCGGAACACCGTTGGCGGGGTATTCTCGATCCTGATTTGATCGATGTGGTGGCTGTCGATCCCTACGGACTCTCTTCCCGTGAACTGCTGCGCTATATTGCCTATCTGGACAGCAATGGCCTGAATGCGGATCAATACCGGGTCGCCTTCTGGAGCAAACTTGCCTCGCCTTTTGCAACCGGCGCCATGATGCTCCTGGCAATTCCCTTCATTTTTGGGTCGATGCGTTCGGTGAGCATGGGTAGCCGGCTACTCGCCGGCACCTTGATTGGTATCGGTTTCTACTTGTTCAACCATAGTTTGGGGCAGTTGGGGATTGTCTATTCCATCCCTCCGGTTCTCAGTGCCACATTGCCAACTATTTGCGCCGTAGTGATTACTTACTATATGCTTCGGAGAGTAAGAGTCTAGTAATGGTTGTCGAGTATTCAATACCATGCAGCATTTAACCGGCGTTATATCTCCCCGGAAGGCCGGAACGTTGGCAGGGTTGTTCCGGGAACGCGTGCAGCGTTCGCCGGAGGCGACTGCCTATCGTCACTTCGATTCCCGTTCCCGGCAGTGGCTGGATACCGACTGGCAGACCATGGCGTCGCTGGTGGCGAGATGGCAAAGAGCGTTTCAGCAAGAGCAGCTAAAACCGGGTGATCGTGTTGCCATTATGCTGGGGAACTGCCGGGAGTGGGTGCTGTTCGATCAGGCCGCGCTGGGGCTTGGGTTGGTCGTCGTGCCACTGTTCGTTAACGACTGCCCGGAGAATCTGTCCTATGTTCTCAAGGACTCGGGAGCCAAACTGCTGCTGATTCAGGGGGAACGCCAGTGGCAACAGTTCATGCAGGTTGCCGAAAGATTGGAAGGCCTGCAACGGGTCATTACCCTGGAAGCCATCGAGGATCGGCAAACCGATGCCCGCTTGCTGTGGATTGAAGCGTGGTTACCCACCGGACCGGTGGGAGCGCTTGTCGCCCGGGAAAGTAAACCGGAGGCGCTGGCAACCATTGTCTATACTTCGGGGACATCCGGACGGCCGAAAGGGGTTATGCTCAGTCACAGCAACATTATTTCGGATGCCCACGCCGGCCTGCAGTGTATCAACGTCTATACCGACGATCTGTTTCTCTCCTTCCTGCCGCTTTCCCATACGCTGGAACGCACGATAGGTTACTACCTGCCGGTAATGGCCGGGGCCTGTGTCGCGTTTGCCCGCTCCATCCAGCAGCTGAACGAAGATTTCAAGACCATCAGGCCTACAATTTTCGTTTCGGTACCCCGTATTTTCGAGCGGGTGCATTTGCGTATCGAAGAGCAGCTTCAAGCCAAATCACCCTTTGCCCGCAAGTTGTTCGAGCGGACAGTCTCAACCGGGTGGCACCGTCACGAGTACAGCCAGGGGAGAGCCTCGTGGCACCCGGATCTTCTGCTGTGGCCGCTGCTCGATCGGTTGGTTGCCCGCAAAATCCGGGAAAGTTTGGGTGGCCGCGTGCGTCTGACCGTATGCGGTGGAGCGCCGCTCTCTCCAGCCATCGCACGTATTTTCATCGGCCTGGATATCTGGGTGCTGCAGGGCTACGGCCTCACGGAGGCAAGCCCGGTAATCAGCGTCAACTCATTGCAGGATAATATTCCCGCCAGCATTGGCAAAGCGCTTCCCGGTATCGAAGTCCGTCTCGGGGAGAGGGATGAGTTATTGGCGAAGGGTCCGAATATCATGCTTGGCTACTGGAACAACGAAGAGGCCACGGCGGAAGCCATCGACAGAGATGGCTGGCTGCACACAGGTGACAAGGCGCGTATCGATGAACAGGGGCACATCTTTCTTACCGGCCGCTTGAAAGAGATTCTGGTGCTGGCCAACGGGGAGAAAATTCCGCCTGCGGAGATGGAGATGTCCATCATTGCCGACAGTCTGTTTGAACAGGTCATGGTGATTGGTGAGCAACGTCCATTTCTGGCCGTTCTGGCCGTGCTCAACAAAGAGCGCTGGGATCTGCTGGTTCAGGAGTACAAATGGCGCTCTGTTCAGGACGAGTTGCTGCGGGACCGCTCCGTCGAATCGGTAATACTCAAGCGAATTGCCCTGCGGACGGCCACCTTCCCCGGTTACGCGCAGATCCGTCGAATAGCGCTGACCCTGACACCCTGGACTATCGAAAACGGGTTGATAACCCCAACGATGAAACTGCGCCGTAACCGGATACTTGAACACCATTCAGCGGATATTGAACGCCTTTACGCGGGGCACTGATTTTTGCCAGCGAGTTGCGCAGCCGTGTTACAGCGGGTAAATTGAATATAATAAAATAGTAACTATTCAGCTCACCCCTGAAATCCGCCATTTCTGCGTTGAAAAATGGTCATTTACACGCGTAAACTCCCATTTTTCGCCTTGAACTGACGGATTTCAGGGGCAATCTGAACAGTTACCGGCTTGTTTCATACGATGCTGAATAGTTGCATAAAATATTGATTTGTCGGCTTATGCGAACCTCTCCGGGAACAGTGCGCCTGTGCGGCTGTCCCGTGGGAGAAAAAATGCGGTAGGGGAGATTGAAAAACGAACTTCCTGTCCGATAATCCGATTGTCATGCAAAGGGTTTAGCGGTTGCTGCCGCCGACATCTCATTGTAGAAAGCTGGCCTGGCCGGCAATACGGGTTTTATAAGGAGAAATCGAATGACAATGCAAGTTGAACCACCCTTGATGGAGCGTCTGTTGAATATGGCGCCGGTTGGAATCGTATTGCTGGATGCCTCAGGCAAGATATCTTCCGTAAACACGACCTTGCTCGATTTTCTGGGCGTTACTGCCCCCGCACTGCAGGGGAAAAGCAAAGAGGAGCTTTCCGAGCCTCAGCTGCAACTGCTCTTCGAGCAGCAACAAACCATCTTTGTTCCAGCAAACGGCAACCAGGCCGAGCGCTGGCTAAAGTGTGATTGCCACCGGCTGGATAGTAACTGGGAGATTCACTACTATACCGATGTCACCCGCCAGCACCGGCTGGAGGGCGAACAACGCCGGATGGAGGAGGCGTTGCGTGAGCACTCTTCTACCGATCCCGCCACCGGGCTGTTCAACCGTCGGGGTTTGCTGAGCCGTCTGGAACCCCAGGTGTCCCGCTGCCGTCGCTACAATACCCGCATGTCCGTGATTATGATTAAACTGCTGCGCACCCGGGGAAAACAGCCGCTCGAAGAGAGTGATCTTCCCTCCGTTGCCCGGCTTATCAAGGATCAGGCGCGCTGGGCTGATACGGTTGCGCGGATGGGCGACGACGAGTTGATCATGGTTCTCCCGGAGACCTCCAGCCAAGGGGCGTGCGAGTTGGCCGAGCGGCTGGTGAAGCAGATTCAGGAGCTGCCCGTCATCAATAGAGGGGATAAAGAGTTTTGTGCCGCTTTTGGGGTAACCGCCTGGCGCACGGGGGATGATACCAATACCATGCTCACCCGGGCTACAGACGCAATGGAAAAAGCGCGGGCCGCAGGTGGAAACTACATCGCAATGGCTTGAAATAGAGAGGAGAATGGTGGCCAGGGACAGAATCGAACTGCCGACACGAGGATTTTCAGTCCACTGCTCTACCGACTGAGCTACCTGGCCAAAGTCGAGCTATTAAAGCGGGAGAACAGGGATGTGTCAAGTGGCGGTTACCGTGTGCCGCGCTGCCAAGAGCAGCGAAGGGTTCGTTATTGCTGCGCTGTAACCGCTCCCGGCAATCATCCCGTCTGCTGCCTCGGGGGCAGCCAGTGGCTCCGGATTTCTCCTCACCTGGCGTGAACCCCGGCTCAAATTCCACAGCGTGCCGTGTAGGTGAGCCTGGTGATTCAGGTTGCTGATGTTTTCGTTTTGGGGCGCGCCTGCCTCGCGCGTATCCGTTTTTGGCGCCGGGGGCCGCGCTGATTTTTTTCTCTCCCCGCTGTTCCGGAGCGGGACGATCGGGAACGGTGTTTCATCTTTGCAGGCTTTTCCGGTGCAATCAGGAGTGCAGAATCAATTTCCATCGCCGGGATTTTGCAGCCGATGTAGGTTTCGATCTCGATTAAGGACAGAGCATATTTTTCGCAGGCGAAACTGATGGCCTCGCCACTGGCGCCGGCCCGCGCTGTTCGGCCGATGCGGTGCACATAGTCCTGTGGATCCTGCGGCAGGTCATAATTGAAAACATGAGTTACCCCCTCGACATGCAAACCCCGTGCCGCGACATCGGTCGCTACCATGATGGACAGGTCACCCGCTTGAAACTGTTTTAACAGCGCGATACGTTTCTTTTGAGGAACATCGCCTGATAGCGCGGCCGCCCGAAAACCATTGCCTTTCAGGTAGCAACAGACTTGTTCGGCTACATGCCTGGTGTTGACGAACACAATTGCGCGCCGGGGTTCCCGTTTGTTGAACAACCCCAGTAACAGCGGAATTTTTTCCGCGTTGGCGGGATAGTAGACGGATTGGGAAACATGCGTGGCGGTAATCTGTTCGGTGCCAACGCGAATCAATGCAGGGTTGTTCATGTATTCATAGGCAAGTTCTGTGACCCGCAGGGAGAGTGTTGCAGAGAACAACAGACTTTGGCGCTTTTCGGGTGGTGGCATACGGCGCAGTAAAAAACGGATATCCTTGATAAAGCCAAGATCGAACATGCGATCGGCTTCATCCAGCACCAGCACCTCGATATTTTTCAGGTTGAATACACGTTGTTTGAAGTAGTCGATCAGGCGGCCAGGGGTTCCTATCAGAATATCCACGCCTTCGGAGAGCTGTTGTCGTTGACTGTTATAGCCGCTTCCTCCGTAGGCAAGGCCAAGACGGAGTTCTGTATGTTTCCCCAGATGTTGGGCATCGTTGTAAATCTGGATAGCCAACTCTCGGGTTGGGGCCAGAATCAATGCACGGGGTTGGCTTGAAGACCGGTTACTGCGGGAAGGGGATCGAAGCAGTCGCGTCATTACCGCCAGCAGGAAGGCGGCGGTTTTCCCGGTTCCGGTTTGTGCCTGCCCTGCTACATCCTGACCGGCAAGGGCCAGCGGGAGTGTTTCCGCCTGAATGGGGGTGCAGACAGAAAAGCCGGCTTCTGTTACACCCTGAAGGAGAGATGGCAGCAGTTGCAGCGAGGAAAAGTCAGAATTTGCTCTGTTTAATTCGTTCATTTAGGATAAGAATATCAAAAATCCCCCCTTTGGTCTTGAAATCATCACCAGATTGGGCTGAAATTAGGGTTTGAACGTGAATGAAGGCGTGAATCCGGCAGGAATAACCGGCCATGCCGAAATGGAGGCAATAAATTGAGTGACAATATCGTCTATGTTACGGACAGTACATTTGAAGAAGAGGTGATCAATTCGGATCAGCCGGTGTTGGTCGATTATTGGGCTGATTGGTGTGGGCCGTGCAAGATGATTGCCCCCATTCTGGACGAGATTTCGGGGGATTATGCCGGCAAGCTGAAGGTCGCCAAGCTGAATATCGATGAAAACCCTGTAACTCCACCAAAATTCGGTATTCGCGGCATTCCTACCTTGATGCTGTTTAAGGATGGTCATGTCGAGGCAACCAAGGTCGGCGCCATGTCGAAATCTCAGTTGACAGCCTTTATCGACAGCAATCTGTAGAACGATACAACAACCCCTGTGGCCCGCTTGAGGCTGGACGCAGGGGGTTATTGATGTTAGCATTAGGTTTCACGCTGAAGGAAAGAAGCCGGGTAGCTACACAGATAGCCTTTGGAATGCGCCATTTCTGCGTTGAAAAATGGTCAGTTACCGTTGCAAACTCACATTTTTCGCCTTGAAGCGGTGAACCTCAGGGGATATCTGGGCTGGTTGCTTCCAAAATATTACAATTCGCTAAGTAGTTACGAGGTTGGTTAAGAGATATTCATCCTCCGCTGTTTGCAGCAGGGGGAAGGGGCTTCAGGTTCCCGCTTTTTGGCATAAAATTTATAAGGCTGTTTACAGGCCACCGTTTCTACTTTTTTAACTCTATCCCCGCGATATATCAAACGCATTTAAATCTGATTGACAATCATGAATCTGACAGAACTGAAGAGGCGGAAAGCCTCAGAGCTTGTTGATCTGGCTCAGTCTCTGGGTATTGAGGGAAATACCCGGGCGCGCAAGCAGGATATCATCTTCTCCATATTGAAAGCGCATGCAAAGAGTGGCGAGGATATTTTTGGTGGGGGTGTGCTGGAGATTCTGCAGGATGGTTTCGGTTTTTTGCGCTCGGCTGACAGCTCCTATCTGGCTGGTCCGGACGATATCTATGTTTCACCCAGTCAGATTCGCCGCTTTAATCTGCGCACGGGAGATAGTGTCGAAGGCAAGATTCGTCCTCCCAAGGAGGGGGAGCGCTATTTCGCCCTGTTGAAAGTAGACAGGATCAATTTCGAAGCGCCGGAAAATGCCAAGTTCAAGGTGTTGTTTGAAAACCTTACCCCACTGCATGCCGAAGCGCGTATGGTGATGGAGATGGGTAACGGCAGTACGGAGGATCTTACGGCCCGCATCATCGATCTCGTTTCACCTATCGGCAAGGGGCAGCGTGGCCTGATTGTATCGCCGCCAAAGGCGGGAAAAACCATGATGCTGCAGCAGCTTGCCCATTCCATAGCCTCCAGGCATCCCGAATGTTATTTGATAGTCCTGCTTATCGATGAGCGGCCCGAAGAGGTTACGGAAATGGAGCGCTCCGTACGCGGAGAGGTCGTTTCCAGCACTTTCGATGAGCCTGCTACCCGGCATGTTCAGGTGGCCGAGATGGTTATTGAAAAGGCCAAACGACTGGTGGAGCACAAGAAAGATGTCGTTATCCTGCTTGACTCGATTACTCGCCTGGCCCGTGCCTACAACACCGTCATTCCCTCCTCCGGCAAGGTCCTTACCGGCGGCGTGGATGCCAATGCCCTGCATCGCCCCAAGCGTTTCTTTGGCGCTGCGCGTAATATCGAAGAAGGGGGATCCCTTACCATCATTGCCACTGCCCTGGTGGATACCGGGTCGCGCATGGATGATGTTATCTATGAAGAGTTCAAGGGTACGGGAAATATGGAGCTGCATCTGGACAGGAAGATTGCTGAAAAACGAATCTATCCGGCCATCAATATCAATCGCTCCGGTACTCGACGGGAAGAAAAACTTATTTCGGTTGATGAGTTGCAGAAAATCTGGATTCTGCGCAAACTGCTTCACCCAATGGACGAGTTGGCAGCGATGGAGTTTTTACAGGACAAGCTCAAAGTAACCAAAACAAATGCGGAATTTTTCGACTCCATGAGGCGTCAGTAGCCCAGGGGAGAATCTGCCAGGAATTCTGGGTGTTTTTTGTTACCGGCAATCTGTCACTCACTCTGTATTGAGCCGGGTTAATCAATCATGAACGTTCGTCTGAACGTCCCTTAATCCAGCCCCAGTTTTTTCAGCCGGTAACGCAGGGAGCGAAAACTCATCCCTAACAGCTCGGCAGCGGCGGTTTTATTATTTCTGGTTTCCATTAACGCCGTCTGGATTGCCTCTTTTTCGATGTTTGCCAGATAGGTCTCCAGCGGCAACTCTCCTTTTTTTTGTACGATATTTTTATTTTGGAGTTCTCCCGACGGGGTGATACCCAGATCCTGATGTTCGACAATGCCGTTTTCGCAGAGTGCGAAAGCCCGCTCCAGAATATTTTCCAGCTCTCTGACATTACCGGGGAAGTGATACTGTTGTAGCTGTGAGATGGCATCACTCGACAGCCTGGGAGCGGGCTGCCGGTTCTGTTTTGCCAGCCTGCCCATGATGTGGTCAATCAGTACCGGAAGATCTTCCAAACGATCGCGCAGGGCGGGAACCGGTATCTCGATAACATTGATGCGGTAGTAGAGATCCTGCCGAAAGTTGCCCTGCTCTACCAGACTGCCAAGATCTTTATGTGTCGCGCTCAGAATCCGCACGTCCACAGACGTTTCCCGAGAGGCGCCGATCGGACGGACTTTTTTTTCCTGAATGGCTCGTAACAGCTTTACCTGCATATTCAGCGGCAGATCAGCCACCTCATCGAGAAACAGAGTGCCACCATCGGCGGCCTTGAACAGGCCCTCCTTGTCGGCCGTTGCGCCGGTGAAGCTACCTTTTTTGTGGCCGAAAAACTCGCTCTCTACCAACTCGGTGGGAATGGCGCCGCAGTTGACAGGAACAAAGGCGTTGTCGCTGCGCGGTCCCTGCCTGTGAATCATATGGGCGACCAGCTCTTTTCCTGTGCCGGATTCGCCACGAATAAGGACAGGGGCCTGGCTACGGGATACCTTTTCCACCGCACCACGCAGAGAGCACATGGCGCTGGAGTCCCCCAAAAGAATATGGCGGGTGCGCCGTTCCCGGGGTTGGCGTGGGGAGATACGCAGCGCGCTGCGGACCTGGTTGCGCAGTATCTGCAAATCGACCGGTTTGGAAAGAAAGTCAAATGCTCCCGCCTTGAGCGCTTCGATCGCCAGCTCCATATTGCCATGAGCAGTGATGACAGCCACCGGCAGAGCGGGGTGTTTGTCCCTGATCTGTTTGAGCAGATCCAGTCCGTTTCCATCCGGAAGCCTCATATCGGTCAGGCAGATATCGAAATCATATCGTTGTAACAGAGTATGTGCCTCGGCCAGTGTTTGAGCGATCTGGGTATCTATCTCCATGGCGGAGAGAGTGAGTTCCAGCAGCTCACAAATGTCGGGTTCGTCGTCGATGATCAAGGCGAGTGGTCGGGACATCTTTCTATCTGTTTTGTTGCCGATAAGGCAAGCTTGACTGTCGGGCTTCAGGGTGTCTGTGGTGGTCTTGGAACTGAATGCCGCCTTCACCTGCGGATACACAAACAGCTTGGCTGCTCCCGCCCCTTTTGCAAGAGAAAAAAGCCCCCTGAAACCCTGAAATGGCGAGTGATCCAGAGTAGCTAACCAGCACCGGAGTATTCACGCGGGATGTTGGAAGAGCCGGGAGGAAGTGCGCCAAACTCAATATGAAAACAGGCCCCGTTTTCAGAACTGCGCCGGTAGTGGATGCGGGCTTGGTTTGCGCTGCAAAGTTCCCGCACGATATAGAGTCCCAGGCCGGTTCCCTTGGCGTCGGTAGTAAAAAACGGCTCGAAGATCTGCTGCTCCAGCTCTGGAGCGATACCGGAACCGTTGTCACACACTTCCATAAAGGGGGCGTTGTTGTCCGCAGAGATGGCGCCATACAGCACAATCTTTGGTGCAGCTTCTTTCTCACAAGCGCGCACGGCATTCTGATACAAATTCCACACGACCTGATGGAGCTGATCGGGATCGAAGCTGACTTCCATATGCGGGTGAACGATTTTGGTATCGATGGCAATGTTTTTTCTATCGGCCATTTCCCGAAATTCTGAAATGGCTGTTTCCAGCCAGGATTTCAAGTGGATAGTTTGGCTATTCGCTGGTTTGCCCCGCCCCAGTTGAAGAATATTCTCGATAATGGTGTTCACTCGTCCGGCATGGGTTCGAATGATCTCTCCCAGGCGTTGGTCGGCATCGTTCAGCCGCGGTGATTCCGCCAACAGCTGTCCGGCGTGGCTGATAGCGCCAATTGGATTGCGTATTTCATGGGCAATACTGGCTGTGAGGCGCCCCAGAGAGGCCAGTTTCATCTGTTGGGCTTGTTGAGCCAGAGCAGCGCAGTCCTCGAGGTAGACAATGATACAGTCATCCCTCCCGCTTCCCAGCGGTGTCAGGCGGGCAAGAAGTTGCCGGGAGTGGATCTGTACGGGGTTGGAAGGGTTCTGTCGCTGTTGCCAATCCTTAATCTGCCTGGCCAGTTCGGGGGTGATTGCCGAGAGCGTTCGCGGAGCCGCTTCAGCGGAAATCTGCAACATCGCCATGGCGGCCTGGTTCATCTGGTGAATGCGGCCATGGGCATCTACGACGATGATCCCGGACTGCATCTGTTGAATAATATGTTCATTGAGTTGGGTGAGGTCGGCCAGTTCGCTACTCTGCCGCCGGATGTGCTGTTCGCTCTCCCGCAGACGCTGCGCCAGCAGCGAGGCAAGCAGGGCTGTAGCGAAAAACACGGCGCCGGACAGGCCCGCCTGGAAGTAGTTTGCTGTAAAAGCGTTGCGGGCATGGGCGTAAAGCTCTTCGCCCAGCAGGGACAACGCGGCAATGGCGGCGAACATGGCGGCAATGCGTGCCGGTAAAATGACGCCTGTGAGCGCGAGCGGGAGAATCAACAGCATACCAAGACCACTGGAAACACCGCCACTGGCATGAATAAGCAGGGTGATAGCGGTGATATCGACGGCTATCTGCAGATAGAGCCAACGGTTCAGTGAGGTATTGCGGGGCAGAACAAAAGGGGCAAAACCAAACAGGAGCCAGGCGGTACAGGCGTAGCGCGCCAACTCCGGGTTATGATGGCCATAGGGGATGTACCTGTTTCCAAAGGCGAGTAGCAGAAGCAGCAGCAAGGCGATGGCCAAGCGGTAGCGATTGAGCAGGCGCAACAGGCGCCAGTTCCGGGTTTCGCTTCGGCGGGGCATGGTGCTTTTTGTGGAGTCAATCGTGATGTTCGGGGTCATCGCTGTTTCGGGAAATTGCGGATTGACCTGGAATGCGGCGCGACTCACCGGCCCACTCCCCCAGATCGATCAGTCTGCAGCGCTCACTGCAGAACGGGCGCCAGCGCTCGTCCTTGCACCAAAAGATCTCCTTGTTACAGGTAGGGCATTTAACCTTCTGGTTGATTACACAATCGTTTTTCATGAAATTCCAACTCTTTTCCAATCGGATTCAGCCGGGTTTTTGATACGCTTTCAGATACATCCGGTGCAACTGTTCAACCTTTTTTTCAAGCAGTGCCCGATCACCTTCGTTGGTTACCACATCATCGGCAGCAGCCAGCCGCTCGCTGCGTTCCACCTGTGTGGCAACTATCTGCTCTACTCGCCTCCTGTCGATACCGCCACGCGCCAGGGTTCGCTCGATTTGCAGCGACTCGGGGAGATCGACCACCAGGATTCGGTTCACCTCGTCACGCCAGTCGCACTCCAGCAGCAACGGGATTTCAAGAATACAGTAGGGAGCCTCAATATACCGGCGTTGCCGCCGTAGTTCGTCGCGAATAAGCGGATGCAAGATTTGTTCCAGATTGCTCCGATCGTTGGGGTTTTCAAACACTATCTTCCGCAACCGAGTCCGATCCAGGCTGCCGTTGGCGTGAAGAACCTGTTTGCCAAAGCACGCAACGATCCGTTTGAGGCCGGGCTGGCCCGGCTTGACAAGCTCACGGGCGATCGCATCGGTATCGATAACCGGTACACCGAGTGCCGAGAACAGGTTGCCCACGGTGCTTTTCCCGCTGCCGATCCCGCCGGTAAGCCCAACGGCCGGTGTGTTGTTGGCGCCTGTTTTTTTTGCCGGGTTATCGCTGATTGTCATGGTTTACGCGCTGGGGTGGTCTCGTAATCATCTTTACTGGGCGGCGAAAGCAGGTCGCTGACGGGCCGCCCGCCCGTTTACAGTACGCCAGCGGGTGGGAAGAAGCAATGTTGCCAACGAATGGCCATTTCCCTCTGTTTGCCTGCAAAAAGCCTGATATTTCGTAGGACAAAAATCCAGTCTATTTGGGCGGGTGTTTGCCTGGCGATACGGATGTGTGGCGATTTTTTTCTATTGTTGTACAAGAGGTTGAGCGTTTTTTGACAAATCAGGACGTATAATGATTAACGTGGGCAAAAAAATAATTCGGAAAACCTTTCTATCTCGCAAAAAATGGACTATCTTAATATCTGTTGACGGACTATGAGCTTCGAACAAGGAAACGGGGATAAGCGAAAAGATGAATCCGGTTCGTGTGATAACAAGTGTTTTCCAGGAATTGATGAAACCACCATCAAGAGTGGCCTACCGCTGTACATACGTACAACAAGTAAAGAGAAGTAACATACCAACACAAGGGGTATTACTATGTTCAGGAAACTGTTAAAAGGAGTCCTGGTCACGGCAGCCATGGTTATGGCTGGCGCGGCATGGGCTAAATTACCACCCCCACCGGTGAACCAGAATCTCGGGATACCGGACGGGGCCTTTTCAACCATGACAGCCGAAACCTGTCTCGGTTGTCACGGAGACCCGGCCAATGCGCCTGCTCCGGTCAAAATCGGCTATCTGCCGGATCGGCACCACCTGCGGGTTGGTACGCCTATCGATCCCGATTACTCCGCGTCTCCCTATCCAAACCCGGAGTTGACTCACACCTGCTTCACGTGCCACGAAGTCGATGTGGTTGATGATCCAAACTCACCGGATGGGCAAAAGAAGGTTGTCAATATCGGGAAAGAGAAAAGCGATCCCAATTTCCGTAACTGCATGAGGTGTCATGAACAGAAAACCAATGCAGCAGGGATACTGGAGGCTACGGTTCATCATCTGACCGACAAGGCGCAGCGCAAGCAGTGTCATGCCTGCCATGGTAGCCTGATAAACGATCCCACCGACGACCATCGCATCCCCGATCCGGATAACAGCGAAAATGCAGCCCGGCATTGCGGCTCCGTTCCCGCTGATGGCGACCGTAATTTTTATGATATTTCCATCATAACGCCGTGGCCGGGTGACTATTATGACAATCCAAGTTTCGACTGGAAGAAGCTGCTGAACACGCTCTATGCGGATTGCCCGGACTACGCCAAGCGGTACTACGATCCAGAGGTGCTGGGTGGCCAGTTCAATATCAATCCGCCGAAGTACAAGTACGAAGTGGATGCTGCTGGCAATATTCAGGCCATAGAGGTGCCGGATGGAGAGCCGGGTGGACGCCGGACGGGTAATTGCGCGCACTGTCACGACGCAGGCGAGAACCCGGGCGATGCGGTTCAGCCCAATACCGGACTGGCCAAGGCGGATGTCGGCTCGAACAAGAACAACCACCATGCAACGGGTGTCGGTCGCGTGGATAGAGGATCGGTGCATTCGTGCACTCTCTGTCACGGCCCTGGCTTCCCGGGAGGAGGAGATCCTGACGGAAAGCTCAACTTTGACAGTACATCACTTTACAGCATTCGCGGTTGTGAAGTCTGCCACGGTGTTAGCACCTTGCACCTGATCGAGTTTGATGGCGAAGGTGATGGCATCGATCCGGGGATGGAAAAGCCCTTTATGGGGCATATCGGAAACACCATCAACTGTAACGGTTGTCACCTGAATTTCAGGACGGGGCAGGTCTATCAGGCCAGCACGGGTTTGATGGATGGTAACTGGGAATTCGGTGGTGCTCCGGCCACTGTTTCTGAAATCAGCACAGTTGGCGCTATCGCGGGTACCGCAACCGAGATCTCGATTAAGGGAACGAGTCTGCAAGGCCCCACGACACGTCTGGAGCTGGTTGGAACCGATGGTAACATCATTGAAGTGCCGATGGAGGAAAACGATAACACCTCCGCAAAAGCCATCCTGCCGGCAGACGTTCCTGCTGACAACTATGAGCTCTATGTGACCAGAGGTACGGGAGACAAGGCGTTACGCAGTCTTGCCATCGCATTCCTGGTGGCTCCCCAGGTTAGCATAGATAACGTCAGTTGCAGCAACGGAACGGTGACGATCACCGGTAGCGGCTTCGGTAGCGACTACGCTGTCGGATCGGATGCGCTTGGTGTCACCGGTGACGGCAGCAGCTGCTCCGTTGACTCCTGGTCCGACACCCAGATCGTCGCTAACTGCGGTGCGGGAACCGGTAGCGTTACCGTGGGCGGGTTGTTCGGTGAAGCCTCATCCGACGCTGCCTGCGGTGGCACGGATGCTGCTGGCCGGCCGAAATGGTGGTCCATCTGGAGCTGGTGGTCCTCCTGGAGCTGGTCGCAGCGGTAGTAGTATCGCCAGGTTTCGGGATAATTGGTATTGCTGTTATCCCGGAGCATGGAGAGAAGTGATGGGAGTCCCCTTTTTTGGGGACTCCTTTTTTTTGGTCTGTAGTGTATAAAAAAGCCGACCTTTGGTTATTGAAAACGAACAGTTACCGGCTTGTTTTGTACTATGCTGAATAGTTACAACGAACAGAGTATAATCATCGCTGCAGTTCAACAAGATAGCTGGCGAGGCCGGTGTACTGATGTGCTGCACGAAAAAAACAGAGCACTTCAGATGTTAACTTTTTGTTTAATCGTTGTTTTTCTGGCTAACGGGCGGCTTGGGACAGCCGGACTCCCCCAAGGCCATGACCACGGCTATCAAAACAGTATTAATCCGGCCACAATATAGATCGTATTCAGGACTTCCTGCGTTCTTCCGATCAAGGCGTCACTTGCCGGCTGAACGCGATCTGTATTGTGGCCGGGTTAACAGGGTAGGGCGCATCGACATGATTTTTTCCAGGTTGTCTGGATATTGGGGGGTAGCCATGGCTGGGGGTACCGTGCGATTTCTCATGTTGGTTTTTTCTGCCCTGTATGTGGACTCTGCTGCTTGGGCCGGTACTCCTCCACCGCCAGTCAATCAATACCTTGGTATTCCTGATACAACGTTCAACGAGATGACAACCGATATCTGCCTCGGTTGTCACGGAAGTCCGGCTGAAGCGGTTGCTCCGGTCAGGGCGGGCTACCTGCCGGATCGCCATCATCTGCGTCTTGGCACGCCTATTGGCGAATTTTCCGCCTCTCCCTTTCCTGAAAAGTCGGCCGATGGCAAACACAACTGTCTTACCTGCCATCTGCTGGAGTGGGTATCTGATGCGTCTGAACCAAACGGGGGTGTTTTCCGCTACGCCAACAACCGTGACTGCATGAGTTGTCATATTCAGAAAGTAAACCAGCGAGGTGAGCTGATTGCAACGGTTCACCACCTGACTGACTGGGCGCAGAACGCAAACTGTCACTACTGTCACGGGAGCCTGATTGATGATCCCAATGGCGACCACCGGATACCCGATCCCGCCCGTTATCCAGATGATAAAGAGAATCACTACGATATTTCGTTGACGACTCCCTGGCCTGGTAGCGGATTTTATGAGAGCCGGGTTCAGCTGCGCCGGGCGCTCGAGGCGAGTTTCTCCTACAAGCTGGATATCCCCCATGCACCCACAGATGAGCAGGCCAGAGGAAAAGAGAGCGCGTTAGCTCAAATCAATTATATAATGGACAATTTCGACCCGCCGATCGGAGAGACCGGCCGGCCTATGGGCAACTGCGCCTATTGCCATTTTTCCGGTATCGATGATGTTGGCGGACGGGTTATCGATGTCAACTACGCTACTCACCATGGAACCGGGGTGGGGCAGCCTGGCAGTGGCTCTGTTCACAGTTGTGACCTTTGCCATCGGCCCCATGCGCCTCCCGGATTTACAATTCGGGGTTGTGAACGGTGTCACGGTATGGGTTCATTGCACCGCATTGAGTATGATGCTGATGGTGATGGCATTGTCGTTGGGGGAGAGGCGCCCTACTTTGGTCATATTGGCAATCAAAAAAATTGTGATGGCTGCCACAGGAACTCGCCGCAAGAGACAATCTTGATAAGCGACGACGTTCCTTTTTCCGGTACCGCCATTGTTCCCGACATTCAGAAAACAAGTGATACGGGCATGGTTGCCGGCACCGATAGCCGGCTGTTCCTGAGTGGTTCCGGGTTCACCAGCAAGGCGGCCACCTTAAACAGTGCTGTGGAGGAAAGCCTCTCTACCACCTTGCGGCTGGTAAATATGAACGGGAAAACCGTTGAGCTTCTCCCGGATTTTCTGTCCGATACCTATCTGGAGGTAACCCTGCCGGCGGATCTGCCCGTTGGTAGTTACAGGCTGGCGGTGGCCAGGCAAGGGGCTTTGTCCGACAAAATTCTGGTCAGTCGGCCAATCAGCTTTTTGGTAAAGCCAAAAGTGGCCATTCAATCGGTCGATTGTAAAGACGGCATTGTCACTGTTTCAGGCTCCGGTTTTGGCAACTACCTTGATTCAGGAGGGAGTGGAACAGCGGTTACCAGCGGGGACGGGATGGCGGTATGCACCGTCGATTCCTGGACCGATGACAGAATTACAGCACACTGCTCCTCGGGTGTCGGGGATTCGATTCGGGTAAGTAGTGTGTTTGGCGCAACGACAGCTGGCGTGGAGTGCAAAACCGCCGCTTCGTCCCGGGGGAAACAGGGCAGATGGTGGTCGATCTGGGGTTGGTGGTCCTCCTGGAGCTGGTCTCTCCGTTGACCGGTGGCAGCTGTCCGGTTTGCCCTGCCGGTCTGGCAAGGCCGGAAGAGGTACTGCAACTACCCTTGATGAGGTACTTTCTTTCCATTTGAGATTATTGGTGTAGTATTGAGTTGTCTGGATATGATGGAGAACTCATGCAAAGCCTGATTGATTCCTTTGGCCGCCGTATCGATTACCTGCGGGTTTCGGTTACTGATCGTTGCAACTATCGCTGTTTCTACTGCATTCCTCCGGAGGGCGTGGCAATGGCGGCCCGCGCCGATTTTCTGCGTTATGAGGAGTTGGCGCGCCTGATAGGATTGTTTGCTGATTTGGGCGTCAGCAAGGTCAGGTTCACTGGCGGAGAGCCGTTGGTGCGCCGCGACATGGTGGCGCTGGTTCGTCAGGTTGCCGCTCTGCCGGGTATTGATGACCTCTCTCTCTCGACCAATGCCCATTTACTGGAGCGGCATGCTTCGCTGCTGCGTGAAGCGGGTGTGAGCCGCGTCAATATCTCCCTGGATACCCTGAACCCTGTCACTTTTGCCAAAATAACCGGAGGGGGCGAGCTAGCCGCGGTGCTGCGCGGGATCGATGCTGCCTTGACCGCGGGAATGCGGCCGGTAAAACTCAACATGGTTGTCATGAAGGGGGTCAACGAGCATGAAATAGAAACCATGCTGGATTTTGCCGTAGAGCGTGGTGCTGATTTACGGTTTATCGAAACCATGCCGATCGGGGTGGCTGGTGAAAAAGGTGTTTCCCGTTACTATCCGGCGGCAAAGATGTTGTCGCGCGTACGAAGGAAATATGGAGAGGAGCTCATTGCCGTCAAAGGGGCGAAAGGGGCAGGTCCGGCCAGCTATTATCAGATTGGCGGGGGGCCGGTACGGGTTGGGGTAATCAGCGCCATGTCACGCCATTTTTGCGAGGGTTGTAATCGTGTGCGTCTTACGGCCAAGGGTGAGTTGGTACTGTGTCTTGGCCAGGAGGATACCATTCCCTTGGGGAGTGGTTTACGCCAGGGCTGCTCGGATGCAGAGCTGACTCAGGTGATTCTGGATGCGATTGCGAGAAAGCCGGAACGCCACGAGTTCGGTAAGGAAGAAAATATTGTGCGCTTCCGGAGTATGTCTGCTATAGGTGGGTAGCCGAAGAGAGTTTTATCTCTCATTGGGCCATGAAGGTCTTGCCCGTTTCCCCCTTGCTGTCGTTTCCCATCAGGTAAAGGTACATGTTCAATATCTCTTCCGGGGCGGGGTTGATGGCCGGATCCTCCCCGGGATAGGCCCGGGCGCGCATGCGGGTGCGGACGGCTCCGGGGTCAATACTGTTGACCCTGATTGACGTGTTCTCTTCCAGTTCATCAGCGAAAATCTGCATCATGTTTTCTGCCGCCGCTTTGGATATCCCGTACGCGCCCCAATAGGCGCGGCCTTTGCGCCCCACCGCCGATGAGGTAAACAGGACAGAGGCATCATCCGATTTTTGCAATAATGGCAGGCAGGCCCGTGTCAACAGGTAGGGGGCGTTCAGGTTGACCTGCATTACCTTGGTCCACAGCTCCAGACTGTACATCCCCAGGGGGGTCAGTGTTCCCAAAATGGCGGCATTGTGCAAAAGGCCATCCAGACGTCCGAATTCCCGATCCACCGTTTCGGCCAGGTCGGAGTAATCCTTGGGGCTGGCGCCTTCCAGGTTCATTGGATAGATAGCGGGCTGGGGAGCGCCGGACTGTTCGATGGCATCGTAAACCGCTTCGAGTTTGCGAATGGTGCGCCCCAGCAGAATGACAGTTGCGCCATGGCGGGCAAATGATTTTGCAGCGGCGGCGCCGATGCCGTCACCGGCCCCGGTAATGAGTATTATGCGCTGTTCTAGCAGGTTGGGAGCCGGAGTGTAATCATGCATGGTGTTAAATCCTGGGCTGAGAGGCCGTATTGTAACCTGAAAACGGTTTCTGTGACTGATTTTGATCCACTGATTGGAGAAATGTAATACCATATAACGTTCGCCATAGAAGGCGCGTTCCCGGTGTTGATTAAACGGCGAGCATGACGAAGACATATCTGGACAGAGCGGTTATGCTGTTTTTTCAGCAACAACAGGCGCGGTTTACCGCCTGGATGATGGTGCTGCTCGTATTGGTGCTTGCTTACAGCGTGGCCCAGCTTACCTGGTTGTTGGTTCCCGCCCCGGATGCGGGAGAGGATGACGCGCCGCGGCAGCCACAGATTTTGCCTCAATCAGACAGTATGAAAAAATTGCCGGCAGCTCCCGATCTGGCGGGTTTGCATCTGTTTGGAATGGCCACTGCAAATGAGAAGGCTTCATCCGCTGTTATAGAGGACGCGCCGGACACCCGTTTGCGATTGATACTGCGTGGTGTCTTCGCCACGCGTGACAAGACGATGGCCAGAGCAATCATTTCCGAGCCGGGGGGCGAAGAGAAATATTATGCCGTTGATGATGAACTGCCGGGTGGTGCGGTTCTCAAGGAGATTGCGGCTGATCGCGTGATTCTGCAGAGCCGGGCCGGCCGGATGGAGACCCTGCGCCTGCCGAAAGAGTTTGGTGGCAGTGGGCGGCCGGCAAGGAATACCGCGTCGGCGCGGGTGGAGAGGAGGCCGGCTGACAGAAACAGGATCGTCCCGCGTGTTTCTGCCGGGGAGCTGCGGGACTACCGCGACAAGATGCTTACCAATCCGCAGGAGCTGGTGGGTTTGATTCGTACCCGCCCGGTCAAGGAGGGTGGCCAGATTAAGGGGTACAAACTATTCCCGGGCAAGGACCGGGCGCTGTTCAACCGGCTGGGGCTGCGCTCTGGCGATGTTATAGTCAGTATCAACGGAATGGAGCTGGGCGATCCCGCAACCGGATTGGCCCTGCTTGGACAGCTCTCCAGTGCTACCGAAATGAACGTGGTGGTGGACCGCCGCGGTCAGCGGCAGACCGTTACGCTGTCGCTTCAGTGAGTACGAGTAACCGATGAATCAACCACTAATCACAGGGTTTCACCACATGCCTTTGTTATCGAACCAGCGACTTGCCGAGAAGAAAGAGGGTGGGTTCATGGGTGCCATGCCATCGCTACTGGCATTGTGCCGCTTTTTTGTTTGCGCGGCTGTTTTCTCCTTGCTGGTCAATTCTCCGCTGCAGGCCGAGGATGAAGAGGTAACGCTCAATTTCAAGGATGCCGATCTGAACGTTGTTATTCAGACCGTCGCAGATATTACCGGCAGGAATTTTGTTATCGATCCCCGCGTCAAGGGAAAGGTTACCGTCGTATCTTCCCGTCCCATGCAGGCCGATGAGCTTTATCAGGTGTTTTTGTCCGTGCTCGAAGTGCATGGGTTTGCCGCTATTCCCGATGGGGATACGACACGGATCGTACCGGCCGCCAATGCCAAACAGGCAGGATTGCCCGTGGTTACCGGCTCACGTGCGGGTGTGCCGAGCAATGATATGGTCACGCAGGTTGTGCAGGTTGAGCATGTTTCCGCTGCGCAACTGGTTCCGGTTCTCAGGCCGCTGGTGCCTCCACAGGGGCACATGGCAGCCTATCAGGCGACCAATACGCTGATTATTTCAGATCGGGCGGCCAATGTTGTCCGGTTGCGCAAGATCATCCGCAATATTGACCGGCCGGGCAGCAGCGAGATAGAGGTCATTCGCCTGCTGCACGCTTCTGCCGCCGAGGTGGTGCGTATTCTCTCCTCTCTGCAACAAAAAGGGGGAAAGGGCAAAGCTCCGGGTGGAGCGCAGGGGGCCATGTTTGTTGCCGATGAGCGTACCAACAGCATTTTGCTGGGAGGCGATCCGGCAGAGCGGATGCGTATGCGCAGAATCATTGCCGAACTGGATACGCCGATGGAGGTTGGCGGGGGCAATACCCAGGTGGTCTATCTGCGTTACGCAAAGGCGGTTGATTTGACAAAGGTGCTGATGGGAATCAGCGAAGCGGAAAAGAAGGCGGCCCAGCAACAGCCGGGTGGCGCGGCAGGTGGCAACGTTAAAAAAGCGGCGCAGCGCGCGGCTTCCCCCACCGCTGGAGGTGGCCGCGCGGTGATGGAAAATGTCAGCATCCAGGCGGACGAGGGAACCAATGCGCTGATTATCACGGCTCCACCCGACCAGTTTCGCTCACTGCAGGCGGTTATTTCCAAACTGGACATCCCCAGAGCCCAGGTGCTGGTGGAAACCATTATCGCCGAGGTGTCGATGGACAGAAAACGGGAGTTGGGGATAGAGTGGGTTGTCGACGGCACCGCAGGTGGAACCCGTTCCAGCACCGCCCCCATTGGAACGATCGATTTTGGCGGCATCAGCGGTCTGGCCAAAAATGTCGCCAGCGCCCAGGCCAAAGCCGGTACAGGCCTGGATCTTAGCAGCGGTCTGTCGATGGTGATAGGGCGGGTTGGCGGGGGAGGTACCGATTTTGGCATGCTGTTGAGGGCGTTGACATCGGATGGCAGCACGAATGTGTTGTCGACACCAAATATCGTAACCATGGACAACGAAGAGGCCGAGATCGTCGTTGGCGAAAACCGCCCCTTCGTTACCGGATCGTTTACCAATACCGGCAGTGGCTCGACCCCTACCAACCCGTTTCAGACTATCAAACGCGAGGATGTGGGTCTGAAGCTCAAGGTGCGGCCCCAAATAAACGAAGGCAGTGCCGTCAAGCTGGAGATCGAGCAGGAGATATCCAGTGTCAGTCAGGACTCGGAGCTTGGCCCCTTCACCAACAAACGCTCCATTAAAACCAGCGTCCTGGTGGACAATGGCAGGATTCTTGTGCTGGGCGGGTTGATCGACGACACCATGGATGTAGTCGAGCAGCGTGTGCCATTGCTGGGAGACATACCGGTACTGGGCTGGCTGTTTCGCTACAACAAGACCGTCAAGAAAAAGCGGAACTTGATGGTGTTCATGCGGCCGGTCATTTTACGGGACAATGCGACCATGCACCGGCTAACGAGCGAAAAATACAACTATATCCGCGGAGAGCAACTGGAGATTCGCAACAGCCTCTCTTCACTGATGAGCGCGGAGGATACGCCGTTGATGAAAAAGATGTCCGATCTCCCAACATTGCCACCGCCATTCGAAGAGACCGCGCTGGGCAGGCAGACAAAGTTTCTGCAAAGAGCCCCCCGGAGTGAAGCGCTCTCGCCACTTCCCGGCGACCTGAATCGCATGCGCTGATGACAGAGTTGGTTGCCCAGGCTGAGTATGAGATGGAGGCCGTTTCCGGCGGCAGGGAGGATGTTGCGCAACAGGTAATGCAGTTGCCGTTTCCGTTTGCGCGCCGGCATGGCGTGTTGATTACCGGTGTTGGCGAGCATGGTGCGAACGTGTTGTGTAAAAGAGGCGCCTCTCCCCTGATTTTAAGCGAAGTGCGCCGGTTTGCCGGCATGCCGCTGCAATTGGAGCGGGTCGATGATGAACAGTTCGAACAGGTGCTGCAGCAACTCTATGAAAGTGGCAGTGGCGAGGCCATGCTGCAGATGGGGGGGCTGGATGAGGAGATGGATCTGGCCAGTGTTGCCCAGCAACTGTCCGAGCCGGAGGATCTTCTGGAGAGTGAAGATGACGCTCCGATTATCCGGTTGATCAATGCACTGTTTACCGAAGCGGTCAAGGTTGATGCATCGGATATCCATATTGAACCCTTTGAGCGCCGTTTGCGGGTGCGGTTCCGCGTTGATGGTGTGCTCCGGGATGTACTGCAGCCGAACCGCGCATTGGCTCCGCTTCTGGTATCCCGCATCAAGGTCATGGCCAAACTGGATATCGCCGAGAAGCGGATTCCACAGGATGGCCGCATTTCGCTGCGTATTGCCGGCCGGGCCGTGGATGTGCGTGTCTCCACCCTGCCGGGCGGGAATGGAGAGCGAGTGGTGATGCGTCTGCTTGACAAGCAGGCGGGCCGGCTGGATCTGGAGCATTTGGGGATGCCGGCGGCTACCCGGGAGGCGATCGATCATCTTATTCATCGTCCCCACGGCGTTATTCTGGTTACCGGTCCCACCGGTTCCGGCAAGACCACAACGCTCTATGCGGCGGTAACCCGGCTGAACAGCTCCAGCCGTAACATCCTTACCGTGGAAGACCCCATTGAATACTATCTGGACGGTATCGGGCAGACCCAGGTGAACACCAAGGTGGATATGACTTTTGCACGCGGTTTGCGGGCCATTCTGCGCCAGGATCCGGATGTGGTCATGGTCGGCGAGATCCGGGATCTGGAAACAGCGGAGATCGCTGTTCAGGCCAGCCTGACCGGCCACCTGGTGCTCTCAACCTTGCATACCAACACCGCGGTTGGGGCGGTAACCCGTTTGCGTGATATGGGGGTCGAATCCTTTCTGCTGGCTTCCAGTGTGGTTGGCGTGCTTGCACAGCGCTTGGTGCGCGGGCTGTGCCCCCACTGCAAGCAGGCCCATGCTGCCAGTGAAGCGGAGTGCGGGCAACTTGGCGTGCCCCCAGACCGCGCACCCGTCATCTATCGTCCCAAAGGTTGCAAACAGTGCAACCAGCAAGGTTATGTTGGCCGCCGGGGGCTTTATGAGCTGGTTGTGTTCGACGAAAGCATGCGTACGCTGATCCATGAAAACGCCAATGAACAGGAACTGGAAGCCCATGCCCGCAGCCACTCCCGAAGTTTACGGGAAGAGGGGATGCTGGCGGTGCTGGAAGGCCATACCAGTCTGGAAGAGGTGTTACGGGTAGCTGAGGAGGTCTGAAACATGATTCTGCAGCACCCGCCCGGGCGGGCAGAAGTGATACGCTGGTAGTCCGATGTCTCCCCTCCCGGTATTGCCAACCTGGCAACCCTGCATGCCGTACCCGGATCCCCTGGTATCCGCCGGATCGGCGGGCGGTAGTCAGGCAATGGTCGTTTGTCATTCGCGAGGAAGTCGCTGATGGGTGCGTTCGAGTATCAGGTGCTGGATGGCAGCGGGCGGGAGCGCAAAGGGGTCATGGAGGGTGATACAGCCCGCCAGATTCGTCAGCAGTTGCGTGACAAGGGGTGGACCCCCCTTTCGGTCGAGGCAGTGGAGCAGCGGGAGGCGCGGCGCAAAGGCGGGTTTTCCCTGCGGCGGGGGATCAGCGCCACCGAACTGGCGCTGGTTACCCGCCAGCTCGCCACCTTGGTACAGTCTGGCATGCCGGTAGAGAGCGCACTGGCTACCGCGGCCGAGCAGTCGGAAAAGATGCGCCTGAAAAAGATCATTCTTGCGGTGCGCGCCAGGGTGCTGGAGGGGCATACCCTTGCCGATGCACTGAAAGAGTTTCCCCATGTGTTTCCCGATCTCTACCGTTCCACCGTCGCGGCCGGCGAGCACTCCGGCCATCTGGAGGCGGTGCTGGGGCGGCTTGCAGATTACACGGAAAGCCGGCAGGCCCTGTCGCAAAAGATGGGGCTGGCGATGATCTATCCGGCTTTGATGATCATTGTGGCCATTTTGGTGGTCGTGGTGCTGCTGGCCTATGTCGTTCCGCAGGTGGTGGGTGTATTCGATAACATCGGCCAGGAACTGCCGCTGCTTACTCGCGGTTTGATCGCTGTCAGTGACTTTCTCACCGCCTGGGGCGTAGCTCTTTTGGGGTTGATCGTCGTGTCCGTTACCCTGTTCAACCTGCTGTTGCGCAAAGAGCGGTTTCGCAGTGTCTACCATCGATGGCTGTTACGGGTGCCCCTGGTGGGGCGGCTGGTGAGAGGGCTGAATACCGCACGTTTTGCCCGCACTTTCAGTATTCTCAGCGCCAGTGGCGTCCCCGTACTGGAGGGAATGCGCATTGCGGCCGAAGTAGTAACCAATTTGCCCATGCGCAGGGCGGTGGATGAGGCGGCGCGCCGGGTCAGGGAGGGATCCAGTATCAACCGGGCGTTACACAAAAGCGGTTTTTTCCCGCCAATGGTCGTTCACCTGATCGCCAGCGGTGAGGCGAGCGGAAATCTGGATGAAATGCTGGAGCGGGCCGCCACCAGCCAGGAGCGGGAGCTGGAGACGGCGGTTTCTGCACTGATGGGGGTGCTGGAACCCGCGTTGATTCTGGTGATGGGGGTTGTTGTTCTGGTGATTGTTCTGGCGATTTTGCTGCCAATATTCGATATGAACCAATTGGTGCACTGAACGGCCCAAGGGACATTCTTTGTAAAATATTGTGAGATGACTGAGATGAAAAACAAGATGATCAAGCCCCGTCGTGGCGCACAGGGGTTTACTTTGATTGAGGTTATGGTGGTTGTCGTGATTTTGGGAATCCTTGCCGCGGTGGTGGTGCCGCGGATCATGGACAGGCCGGATACGGCGCGTGTAACCAAAGCCCAGCAGGATATCCGGGTGCTGGAAGGGGCGTTGAATCTGTACAAACTGGATAACCATTTCTATCCTAGTACCGAACAGGGGCTGGACGCCCTGGTGAAAGAGCCCAGTGGCGACCCCGAACCGCGCAACTGGAAGCAGGGTGGCTATATCGATCGGCTGCCGCTCGATCCTTGGGGCAACCCTTATCAATACCTTAACCCGGGTGCCCATGGACCTGTCGACATCTACTCCCTTGGCGCCGATGGCCAGTTGGGGGGTGATGGTGTCGCCGCCGACATCGGGAACTGGAATCTGGAGTGAGCTCAAACCGGCTCAAAAGCCGCCGGCGCCGGCGTGGGGCAAGGTTTGCCGCGTACGGATTTACCCTGATAGAGCTTCTGGTGGTGCTGGTTATTATCGGTATCATCCTTGGCTTTGCTTCGCTTTCCGTCGACAGTGGCGGCCTGGATCGCCGGGCAGAAGAGGAGGCGCGGCGGTTCACGGCCCTGATCAAACTGTTCCGGCAGGAGGGCATTCTGAAAAACCGGCAGTTGGCGTTGCGGATATATCCGGACCGGTACGAATTTCTGCAGCTGATGGGCGACGAATGGCAGCCGGTTGAGGGGGATGAGACCTTCCGTACCCGCAAGTTACCGGCAGAGTTGCGTTTCGAGCTGGAGGAGATGGCAGCCGGACAAGCCCTTGCAGACAGTGAAAACCAGGACGGCAGTGAAGATGAGAGGGATGCTGTCATGCTGTTTTTTCTCTCCAGCGGCGAGAGCACCCCTTTCGAGATGCGCATCAAAGGTGGAGAAGATACGGATTATGTGGTGATTGGCGACACCTTGGGGGAACTGGATATCCGAAACAGCAAAGACAAGGATTTTGCGGAGTGGTTGGCGGGCAGTGAGTATTGAAGCCGGAAAGAGTTCTTCCGTTGTAATTGGCGGAGTACGGGGATTTACACTACTGGAGGTGATGGTCGCTCTGGCCGTGCTGGCCATTTCACTTGGAGCCCTGAGCAAGGGGGTTAGCAATTATCTTGGCAATGCCTCTTATCTGCAGGATCGGACGTTGGCCACCTGGGTGGCCGAGAACCATGTTACCGAGTTGCAGATTATGCAGTCCTGGCCAAAAGTGGATACAACCAAAGGTTCCGTGCAGATGGCAGGGCGGGAATGGTACTGGGTGCAGCGGGTAACGGCGATCGATGGACGCCCGGAGATCCGCCAGGTGCAGGTACAGATTTTTGCCCAACCGGACGCCAGGCGCCCATTGGCAACGTTGATCTCCCTGCTTGGACAGCCATGAAAGCGAGGGACACATCGGCTTCTGTGGCCGGTTTTACGCTGCTGGAGTTACTGATTGCCCTGGCCATTTTTGCCATTCTTTCCAGTTTGGCTTACGGTAGCTTGCGTTCGGCGCTGTTTAACAGGGAACAGAGCCAGCTGCGTACTGAACAGTTGACCCAGCTGCAGATGGCGCTTTTGTTCATCAGCCGGGATCTGGAGCAGGTGGTCAACCGCCCCGTCCGTAACACATACGGTGATACTCAGCGGCCGCTGCTTACACCGCAACAGACTTATCGTCTGGAGTTTACCCGCGGTGGCTGGAACAATCCGGGGCAAAGAGGGCGCAGCACCCTGCAGCGGGTTGCCTATGCTGTCGAAGAGGGCGCATTGATTCGTTACAGCTGGCGGATGCTGGATCGCACAGATGAAAAACCGGCACTGAGGCAGCTGCTGCTGGACGGGGTGACCGAGTTCGAACTGCGTTTTCTCGACGAGAGAAAAGAGTGGCGCAAGGAGTGGCCGGCGCTGAATGCTGAAGATACAGCGCAACGGCCGTTGCCGGTTGCCATTGAGCTGACGCTGGAGCTGCAGGAGTGGGGTCGTATTCGCCGCCTGTACCGGTTACCGGCCGTGCAGCCGCAAGGAGCGGATTGATGGGTGCTGCCGGCCAGCGGGGGATAGCATTGATCACGGCCGTACTGATCACAGCGCTGATTGCGATTATTGCCGTGACCATGATTTCCGAACAGCAGCTGGATATTCGCCGCACCGGTAATATTCTGGATCGCACCCAGGCATTACAGTTTGCGCTGGGCATGGAGACCATCGCCTTGCTGGGGCTGCGCAAGGACCTGGACAACAACCAGACAGATCACAGAATGGAGGACTGGAACAAGCCGGTTCAATTTCCAGCACCGGATGGCGCCGAGGGCGACATGATCAGCGGACAGATTGAGGACTTGCAGGGACGATTCAACCTCAACAACCTGGTTGATCGGGACGGGAAAATCGACCCGGAACAACTAGAGCAGTTCAAACGGCTGTTGACGCAGCTTGAGCTGTCGCCCGGTTTGGCGGCAAGGGTAGCGGACTGGATCGACAGGGACAGCACGCCCCACGGGATGGATGGAGCCGAGGATGATGAGTACACCCGGCTGGATCCCGCCTATCGCACGGGTAATACCCTTTTGGTGAGTCCCAGCGAACTGTTGCTTGTCATGCCGGCGGAAGCGTACCGGAAGCTGGAGAAATATGTAGCAGCCCTGCCGGGGCCGGAGCAGACCAAAATCAACCTCAATACCGCGTCGCGGGAGGTGCTGGCTTCGCTCGAATACGTGACGCTGGAAGATGTCGATGAGCTTCTGGCGCAGCGGGAGCAGTTGGAAAAGCAAAGCAACAGAGGGTTTGCTAGTATTGACGATGTTTTTGAACTGCCAGGGTTCCGGGCGTTGCGGGGAAGGCAGGGCGCGTTTGAGCAATACATGAACGATTGCTGTACGGTAGAGAGCAATTTTTTTCTGGCCAACATCTTCGCCCAGTTCGATAAAGGAGAAGTGACACTGCGCTCCGTTATTCAGCGCAAAGCCGCCTCTTCCACCGCAGCCAGCCAGACACAGAGCGTGTTTACTGTATTGCGAACCCAAGGAGACTATTGATTGATGGATAAACTGCTTATCCACTTGACCGACGCCGAGCAGGTCGAATGTTTGCTGGTTTCGGAGCATCCGCCTTCCGCTCAGCAGATGAAGATATCCCTGGCCGACGCGGCAGGTCACGGGCAAGGCCGGCAGGTGATCGTGCTGGTTCCCTCCGAACAGGTAATTCTGACAGAGGTTGCCGTGCCTACCGCCAACCGGCAGCGTCAGCGGCTGGCGGTTCCCTACCTGCTTGAAGATCTGCTGGTGGCCGATGTGGATCAGCTCCATTTTGCCCTGGGGAGCTACGAGGATGGGAAAGTCGCCGTCGCCGTGGTAGCGCACGAGCAGATGCGGCACTGGATGGAGCAGTTGGCCAAGGCCGGCATCCAGCCCAAGTTCATGGCGCCGGACGTGCTTGCCCTGCCGCTCCGTGAGGAGGCGTGGAGCGTCGCGTTGACCGGAGACATGGCAACGATCCGCACCGGGCTGCAAAGCGGGTTCAGTTGTGATGCTGACAATCTTCCCCTGCTTTTGGATCAGGCGTTGCAACTGGCGGAGAACGGCCGGCCTGCCTGCCTGCAGGTGGTTGATTGCCGTGAGCAGAAGGATGTTTCGCTGGAATCACTGCTTCCGCCGGTGATGGAGTATCGTCCTGAAGCGTGTGACAACGGTTTTTTGCAGCTGTTGGCGGCCTGTTTCAATGAAGAGTTCCGGCCCCCGATCAATCTGTTGCAGGGGCAGTACAGCCAGCGTGAGCGGTTGAGCAAGTTGTGGCGTCCCTGGCGTCCGGTGGCGGCTCTGCTGGTTGCATTGCTGATAGTGCAGGGGGTGAAGGCGGGTGTGGAGTACCGGCGGTTGAGCGCGGAGAATGAGCAACTGGTCAAGCAGGTCGGGGAGGCATTCCGTCAGGGGTTTCCGGATATTAAACGCATCGTCAATCCCAGATTGCAAGCCGAACGCCGCTTGGAGTCTTTGCGGGGTGAAGGAGGGGGGGCGGATTTCCTCTCTCTGCTCGCGCGGGTTGGGGCGGTATTGCAGCGGGTGTCCGATGCCCGGTTGCAAGGCATCAACTACAAGGCGGGCCAGTTGATTTTGGGTATGCGGTTGAAAAACCTGCAGCAACTGGACAAGCTGGAGCAGCAGTTGAAGCAGGAACCGGCCCTGGTGGTGGAGGTGTTGTCAGCATCTTCCCAAAACAAGCATGTCGAGGCGCGCATCAAAATAGGGGCTGGACAATGAAGGGGGCAGAGCAGATTGCGGCGTACTGGCAGGGGCTGCAACCGCGTGAAAGGGTTGTGCTGGCCGTTGGGGGCGTGGTGGTGCTTTTGCTATTCAGCTATTTTTTGGTTTGGCAGCCGATTGTAAACGCCAGGGCGGAGATGCAACAGGAGGTTCAGCAGCAGCGCGCCCTGCTGGAGTGGATGAAAAGCGCGGCCGCTGAAGCGAAGTCGCTGCGTGGAGTGGACGGACAGCGCGTGAAAGGGCTGGGCGGCCAGTCTCTGTTGTCACTCGTCGACCAGTCGGCCAAGGAGCAGGGGCTGGGTAGCGCCATGAAGCGGGTTGAGCCAGATGGTAAACAGGTGCGGATCTGGTTTGAGGCGGCCAGTTTTGATCAGTTGATCGGCTGGCTGGAAAAACTGGCCCTGAAAAATGGCGTCAGAGTGGTCAATGTAACCATCGACCGCACTGATAAACCGGGGCGGGTTGATGCCAGGCTCCGTGTCGCGGAGGGTGGCGGGTGAAAAAATGGATACGCTATTTGCTATTGGGCGTGGTGGCTTATGGCGCCTTTCTTGCGCTCACTTTCCCGGCAGCTTACGCCTACCGGCTGATTCATGAGCAGTTGAATGGAGTTCAGATGGGCGGCATCGAAGGTACCGTCTGGTCCGGTTCAGCCAGGACTCTGGGAATAAACGGGTTCTATCTGCAAAACGTAGGCTGGGAAATGCGCTTTCTGCCGCTGTTGCTGGGCCGCCTGGAATTAAAACTGGATAGTACCGACAAAGAGTTCAGGTTCAGCACCTATGCTGGCCGGACGCTGGGCGGGAAGGTCTATCTTCGCGGTTTTCAGGGGCAGTTCCCGGTTGCCTCACTGCAGGCGTTGACACCGTTTTCTGTGCCTGCAGTGGGGGGAGAGCTGGTTTTCGACGCGCTGGATGTTGGTCTGGCCGACGGGAAATACCTTGAAGGCGCGGGTAATATCTTCTGGAAAGAAGCTTCGGTAACCGTCGGCTCGCCTCTTGAGCTTGGTGGATTTGCCGTCGAGTTGAAAACAGAAGAAAAAGAGATTACCGGCATACTGAAGGACACCGGTGGGCCGCTTCGGGCAGAAGGCGTGTTGAAACTCTCTCCGGAAGGGAGTTACCACTTCAGCGGGCGATTTACTCCTCGCAATGGAGAAGAGGGGGAACTTGCCCGGAATTTACGCATGTTAGGCCCCCCCGATCCGGCGGGCAGCTATGTGCTTGAATACACGGGGCAGCTGCCGGCGCCGGTGTTGTAGTTTTGTGTCGGGTTAATACAGTTGTAAATCCGCATTTTTCGCCTTGAACTGGCGCGGTTTTCAGGGACAACCTGATCAATTACACCTGCCGGGTAAACAATAGTATTAGACCTCATCTTCAGGTGCGTATAGAATCCCCCCGGAATCCAGGCATGCTTTCCGTCTTGTCGATGTTCGCTTTATTATATGGATAACAATTTTCCCTGTTCAGGGGAGATTATCACCCACTGTGTGTTATGGAGTTTCTGAGATGAGTTTTCCATCTGCGGAGTTACGGGAATACTTTGTTGCGATACGTAGCAACAAGACATTTGAGATGACAGTGATTGCCATCATTATCCTGTCGGCAATGCTGATAGGGGCAACCACCTACGATATCAGCCCCTTTTGGCTTGACGTGCTCGGGGTCTTCGATATTGCCGTTACGCTGTTTTTTCTTGCAGAAGTGCTTATCCGGATAGCTGCGGAGGAGAAGGCGCGTAACTTTTTCAAAAACGGCTGGAACGTTTTCGATTTTACCATTGTAACCGCCAGCCTGATTCCTGTCGATGAGAGTCAGATGGTGCTGCTGGCGCGGTTATTGCGCATTTTTCGTGTATTGCGTCTGATCTCCATCATTCCCGAGTTGCGTGTTTTGATGAATGCCCTGGTCAAGGCGATTCCCCGCATTGGCTATGTGGCTCTGCTCATGTTTATCCTTTTCTATGTCTACGGGGCATTTGGCAGTTTCTTTTTCGAAGAGATCAATCCCGTATTGTGGGGCGATATCACGATTGCCATGTTGACCCTGTTTCGCATTGCTACGTTTGAGGATTGGACCGATGTGATGTATGAAACGATGGAATTCTACCCCCTTAGCTGGATGTTCTATATCAGTTTTATTTTTCTGACAGCCTTTGTGTTTCTGAACATGATGATTGGTGTCGTGATCGATGTGATGCAAAAAGAGCATGAAAAGTTCGATCGGGAGCATGGCGAAGGGGAGGCGGGTGAAGTGCACTGGATTCGGGAGCACACCGAAATAATGGAGCAACGAATGGAGAGGATGGAAAATCTGCTCGAAGAGATAGCAGAGACAAAAGCCGGAAGACAGGTTCCTGAAAAGGGCTTTCGTCAATGAATGGCGGAGAGAGAGGGATTCGAACCCTCGATGGAGCTTTTAACCCCATACTCCCTTAGCAGGGGAGCGCCTTCAGCCTCTCGGCCATCTCTCCGAACCGGACTGCAAAGGATAACCTTCCTGAGCGCTGTCGTAAAGTCTCCAGCGGGGACTTTTCCAGATCGGGGTGCAACCTGTTGGAAAGGGAGGAATTTTGCCAAGTTCAGCCCAGGGATTCCCTGGCCCGTGGTAGTCGGAGCCGCAGGAGGCCAGGAGTGCCGAGCGCCGGGCATGCATCGCCATGGCGACACACTCCTTGCGGCTGTGACTGCTTGAAACCACCTCCAGCCCTTCGCCTCCGCACTCATTGAACTCGCCAATCAAGCGGCGTAAGCGCGTTGCATTTAACCGGTAACGTGCCGGATGGGCAATTACCGCCTGTCCCCCTGCTCCGTGGATCCATGCGAGTGCTTGTTCCAGGCTGGCCCACTTTCCGGAAACATGCCCTGGTTTGCCCTTGGCCAGGAAACGCTTGAATACGGCCGGGACGTTTGCCGCATGTCCTTGCGCTACCAAAAAGCGGGCAAAATGTACCCGTCCGATACTCGATGCCCCACCGGCATGTTCCCTGGCGGCGCTGTAAGATCCGGCAATACCGGCCTTTTCCAGCCGGCGGCCGATCTCTTTTGCCCGCCAGTTGCGAAAGGTGCGCAGAGCGGCCAACCCCTGTTGCAACTGCCTGTTTTTATGGTCAACGTTCAAGCCCAGTATATGAATCGTGCAGCTACTCCAGGTAACGGATATCTCGACGCCAGGGACGATCGTTATTTGCCTGTTCCGTGCGGCAAGACTGGCCTCGGCCACACCCTCCGTCGTATCATGATCGGTGAGAGCCAGTATGTCTATCTGCTGTTTGACGGCATACTCAACCAGTTTTGCAGGTGATAACGCGCCATCTGACATGGTTGAATGGGTGTGCAGATCGTAGCGTAGAGGCATTCGTTGGTTCCTTGTCTTAATCCGGCCTGTCTCCATGGCGGGAACAGGCCGCTTCAACAACAGGAGGGTCGGCGCGATGTTGTACGCGATTGTCGCCAGGCACCGTGAAGGCAGCGCTCTCCGGCGCGCAGAAGTCCGCCCCGCTCATCTTGAGCGTTTGCAACAGCTGCAGGATGAGGGGCGTCTGGTATTGGCTGGTCCTTTCCCTGCTATCGACAGCGAGGAGCCGGGAGCGGCAGGCTTTGACGGCAGTCTGATTGTAGCTGAATTCGATTCTCTGCAGGAGGCGGAAAACTGGGTTGGAGACGATCCCTATTCGACAGCGAATATCTATCACAGCATCGTTATCAAGCCGTTTTGCAAGGTATTTCCCCGCTGAATCAGGCAGCATGCGGTTCGGGTGTTCGCGGAACCTGAAGAGAACCTGTTACGCCGACTTGAAGCAATCCGGTGTCCGGCTGGATATCGCCGCCGGATTCAGTCATCAAGAATGAAGGTGACCTTCATGTTTACTCGATACTCCGATATATCACCCTTTTCGACTTTGACGGTTTGTTCCTGAATCCAGGCTGATTTTATGTTGCGGAGGGTTTTGTTTGCTCTGCTGATGCCCTGTTGAACGGCATCTTCAAAACTGACGGTGGATGAGGATGTGATTTCGGTAACGCGTGCGATCGCCATGTTGTTGGCTCCTTTATTTTTAAAATGATCAAAGCTGTTAGCCCGGCAGCAAACTCTGCCGCCGGGTTAACATTTTCGTCTTTGCTGGCCAGATTAACAACATTTACATTCGTAACTATTCAGCTCACCCCTGAAATCCGCCATTTCTGCGTTGAAAAATGGTCATTTACACGCGTAAACTCCCATTTTTCGCCTTGAACTGACGAATTTCAGGGGCAATCTGAACAGTTACCGGCTTGTTTTATACTATGCTGAATAGTTA
>WFVH01000002.1 GCA_015491735.1 Gammaproteobacteria bacterium
CCTCAAAGTGGACCCCGTTGGATTTCGCCATGTGATTGCTCCAGAATAGCTCCGTATGGCGATAGAATGATCTCCCTTTTGCGGAAAATCAATGGGTTATCAGGGAAAAATCTATCACAATCCTGATCGGAAAATGAGGGGATCCCTAAGGGTAATAACAGGGCTTTGCGGGCTAACGGTATGCGCCCACCGAAGGCGTTGGCTAAATTGGATGTAACTATTCAGCTTACCCCTGAAATCCGCCATTTCTGCGTTGAAAAATGGTCATTTACACGCATAAACTCACATTTTTCGCCTTGAACTGACGGATTTCAGGGGCAATCTGAAAGTTACCGGTTTGTTTCATACTATGCTGAATAGTTACAAATTGGATATTGTTGACCCGGCAATAATATATATCGTATTCAGCCATCGTGTGCCGACCTGTTTTCTGATATCAGGTTAGTCAGAGGTTTCAAGAACAGGGTTACCTGGCATTGCCACTTTATGCCATGGTATGAACCTGGCCATACAAACGCATTGGGGCCAACCCGATCAGGCGGGTTGGCCCCAATGCCAAGGGAGTGTGATGATTCCGGTCTGTCAGCTGTTTTCTGCTTCTGCTCTTTTCCTGCGCCTCAAACCGGCCAGACCAACCAGCGCTGAGCCGAAAAGCAGCGCTGCGGGGGGAAGCGGGATTGGCGCCACGTTGGTGGCATTGAGCGAAATGCTATAGGCTCCGCCAATGCTTAGATTGCCTATTGCATTATTGCCCGTGGCATCTCCACCGATAGTAAAATCATAGACGCCATTTGCAAGCTGTCCGGAAAAGTTCCAGCTATCGTTTCCGCCGGTAAAGCCTGGGTCGCCGGTGACAGTCAGGCCGTCGATATTGATGGTATAACCAAACAGGGTTCCGTGAACATCGGAAATGCTGATATCCACATCAGCTGCTCCGTCCGTCTCATCGACAATCAGCGACCAGATATCCGAGAAATTTCCAAATGCCTGAATGGCCACACTGCTCTCGGTATCAGTTAATGAAACCAAACCCGGCCCCTCCAGCGTGGTAGCCGCGTTTGCGCCTGCGCTGGCAATTGCTATCAGCGATGCCGTCAGTACAATTCTTGCGTTCATTGCTAGTTCTCCAGTTTTCTTTTTCCAGTTGAGTGGCTGAATGCCAGGGTTTCCTGCTAAATGGATAAATGAAGCAACATTTACGCCACACTCTCTTTTCTCATGAATTTGTTGCAATTAGCGATGCTGTCGTTTGCTGGGGATCCCGGAGCTGTTAAATTATCCGACACTCCATATTGTGACGGGTGTAACATTTTGGTTTGTGGTTGATAGTTCCGTGCTGTCTAATTTATTGTTTTATATGATTGTTGTTTGGCTTTGGGTGGCGTGGCCAATCGACGGTTGCTTCTTGTGATGGTAAAGAAAGTTGACATTCCTGATAATATCCAAATCACAGCGAACTATCCGGTTCCCCGTGTACCAATTTTGCTTTCGGTGCCATTGATCAGGTTCCGGATATTCTTCCGGTGCCGCCATATGAGCAGGAGGGATAGTGTGATCGCCAGTATCAAGAATGGGGGCGAGTCGGTAAACCAGATGGCCCAGACCGGCACCAGGAGCGCGGCACAGAGCGCTGAAAGAGAGGAGTACCGGGTCAGGGCGGCTACCAGTAACCAGGTGCCGAGGGCTGCCAGGCCAACCGGCCAGGCAATTCCCAACAGAACTCCCAGCCCGGTCGCGACCCCCTTGCCCCCCTTGAACCGGAAGAAAACGGGATAGAGGTGTCCGAAGAAAGCGGCGAACCCCATTGCAGCAACGACGGCCTCGGCAGCCCCCAGCAGCCAACCGCTAACCACGGCGATCAGCCCTTTCAGCAAGTCTCCGGAGAGGGTGATGATGGCCGCCTTTCTGCCCCCGATTCGCAGTACATTGGTGGCGCCCGGGTTGCCTGAACCTTGTGTACGGGGGTCAGGGAGTCCCAGCAGCCTGCTGGTGATGACCGCCGTGGATAGAGAACCCAACAGATAGGCGGAAAGAATCAGAAACCCGTCGAATATCATCTGGACAGCGTACCGGATTGATGGGATATTTGCCATATGGATATTATCTATTTGCGTAACCTCCGTATCGAAACCGTGATCGGCATTTTTGAGTGGGAGCGTTGCATCAAGCAGACGGTCAGCCTGGATCTGGAGATGAGTGCCGATATTCGCAAGGCGGCGGCTTCGGACACCATTGAGGATACCCTGGACTATAAGGCTGTGGCGAAACGGTTGATTGAATTTGTTGGTAGCAGTGAGTTCCAGTTGGTGGAAACGTTGGCAGAGCGGGTAACCGAGGTCGTTCGGGAGGAGTTTCATGTCAGGTGGGTTCGTCTGTGCGTCAACAAAGAGGGTGCAGTCCGGGGAGCGGGGGGCGTTGGTGTGATCATCGAGCGCGGGAGTGCCTGAAAATCCGGCATGGCCAGAGTCTACGTTGGAATGGGGAGCAATATGGAGCGTGTCAGCAATATCCGCAGTGGTGTTGCCGCTCTGCGGGATTCATTTGGGGAACTCTCTTTGTCCCGAGTGTATGATTGCAAGGCTGTCGGATTCGAGGGAGGGGATTTTTTCAATCTGGTAGCGGGGTTTTACAGCCGGCGGCCTGTTATGGAGCTTGTTGAGATACTGCAACATATTGAGGCAGTCCACGGCCGCCGACGGGATGGAGAACGTCTCGCTCCCCGGCCGCTCGATCTGGATCTGCTGCTCTACGACGACTTGATCATGCAGCAGGACGGAGTCTGTCTGCCTCGGGATGAGATCCTGGAGTATGCCTTTGTGCTTTGCCCTTTGGCCGAGATAGCTCCGCAAGGGGTTCATCCGGTCGTTGGCCGTACTTTTTCGCAACTGTGGCGGGAGTTCAATCATGCGTCACAGTCTTTGTCGCCGGTCGATATCGGGTTGTAGTCGAAGGGCCGGCATCGCTTTGGTCTGGTTGATCGAATACAGGCGTCTACCCGCAGGGTAGGGATGGGAGTCGTGGCGAAGAGAGTGCTGATAGTTGAAGATGAAGCGGCTATTCGGGAGATGCTTCGCTTTACGCTGGCGCGGGCTGGCTTTGAGGTGGATGAGACAGCCGATGCTGCCGAGGCGCAACGCCATGTTTTTGAAAGACCGCCGGATCTGCTTCTGCTTGACTGGATGTTGCCCGATACCAGCGGTATCGATCTGGCAAGGCGTTTCAAGCGGGAGCCGGATACGGCCGGTCTGCCCATTATCATGCTGACGGCTTGCAGCGGGGAGAATGAGAAGATTCGCGGCCTTGAGGTTGGCGCCGACGACTATATCACCAAGCCTTTTTCTCCCCGCGAGTTGGTGGCGCGGATTCGCGCCGTCATGCGCCGGGTTTCCCCTGCCGGGGATGACGTCCTGGAGATTGATGGACTGCTTCTCGATCAAGCCAGCCATCGCATAACTTCTCTTGGTCAAGCGGTGGAACTGGGGCCTACCGAGTTTCGTCTGCTGCAGTTTTTCATGACCCACCCCGAGCGGGTCTACAGCCGCAGCCAGCTGATCGATCAGGTTTGGGGGAAGACGGTATACATTGGGGAGCGTACCGTGGATGTTCATGTCCGCCGTCTGCGCAAGGCGCTTGAGCCGCGGCATGATCGGTTCATTCAAACGGTGAGGGGTGCGGGATACCGGTTTTCCCCGCACATTTGATGGGAGAGCGCCAGTATCGCTACAGTCGAATATATCCGCATGGGTTTGGCCGGCCTGTTGATCCTCCTGCTGGGGTGGGCGGTGGGACATATGCTGCTCATACTGCTGTTGGCGGTGTTCGGCTATCTCATCTGGCATCTCTATAATCTGTCCCGGCTACAGCGCTGGATACAGCAGGCCGATCTCAGCAGCCTGCCCGTGTCAAGTGGCGCATGGGGTGCCGTGTTTGATGGAATCTACCGTCTTCGCAAGGGAAGCCTCAGGCGCCGTAAACGCCTCAATCAGCTATTGAAGCGTTTCTACAAGTTGGCTGCTGCACTGCCTGATGCCACGGTGATGCTTGGTGAGCACGATATCATCGAGTGGTATAACAAACCGGCGCAGAAACTGCTTGGCCTGCAGCCGTCGGCGGATGTGGGGCAGTATATCGGCAACCTAATACGTCATCCCGCCTTCCGGGCCTATCTCGATAAGGGGGGAGGTGGCGAACCCATCGAAATGCCTTCACCCGCAGATGAAAATATCATTTTGTCGGTGCACCTGGTTTCCTACGGCAAGAATCGCCGCTTGTTGACAGCCCGCAATGTCAGCCGCTTGCATCAGTTGCAGCAGATGCGGCGGGATTTCGTTGCCGATGTTTCCCATGAACTGCGTACACCGTTGACGGTCATTGCCGGTTATCTCGAGTCCATGAAAGATGGCGCCAGCGAGTTGCCTCCGCAGTGGCAACGCTCGGTAGTACTCATGGAACAACAAACACGGCGGATGCAGAGCATTGTAACCGATTTGCTGTTCCTCGCCCGGATGGAGAGTGGCAGTGGTGCGCGTATAGAAGAGGCGGAAGCGGTGAATGTGCCAGTACTGCTAACAACGATCGTGGAGGACGCAAGATCGCTCAGTGGAGCAAACGGGCATATTATCACCCTGGATGCCGATCGGGGGCTGTCGATAAGAGCCAATTCTGAAGAGCTGCGCACCCTGTTTTCCAACCTGATCTTCAACGCGGTGCAATATAGTCCCGCTGGCGGCGAGATTACCGTTCGTTGGTACCGCGGCGGGAAAGGCGCCCGATTTGAGGTGGTGGACAGCGGCCCCGGCATAGCGGCTCATCATATCCCCCGCCTGACGGAGCGCTTTTATCGGATCGATGCAGGTCGTTCACGTGAGAAGGGGGGGACCGGATTGGGGCTTGCCATCGTCAAGCATGTAATGAACCGTTACCAGGGGCATCTGGAGATTGAAAGCGAAATCGGCAAGGGGAGTCTGTTCAGATGCTGTTTCCCCGCCGCGCTTGTTGCAGCTGAAGTGGTTCGGGCAAGCCCTGGTCTTGATTTGAAAAAGTGAAAGTGGGGGTTGCCGGGGTTAATAATAACCAGTAGTAACGCACCGGTCAAAGCTAGGGGGGAGTTGTTGTTGCGTTCACTCCCCCCGCCCACGCTATTTTTCTTTAAACTCGAAGGTTATCGCTGTATTGCCGCCGGCGTTGATCTCTACGGTCTCTTTCTGCTCTTTCAGCGTACCATGCCAGGCCTTGATGGTATATTTTCCGGGTGGGATGTTATCAATCGTAAAACGGCCGTTATCGTCGACTACCGCAAAATAGGGGTTGTCAGCCGTAAAGACGAAGCTGTGCATGAAATCGTGGGCGTCACACTCTACCTTGAGCGCCTTGCCGCGTTTCAGTTTGACTTTTTTCTTTATGCTTCCCGGTTCGGCCTGGCTTATGTTGAATACCGTTTTTTTTGCCCTGCCAATGATTTCATAAGTGTGGATGTTGTGCAGAATAGGGTCGTCGTTAATCGCGGCCAGTTCACTTCCGTTGCGCATTACCTGTAAAAAGGGCTTGAACTCGCACTCGTTTTGCTCAATGGCTGAGCTTGATAGTTCGGGCGGGAATGGTTTCCCTTCCTTGATCTTGTCAAGGTAGACAATGACGTTGGTCAATGCGCCATTGTTGACTGCGACATAATCGATCTCCCGGCTGCCGGTGCCGCAGGTATCGTTGTCCTTGTTTATTTTATATGTTTTTGGGGCCGGGTCGGAGCCGGAGAAGGTTACCTTCCCGCTGACGCTGCCACCATTGACCACGTTGCTCTCCTTGTATTTTGCAGCGTGCGCGACGAAGGGTAGTCCGGTTATCAAAATGACGGATAAAATGGTAGCCACCGGTTTCATCATGTATCTCCTTGTGTTTTGCCATGTCCAACGCCCATTATACCCGATCTAAGTCCGGCTTTGGCCTGGTACAGCGTTTCTTCCAGTAGTTCGATGGCAATCCGCCGTTGGTGGCTGTGCTGGCTTGAGTCAATCAGTGACAGCACACTGTCTACGCTGGAGTCGATATCGATTTGTCGCAGGATGCGTCCCATCTCTCTGGCCTGTGCTCCCTCGTCGGCATAGGCGGCGGCAATGATTTTTTCGATGGCATGTTGCTTGAACCGGGTTTCTTCCTCGTTCTGAGACAGCAGCAGAGACAACCCGCGTGCTGCAGCCAGCCGGACTCCACTTGCCGCGTCGTCCAGGCAAGCGAGTAGCTGAGCCACTGTTTTGCTGTGATGCATGAGCTTGCCGGTACCAGCGGTGAACGAAGCTGTGCAAAACTCGACCAGGCCATTGACCGCTTCAATGCGCTCCTGAGTCTCAACGCTTTTCAGCCGGTTTAGCAAAAAGGGGAAAGCTTCCGGCCGCCCCAGCCTGGCCAGCGTGCGAACGGTGGCCAGGCGTATCTCCTGGTTGCCTGATTCCAACTGCGCCAGTAAAGGTTCCAGCGCATCCTGCAATGCAGAACCATCTGTAGAGTCCGCAGCAATCCTGCCCAGGGCGATTGTTACCTCTTTGCGCAGTGCGGGCTGCCCGGTTTCCAGGCATTTCATGAGGGTGGTGATGGCTTCTTCTTCGTGGCAGGCGGCCAATACTCTCGCCGCGAGAATGCGTGTTTCGGTGGAAATACCTCCCTTGTCGCTGGATGTTTGCCGGCCGCCTTTTTCTGCCAGATCCAGGTACTCCTGTAGAGCGGAAAGCTCCTCTTGTGTATCCAACTGCTCCCGTGACGCTGAACCGGTCGCAGCGGCAGTGCTCTTTTTTTCCGATAGCGCGCTGCCGCTGATGGCCTCCAGGCTGGTGTTTGCCCCCTTTGTTACCGGGGGGGGCGGTGCGCCCGCAGGTTCTGCATGGCGGTTTTTCACGGGTTGATGTGGGGTGGAAAGCGGCTTGATTTCCCCTTTCAGGATTTTAAGGATGGCGTCGAAGGCCCTGCTTGCCTCTGGTGCGTTTGAGGTTGCCAGTTTCATCAAGGCGGTCAGGGACTCCAGGCGTATGAGTTGCTCCTTGTCACTGATGGCGTTGTGGATGAGGGCGTTGAGAGTCTCTTCACCGGCATCTCCTGCCGTCGCTACTGCCTGGATAGCCTGCTGGCGCAGATAGATATCAGCATCGAGGTTACCAATGATCCGCAGCAACGGCTTTGTTGCCTGCGGAATTTGGTGCTGTGCCAGATAGTGGCAGGCGGCGATGGCGACGCTCCTGTCCTGATCGCTCAACCGGCGGCAGATCTGTTTTACTATTTCGGGGGTAGGGGCGGTTTCGCTGGCGAGAGCGGCAGCGGCATTGATCGCAGCAGTCCGTGCAGAAGGCTCCTTGTCTTCGAGAAGAGGGATCAATTGTTCGATGACATTGCCAATGTGCCCGGTGTCCGGTGCAAGCAGTGCGCATGTTTCGGCAGCCGCAACTCTTACTTCCGTTTCCGGATCCTTGAGCGAGGGCAGGATAACTTTCAGGTAGTTTGAGGCCTTGGCAATGCCGATGGCCATGATTCCTGCACAGCGCACTTCCGCCTCCTTGTCGAACAGTGCGTACTCGATTAGAGCGGTAGCTGCGCCGCTACCGGCCCGTCCCAACACGGTGGCTACGCGGCGCCGTTCGGCGGTGGAGCCACCGGTGAGCCGCTGCTCCAGTACATCGAGGCCCTCTCCTCCAATTTGTGCCAGAGCGGTCAGTATCTCCGTTTCGATATCCTGGGCCTCGTCATCCGCCAATAGATACTGGAGCGCGGGTATGGCTTCGGTGGCTTTTTGATGGCCAAGCGCTTTCACTGCATGCAGCTGCATGTCCCACCAGTCATCCCATTCATCGTCCCAGGGCAGGTTTTCCGGGCGTTGCGTGGCGGCTGCAATCAGTGCCGCCGTTGCCCTTTTGTCAGTGATCATTGCCAACGCTTCTACCGCTGCTGTGCGTACTTCCCCAATCGGGTGATTTTCAAGCAGTTCGGTCAGGGCTGGTACCGTTTCCGGGCTGCCAATACGGCCCAACGCCTCTGCGGCATCGATGCAGACGTCGGGATCTTCACTATAGAGGCAGCCAGTAATGGCGGGTATCGTTGCGGGATCACGCAGCAATCCCAGCGTGCGCAAGGCGTGACAGCGATCGGCATCGTCTCCCTGGGCAAGCAGCTCGCATAGCGCCGCGATACTCCTCTTTTTTGCAGACATTGGTATCCCTCAAAGCCTTCACAGCCGCCTCTTTGCGGTACATTCACGGGTGGAAAGCGGATTCGTCAGCCACCTGCGCCACTGTTGCCGCCATTCCTGCCGCCATTGGGCCGTATATTAACCCTATTACAGAAAACAGGCTATTCGGGGCAACGGGTGACAATGCGGGTAGCTGAAAGTGGTTGTGGTAGCCCTGAGTGCCGGGTAACTTATGTGCGGGTTAGTTCATTACTTGCCGATAGACATCCAACGTCTGCCCGGCAATGGTATCCCAGTCGTATTTCTCCTTCACCCAGGTTCTCAGCTTCGCTTTCCTTTCGGGGCTGTTTCTCTGCTGTGAAAATGTTGTCAGCATTTTTGACAGGGAGTGGATATCCCCTAGTGGATAGTACTGTTTTGCAGGCAGACCGACTTCGGTGTTGGCGGGGATATTGCTCGCAAGCGTTGTCAGTCCGTAACTTAGGGCTTCCAGCATGGCGATGGGAAGGCCTTCATGTGAAGAGGGGAGCACGAACAGACCGGCATTGGAAAACAGCTCCTGTAATCTTTGCCCGGACTGAAATCCGGTAACCACGATATTGGGGTTTTTTTCGCTTTCGGAGAGCACATTATCGACATACTCATTTCGCGGCTCGGTTCCTCCTACGAGAACCAGTTTCCAGTTCGGCAATTTTGCCTGGTTGAACGCGGCAATCAGATCCAGTTGCCTTTTTTCGGGAACAAACCGGCTGACCAGCAACACATATCGGTTTGGTGTCAACGAAAAGGTGACCAACGACTCTTTTGTCGCCGGAGGGTCAGGCAGAATCACGCCGTTGGGGATCAGGGCCGAACTGGCGCCATACTTTTTCAGGACAAGCTGCTGTATGACCTTCGAGATAACGATTGTTCGGGATGCGTAACGCACGCCCATACGCTCTCCCATGCGTAACACCAGGCGTGCGCCCGATCCCCATTTCTCCCGCTCATAGTCAGCACCATGGTGGGTAATGACGACCTTGATTCCCAACAGGCGCGCCAGCGGCGTCATCAATGCAGGGCCTACTGCGTGAATATGCAAGATATCCGGCCGCTGAATGCCAGCATACAGGACGCCGATGAATGAGTGCAAGAAAGCTTCGAGCCCAGTGGCCTTTGGAGACCATAATCGGTGAAAAAAAACACCTTCCCACTTTTTCTGGCGGCGGGGAACATAGGGTGATCTGGCGATAACGTGAATTTCACATCCCAGCTTGGCAAGCCGGGGATACAGATGCTCTGCGTGTGTTTCCACTCCGCCCTGGACCTGCGGGAATCCCCTGGTACCCAGAACCATGACTTTCATGGAAGATGCCTTTGCTGGCATGAAACGCCAAGCTCCCGGTAGAGTGAGCAGATGTTTCTCAGATATTTTTCCCGGCTGAATTCATCTTCAACCCATGTTCTGGCCGTCCTCCCTTGTTTGGCCGGAAAACGGTCTGGCTGGTTATGGTAGAAGTCAAGGGCAGCCGCAAGTTGATCCACATCTCCGGGGTTGAAAATGGTTCCTGTCTCCCCTTCCAGAACGAGTTCCGGAATCCCGCCAATCGAAGAAGCGATTACCGGCTTGCCAAGGGCGTAGGATTCCAGAACGGAAAGCGGCGCATTTTCATACCATTCCGATGGCAGTACGACGGCTCTGCTGGAGCGGATGGTTTCGTGCAGAAGTTTTCCCGTCATATACCCGGCAAAGGTCACTTTCGATTCAAGTGTGGATGACAGCTGTTTCAAGGCGTGTTCATCGGGGCCACTGCCAATAATCTTGAGGCGCACATTGGCTTTTGCCGCTGCCTGAATCAGGGTTGAAATCCCCTTCTCCTTGCTTAGCCGGCCAAAATAAACAAATTCCTTTCCCGGATTGAAGCCGGGTTGAAACAGGCTGGTATCGATGAAGTTGGGAATATAGGCGAACTTTTCCCTGTCCCAACCCCATTCCGAGAATTTTTCCAGGTAGAATCTGCTTGGCACGATGAATTTGTCTACTTTGTTACTGTAGCTTTTCAGTATTCGATGGAGCAGATCTTCGACGAATATCAACCCGCTCAGTGTATACGAGTCTTTTATGCATTTGTTGATAATTACGTTAACCCTGTTTCCACCCCTGCAGCGTTCACATATCCTTCCGGACGAGAGCATATGATACTCCGGGCAGGCAATTTTCAGATCGTGCAAGGTGAGAACCGTGGGTATTTTTCTGTCATGCAGCACACCAAGAACTGAAGGAGAGATATGGTGATAAATGTTGTGCATATGGCAGATGTCCACGGGAATATCATTCAACAGCTGTGAAATTTTTCTGCGGGACTCCATCGAATAGATGACTTTTGGAACACGCGCCATTTTTTGCAGCAGCGTATAGTTGCCGCCAAACTCTATCTCATCTATAAAATACCTGCTCCACTCCGAAGGGGGGTTGTTTGGATGGTTCATGGAAAAGCAGGCGACGTTCCACCCGGCTTTCTTGAAAATGGCGTTATGCTCGAGAAAGACAACTTCGGCGCCGCCCCTGGGGTAAAAATAGTTATTGACAGAGAGTAAGGTTGGCATTGGCTGTCGGATTTTCTGTGCAAGCTGTTATGGATCTGTTTTGTGGTGGCCGGTCAACTCCCGGATTCAATGCAGGGGGTTATGTGCTCCCTGATTTTTCCGGATACAACCTCCAGCGTAAAATTTTCACGATATCTTTCGTAGCTGTTTTTGCCAAATGTGGCGCATTTTTGTTCATCACCAACAAGGTTGCACAATGCGTCTGCAAGCTGGTCGACATTGCCGGCATCGACGAGATATCCATTTTCTCCCGGCTCAATATACTCGGGAATTGCACCAATCCGGGTTCCAACTACGGGAAGCCGGTATCTCATTGCCTCGGTAAATACAATGCCGGCGTGCTCCTTTAGGGTAGGAAGGCAAAACAGTGAGGCGTTTTCATAGTACTTGGCCAACTCCTTCTTGGGCACTTTGCCGGCAACGTTGATGTTGGCAACTTCTGTGTCGACATTGCAACCGACAATGGTCAAACGTGCAGACGGCTGCCGGGAGAGTACTTTCCTGAAAGCCTCGATGAGTACGGGTCCCCCTTTTCTATCCCAGTCGATACCAATGAACAGAATGTTTTTGCTCGAATACTTGCTGTTGTTGTGTGTTCCGGGTTCTGCGTCGTTGTACGGGGCATAGTAGATACACCTGACCTTTGATCTGTTGCATGAGTAGTCGTTCAGGAGCGATGTCACGATTTTCTCGTAGCGGGTCAGCACCATGGCAGCATTGTGGTATATGGTTTTTTCCAGGGCCATCCACTCGTTGCACAGCAGATCTTTTGACTCGTCAAAGTCGGGATAACAGCGGTTCTCCTGCAGTGTGTGGTCTGTATATACAAAATTGGGAACCCCCTGTGTGCTGGCGTCAAACAGAGAGTTGTCCTGAAAAGTAAAAAGATAGCTGTTCGATGTTACCCGTTCGTTAACCAGCCTTTTGATCTGCCTGAACATATAGGGTGTTCCAAAAAACCGGAGATACAGAAGGTTTTTCCCCCCGGTGAAGCTGCTGAATCCATATATTTTTATGATGTGCAAGATGTTGAAAATAATAACATGTGGTTTTTTTTTCAACAGGGGTTTGATGTCTATGATCTCACCTTCATACTCGGGAAAAGCATGCCGCAGAATATTGGTGATTTGGTGCACCACTGTATGATTGGTCCGTATTTTTATAAAAGCGTACTTTTTTTTCATCTCTCTAAATGGGTATGACTTGTGACATCCAGCCGGTTTTGTTTCTTCTGTCCTGTCCAGTCAGGATATCAGGTTGTAACGGGTTCTGAATCGCTGTGATGCGATATATCCGGAGAAAAAGGCGAACAGATAGATCAGCGCGTTGAAGTAGAGCATGTTCATATAGGGCATGATCACAAATACCATCAAGACCACAGCTATCCATCCGGAAGCTATCGTTCCGGCGATCCCCCCTTTTTTTGCCAGGGCGATGGCGTCGCGCAAAATGAAAAGCAGAAACAGAACAAACAGCCCCAGGCCGCCAAGACCTGTCTCCCACAGCAAAAACGAGATAATGGTTCCACCACTTACCATGCCAATAACAGGGGCGTACACTCCTGAAAAGTCGGCTGCCACCGAGGTTGAGGCGTTTCCCAGGCCCACGCCTGTCCATAAAAGGACGGGGGATTCGGACAGCGTATCGAACGCCAAGCGGATTTTTTCCATTCGCGCGCTTTTTTCCTCCCCAACCTGTTCCGCCTTGTACCCGATAACATCCACCTCTTCCTGCCGCAGCAGCCCTTCTGCAGACAGCTCGTTGCCACCTATCACATAGCTCCTTTGCTGGCTATCCGAGAAAAACTCGATGAATCCGGGCCGGCCAGCCATGGCCTGGTAGTAGTTGTAAATACCGATGTATCCGGCAACAAGAACCATACAGACGGCGGTAGTCGTGAGTATTTGCTGCTTTGAAATACGCCGTTCGGCCGAGAACAGAAGCGGGATAATGATCGCCAGGGGAAGAAGAAACATGGTGACTTTTGTTTCGTTCATTGTTGTGGGCAGAAAAAGCAGTATGGTTACCGCCGCCATTGTGGTTGTTTTTATCCGCCCCGTGACATAAAAGGCCATCAATATGGCTATTCCGGACACAAGCATCGTGGAGAGGGCGCCGGAGGCCCCGTAACCGAGCGTGCCGGTGATGGGATCACCTGATTCAGAGTGCCTGAACAGGATGAGCCGTTGAACAAGCACGACAGGCAGCTGTATGATAAAAAGTACGAGAAGAAACTTTAAGAACCTTTTGATTTCATCCTCTGAAAAACAGTGGATGACCGGAATGAGAAAGACAGGTATCCATTTGAGATAAGGCCGTGCACCAAGGGCGATGGTGCCTAGTGGAACCGCATTGATAATCAGCCCAATCAGGACATGCAGGCATGCGAAGACAAGCAGCACCAGGTATTTGATGTCGATATCGAGCCGTTTCTTTTTCGCTGCCATGGGTAGTAGCAGGGCAAATATTGCAATCGACAGCAGTTCGGACAGCAGGCCCAGTTTTCGTACTCCAATACTCCCGCCAATTCCGGAGAGCAGGACGACAAAAAACAGTATATATACGATCTTGTTCATTTTGCTGGCGCTTCCGGCTGGCCGTCTGTTTTGACTACCGGGAAGGTTTTTTCCAGATAGGCGATGAATCTCTCTGCCAGAATGTCCCAGCTGTACCGGGAGGCAATGAACCTTGGTGCATCTGCTGCCTCGTTACGCAGTGCCTTGCGGTTTTCAAAGGCATAAATAATGGCCCTCTGGAAATCGGATGCTTGATGCCCCTCAGTCCACACTATGAACCGTTCCTTGTTCAACGCGTCGGTATGCGCTGGAATCGGGGTGATGATGGCCGGTTTGCCGCAGGCCAGATACTCCAGAAGCTTTAGCGGACTCGAGACGTTCCACTGCAGATAGTTTGGCAGTGGACAGATGCAGCAGTCAGCCCGGGATATCTCGGCGGGTATTTTTTCATAGGGAACAAACCCTTTGTATTCGACGATGCTTGGTTGCGCCGCTGATTGGGAAATCAGCTTCAGATTTTTGAGTCCCCCACCCGTTCCAACCACAATCAACCGGATTTTTTCACGATAAGGCTCGGCCAGCGTCTCAACGGACTCGACCATCTCTTCCAGCCCCCTGTGGGCATAAATGCTTCCATGGTAGAAGAGCAAAAAGGGTTCGTTGCTGTCAGGGGCGTTTCCAGCTGGCTTGAATCTCCCTGTGTTTACCCCGGACGACCATATCTCATAGTTTTTGAAGGTGGTGGAAAACTCCTCCTCGATTGCCGTCTTCAGGCGCCGGGTAATAAAACTGTATCCTCTTGCCTGGCCGCGCAGGTATTTCATCGGCAGGGTCCAGAACAGCCAGTTGTCGGCTCTTTTTTTCAGGCTCCTGCTTTGGGTAAGCGGCAGCGTTCGTACATCAAGGTGAACATTGTTGATTCCACGCAGGGAAAGAAAAGGAGCCACCCACAGCATATCCGGATTGATGATGATAATATCATTCCTGTTGGCCTTGAAGAGCAACCACAGCAAAGAGCTGAACATCAGCGTTACCCTGAATATGAGGGGAATATTTATCGCTGGCAGATAGATCATTTCGGGATACGCTTTTTCCGGGGTGTACTTTTCCCTGCCGAATCCGGTCACGACGCAAACCTTATACCCTTTTTCTCCAAATCTGGCGGATATTTCGATCCAGGCGCTTTTGTTTGGTTTTTCGTCAAAGCGATCGTTGTTCAGCCAAATAATGCGGCGCCGCTCACTCATCTTTCTGTTTTCTCCGCCAGTAGCTGAACCAGCTGTTTGCCGTTGTTGTTCGAGTGGTATTCAAGCGCATAACTTCTGGCATTTCTGGCCAACGAGGTGCGAAGTTCCCGGTTTTCGATCAAAAGATTGACATTTTTTACCAGTTGCTCGAAATCACCATGACATGCCAGGCCAACACCATGCCTGTCCAGCACATTGTCAGGGTTGGCATTGAGGCTCACAACGGGAACTTCACGCATCCATGCCTGAATGAAGGTGTTTGGAAATCCTTCATATTGGCTGGTATTGACCAGAATATGCGCTTGAGCCAATATTTCATTGACCTTGTCAAAAGGTTGCTCACCAATGTAGTCGACGCAGCCGGTCTCTGAAATCTCCTTTTGTAGTTCGCGCCCCCATCGCCAGTTGCTGTTGCGGCCGATCATGGTGAATCGGCTTTTTGTATGGTGATGAAGCCGTTCCGCCATCTTCATGAATAGTCGTGGTTGTTTCAGCGGCTTCAGGTTTGCCACCCATACCACATGGATCTGGCTGTCTTTGGGGGGGGGGAGGGGGGGGGCTGGGTGGAAGTTTGCCACAATGCCGCTGGGTGTTCGGCCATAATTTTGTTCAAGCAGCTTTTTCTGCTGCCTGGTTTGCACAACGATGTTGGTTGCATGTTTTACACCATATTCAAGCGCCTTCTTTTCCAGATGGCGAAAAGCGATATTTTTCGACAGCTTGAACTGCAGCGGTTTCAGATCCTGATCGCTTGCCACGTGCCACAGCATGCTGCATCCGTTTTTCTTGGCATAGAGTGCAGCAATTCCTGTATAGGCACACCCTACCCGCTGGTAGATGCTGTCAGGAGAAATGCTTTTCAGTGTGGAGTACAGCTTCCGCGCATCGAAAAGGTGGCTGTGACGCGCGAACGCGTGTTTACTGCCAACGCAGTGCAGGTGATATCCGCGCGCGTCGAAGCCTGGGTCGACGGAGCGTGCAATATAATGAATTTCAAAGGCGTTGCTTTCCATTAGCATATCCAGCAAACATTTTATCTGATATTCCGCACCGCCAAAACTGGCAGCCCAGTGAGACGGTGTAACGATACATAGTTTTCTCTTTCCAGCGGTCATGGTTTGGAAATCTTCCGTTCGGGCGATAGTGTTGTCTTTCCCCGGGGCAGTTCCGGATCTAACGTTGCTGCCGCTCTGTCATGGTTTTGTAGTTGTCGGCCGGGAGGAGGGGTGCTTTACGGTTCCAGCACTCCACTGAAGCACAGGGGTGTATCAGGCTTCCATGCCAACTCCCCGAACAACCTGATGTGGCGCGGATTGTGACACGAATAATCATCGCGGTAAGCCATGTTTGGCAGATGTTTTCTGTCTCCAGCAGCAGGTAACGGTCTCGGGAATCCCCTCATTTGTTTTAATTCTTACAAAACAACGCAGTATGTTGTAACAGCGCCACAACCCGGTTTTTTAATCATCAGCAAAAAGAGTTACTTGGCGACAGTCTGACAGAGGATGAGGGGATCCCTGGGGATAACGGTTGCCGGTACGGAGAGGCGCTCCATCAGCCACCCCGGGCTGGGGGAGTCCCGGAACCCGCTCAACAGGGGGAAAGGGCACCGCGTTGGGTCAATGGGTTCAGCAGACAGACAGGCTCTCCGTTTGGCAGCTAGCCCCTGAAATCCGCCTTCGTCTGTGTTGAAAAACGGTTAGTTACCTTGTGTAAACTCACATTTTTCGCTTTGAACTGTCGAATTTCAGGGGCAATCCGAGCAGTTATTTCCATATATCACAACTCGCTGAGCAGCTACCCTGGCAGCCGTTTCCCAAAAAATGCCATGAATGCCCACAAACACTGCCCGTCAACCCGGGCCTGCTTGTCTTGTTTGCGAAAAATGGCGCGCCCGGAAGGATTCGAACCTCCGACCACCTGGTTCGTAGCCAGGTACTCTATCCAGCTGAGCTACGGGCGCATGGGAGCACCGAATTATCCTGATATGAATCGGCGGTGTCAAGGTGTCAGAAACCAGGGTTTGCCCGCCAGGAGGAAGCCACCAGGATGGTCTATAGTTTTGATGAGGGGGTGATGTTGTCAGCAGGGGGTGTTCGGGGCCGGTTCTGAAATCGTGTCCTCCTGTTTGTTGTGTTCTCAACAGGAAAACAGGGGCCACAAGAACAGCCTGGCCCGGCGTTGGGGTTTTTGGCAAGGGAGTTAACTTCCCCATACGTGTTGTCCGGAGATCCCATGTTGTTTTATCGCCGGGTTGATCATGATTTCTCTGAAGAGGAGAAGCAGCAGTGAAACTATCGTTTCATGGAGCTGCCCGCGGGGTAACCGGCTCATGCCATTTGCTTGAATGTTCCGGTAAAAGGGTATTGGTCGATTGCGGACTCTACCAGGGCAGCCGGGATCTGGATGAAGAAAATGCCGAACCGTTTGGGTTTGAAGCAGAAACCATTGATTATCTGCTATTGACGCACGCGCATCTCGACCATTGTGGCCGTATTCCGCTGCTGGTAAGCCGCGGCTTTCGTGGTGAAATCATCACCACCGCCGCATCAAGAGAGCTGGCGCGGATCGTGATGCTCGATGCCGCAGGTCTTGAGGAGGAAGAGGCCTCCCGGGCCACACGGCGGGCCAAGCGGCGGGGCAAGGGAGTGATGGAGGTTGAGCCGCTCTACACTACGCTGGACGCGCTCGATGCGCTGGACTGTTTCGGGCGGGCGGCTTCCTACCGCGAGCCGATCCAGCTTTGCAAGGGGATTCGGGCCACCTTCTTTGATGCAGGCCATATCCTGGGGTCGGCCAGTATCCTGTTGGAACTGCAGGAAGAGCGTGAGCACCGGCGGGTGCTGTTTTCCGGCGATCTCGGCTACAGTGGCCGGGTCATATTGCGGGATCCGGATCCCCCTTCCGGCGTGGATATACTGGTGATGGAGACCACCTATGGCGATCGTTCCCACAAATCGCTGAAGCCTTCGGTTGAGGAGCTTTACCAGGCTGTCACCGACACCTTTCATCGTGGTGGTAATGTAGTCATTCCCAGCTTTGCCCTGGAGCGTGCCCAGGAGATTCTCTACTATCTGCGCGAGGGGGAAGAGGCCGGGCAGTTGCCCGCCTCGCTACAGGTGTTCCTGGATTCGCCAATGGCAATCCGGGCCACTGAAATCTTCCGGCGCCATCCCGAGTGTTTTGACCAGGAGGCAGCAGAGCTGTTTCGCAACGGTGCTGATCCCTTCAATCTGCCAGGCTTGAATTTTACCCGTGAGACCGCCGAGTCCATCGCGATCAATCGGCTCAAGGGCGGCGCGCTTATCATTGCTGGCTCGGGGATGTGTACCGGAGGGCGGGTGCGCCATCATCTCAAACATAACTTGTGGCGCCGTGACAGTACGGTCATTTTCGTGGGTTACGCGGCGAAGGGCACGTTGGCGCGGCATATTATCGATGGAGCGAAACGGGTACGGGTGTTTGGTGAAGAGATTCCGGTGAAGGCGCGTATCTACACCATCGGCGGCTTTTCCGCCCATGCCGGCCAGGATGAACTGCTAGGCTGGTACCAGCGGGTCGGGCCGCCGAAGCAGACGTTTCTGGTGCATGGCGAGGCGGAGGTGATGTCATGCTTCGGTCCACGGCTGAAAGATACCCGGGTGATTGTGCCGGAGCTGCACCAGCGCTTTCGTTTGTAACTTATTAACCCGGCTTCAATATGACGATACTGTTGCGGGGTTGAAATAAAGAGACTGAACCACGGGAACCGGTTGGTCAATCTTGAGGTCAATACGACTTGGCCTGATTCAAATCAGATGTGATATTGTAGTAGACTGACGCTTCTTGGTAACTGTTACGGGAATCCCCCATGGGCACAACCGCTGCGGCATTGCAGGGCTATACTCAACTGGAACAGGATGAACTGGATGCGCGCATCCGCGCGGCCAAGCAGACGCTGGGTGAGCGGCTGGTTATCCTGGGACATCACTATCAGCGCGAAGAGGTGTTCCGGCATGCGGACTATACCGGTGACTCCCTCAAACTCTCCCGGCAGGCGGCGCAGACCCCGGCCGAGTATATTGTTTTCTGCGGTGTGCATTTCATGGCCGAGGTGGCGGATATTATGTCATCCGCACAGCAGATTGCTATTCTGCCTGACCTGAATGCCGGCTGCTCCATGGCCGATATGGCGGATCTGGACAAGGTGGAGGATGCCTGGCAGGAGCTGTCAGCAATCCTGGATCCGGATGAGTTGGTCACTCCGGTCACCTACATCAACTCGGCTGCCGATCTGAAGGCGTTTTGTGGCCGCCACGGCGGAATCGTCTGTACATCCACCAATGCGCCGCGGGTGCTGGAGTGGGCGTTCGGTCAGCGGGAGAAGGTGTTGTTTTTCCCCGATCAGCATCTGGGGCGTAATACCGGCTACGATATGGGCATCCCGCTGGATGAGATGGTGGTGTGGGACTTCAACCAGCCGATGGGCGGTCTGAGCAGACAGCAGATAAAACAGGCCCGCATGATTCTGTGGAACGGCTTCTGCTCGGTACACCAGATGTTCCGGCCGGAGCATATCGACCAGTACAAGAAACGCTACCCCGAAACCCGGGTGATCGCTCACCCGGAGTGCCGTTTCGAGGTGTGCCAGAAGTCCGATTACGTGGGTTCCACCGAGTACATCCTTAATACGGTCAGCAGCGGAGATCCAGGCAGCCGCTGGCTGGTGGGTACCGAGCTGAACATGGTCAGCCGCCTGCAACAGCAGTTGAAATCGCGGGATATTGCCGTGCAGTTCATGTCGCCGATGGTTTGTATGTGCTCTACCATGTTTCGCATTGATCCGCAGCATTTGCTGTGGACTCTGGAGAGCCTGGTCGCCGGAGAGGTGGTGAACCGTATTGAAGTTGCCGCCGGTGAGTCCGAACAGGCGCGGGTAGCGCTGAACCGCATGTTTGATGTCTCTGCCTGACGGGGAAGATTTTTTGTTTGGCAACGATATCTGGTGAACTGTAGAATTTGGCAGTTGCCGCTCCGCTGGCTCCTTCGCACACCCCACCGCTACACAGCTATGGGAACCCCCTGTTTGGCATGGATGGCCATTTTTAACCAGAAATGGCGGATTTCGGGGGCTAGCCGGGTAGTTTTTTTATGATTGCCAAGTTGATAATAACCCGGCAACAATATATGCCGCCTTGCGGCAGACCGGCACATGACGGCTAAATGCGGCATATATTGTTGCCGGGTTAGTAATAACAGATTTGTGGAGGTGTGATGGCAGGACACAGCAAATGGGCCAATATACAGCACCGCAAGGGTGCGCAGGACGCCAAACGGGGCAAGCTGTTTACCAAGCTGATTCGTGAGATTACCGTCGCTGCCCGGCTGGGGGGGGGGGATGTGGCGGCCAATCCCCGTCTGCGCGCCGCGGTGGACAAGGCGCTGGGCAGCAACATGGCCAAAGACACTATCGAGCGTGCCATCAAACGTGGTTCCGGCGCACAGGATGGCGACAGCTTTGAAGAGGTTCGTTATGAGGGTTACGGTCCCAGCGGGGTGGCGGTAATGGTCGATTGCCTCACCGATAACCGCAATCGCACCGTGGCCGAAGTGCGCCATGCCTTCAACAAGGCCGGTGGAAACCTGGGTACTGACGGTTCGGTCGCCTATCTGTTCACCAAGGCGGGGGTAATCGGCTATGCTGCAGGCTGCGACGAAGAACATCTGATGGAAGCTGCGCTGGAGGCCGGTGCCGAAGATGTCATTACCGGGGATGATGGCAGCGTTGAGGTGCTGACCACGGCCGAGGATTTCAGTGAAGTAAAACAGGCGCTGGAAGCGGTGTCGCTGGTGCCGGAGTATGCCGAAGTGACCATGCGCCCTTCCACGGTGGTTGCGCTGGAGCTGGAGGATGCCCAGAAAGTGCTGCGGCTGGTGGATGCGCTGGAGGATCTGGATGACGTACAGAACGTATACACCAATGCTGACATCTCCGCTGGCGTGCTGGAAAAGCTGGCCGGCTGAGATTGCGGGATGACTGTCCGTATCCTCGGTATCGATCCCGGTTCCCGGGTGACCGGCTTTGGTATCGTCGATCTGGATGCCCGGCTTTCAACTTATGTAACCAGCGGCTGTATTCGCGTGGGGGGCAAAACGCTGCCTGAGCGCCTGAAATGTATTTTTGAGGAGCTTGGTGAAGTCATCGGGCTGCACCGTCCCGATGAGGTTGCCGTTGAAACTGTCTTCATGCACCGCAACGCCGGTTCTGCCCTGAAGCTGGGGCAGGCGCGGGGCGCTGCCATCTGTGCAGCCGTGGTGAAACGGTTGCCGGTGAGTGAATATGCGCCGGCGGCGATCAAGCAGGCCGTCGTGGGGCGGGGCCGGGCCGAGAAGGAGCAGGTGCAACATATGGTGTCCGTTCTGTTGAATCTTCCCTCACCACCGCAGGCGGATGCCGCTGACGCCCTGGCGGCCGCATTGTGCCACTGCCATACCCGGCAGGTTCTGTCCAGGGTTGGGGCGGCGCGATGATTGGCCGTCTGGCCGGCAGGCTTGCCGAAAAACAGCCGCCAACACTTTTGCTGGAGGTCAATGGGGTCGGTTACGAGCTGGAAGCGCCCATGAGCACCTTCTATGCCCTGCCCGAGCCGGGCCAGGAGGTGGTGCTGCATACCCATCTGGTGGTGCGCGACGACGCCCATCTGTTGTACGGATTCTTCACCCGTGAAGAGCGCCACCTGTTTCGCACGCTGATTAAAGTCAGTGGCGTCGGGCCGAAGCTGGCGCTGACGATTCTGTCGGGTATTTCGGTCACCGAATTTGCCCGTTCCGTGCAGGATGATGATGCCGTCCGGTTGGTGCGGATGCCGGGGGTTGGCAAAAAGACCGCCCAGCGCCTGATTGTCGAGATGCGCGATCGTCTTCCGGAAAATCTGTACGGGAGCGGTTTGACAACGCCGTCTGCGCAGGCAGGCTGCACCGCTCCTCTCCCCGGCAACGCCCGGCAGGAGGCCTGCCGTGCTCTGGAAGCACTCGGCTACAAGCCGCCGGAAGCCAGCCGTCTGGTCAACAATATTGACTGCGATGGCCTCTCCAGCGAAGCGATTATCCGCAGCGCCCTTAAACAGGCGATGAAGTAGATGGAGTCCTGTCCGCATGATTGAAACGGATCGACTGGTTAATCCTGCAACCGTGGAGCCGGATGAAGAGTCCCCGCAGGAGCGGGCATTACGCCCCGCCCGGCTGGGCGACTACATCGGCCAGCAGAGTGTGCGCGAGCAGATGGAGATCTTTATCAGTGCGGCGAAAGGGCGCCGGGAAGCGCTGGATCACGTCTTGATTTTTGGGCCACCGGGTCTTGGTAAAACCACGCTGTCTCACATCATCTCCAATGAGCTTGGGGTCAGCATGCGCCACACCTCCGGCCCGGTGCTGGAGCGGGCGGGCGATCTGGCTGCGCTGCTTACCAATCTGGAACCCAATGATGTCTTGTTTGTGGATGAGATTCATCGTCTCAGCCCGGTAGTAGAGGAGGTGCTCTATCCCGCCATGGAGGACTACCAACTGGACATCATGATTGGTGAGGGACCGGCGGCGCGCTCCATCAAGCTGGATTTGCCACCGTTCACGCTGGTTGGCGCGACCACCCGAGCCGGCCTGCTCACCTCGCCATTGCGGGACCGGTTCGGTATTGTGCAGCGGCTGGAGTTTTACTCGGTACAGGATCTATGTACCATCGTGACCCGTTCCGCAGGTATTCTCGAGGTAAAACTCGACTCGGATGGCGCCCGGGAGATAGCCCGCCGGGCCCGGGGTACACCCCGCATCGCCAACCGCCTGCTGCGCCGGGTACGGGACTATGCCGAGGTCAAGTCGGATGGCCGTGTGACCGGCAGGGTGGCTGGTCAGGCGCTTGATATGCTGGATATCGATTCGCACGGTTTCGATATGATGGACCGCAAACTGCTGCTGAGCATGATCGAGAAGTTCGATGGCGGACCGGTCGGGGTGGATAGCCTGGCGGCGGCAATTGGCGAAGAACGTGATACCATAGAGGATGTGCTGGAGCCTTTTTTAATCCAGCAGGGTTTTATGATGCGCACTCCGCGGGGCCGGGTGGCGACGCGCAATGCCTATTTGCACTTCGGGTTGAAGGCAGAAAAGTCTTGATCCGGCAACGATACAGACCCTGAGTGCTTCCTTGCCCCGGAATTCCACTTGACAGGCAGTTCTGGTTGGATCTTGCTGCATCCCGTAGTTCAATGGCGCAGCCGGTGGAGGAGCCTGAGAGAATGGACTGTCGAAGATATTAACCCGGCCAGCAGATTTCAGTCAGTGATGATCTCTTTTCGATGGTTTCATCCCAGATCGACCCGGCGGGTAATTCTCTACGGTTTTGCTCTGGTGGCGCTCCCTCTTATTGCCGCGCTGATCTATGCGGCGTTACGAGTGGATCACCTGGCGGAACAGAGTCAATCTGCCGTGCATCAAGCAGCGCAAGCCATTCATAACAGTCAGTTGCTGGGCGAACAGATCAAGGCGATGGAACGGGCTGCAAGGCAATATATCGTCTTGAAAGACGAGAATTTGCTAAAAGCGTATCAGCAGAGTCATGCCGAGTTTGGCAAGACCATGAAGAATTTTTCCCTGATGTCCCTGGGAGGAACCTACCAGAAGCGGATTAGTCATCTGGCCGCCGTTGAAAAAGATCTGTTCGAGCAACTGGGGAAAGAGGGTTATAATAGCAGCGAAGCACTTGCGCAAAGGTTCAGGGAACTGGCCAATATGGCAACGGGAATTCAGGTTGACAGTAATCGCCTGATAGAGCAAGAGATTGCTTCCATGCGGGAAACGGCGACGAATGCCCAGCAGTTTTTGTTTTGGGTTACGATGGCGCTGGTTCCGCTGACGCTGATTACCGCGGCGGTGTATACCCTGTTTATTTCCCGTTCTATTCGTCAGATTGAGCAAGCCATTGAGAATCTCGGTAGTCCGCAAACAGGAAAGGCGGTAGAGGTTTCGGGCCCACGCGATTTGCAGAATATTGGTTCCCGTCTGGAGTGGTTGCGCAGGCGACTGATGGAAGTGGATCAGGAAAAGACCCGTTTTTTGCGTCACGTTTCACACGAGCTGAAGACGCCGCTGACGGCCATGAGAGAAAGCGCAGAGCTGCTGCGTGATCGGGTGGTTGGGCCGTTGAACAGCGAGCAGACGGAGATCATCGATATTCTGCGTTCAAACACGTTCAAGCTGCAAAAGCTCATCGAAAATTTACTTAATTTCAGCACCATGACACAAGCACGTTCTCCCAGATTGATGACCAAAGATGTGGATATGCAGCAATTGATTGAGGAGGTTATTCGGGATCACCGGCCTACCATCAAGGCAAAGGCGGTGCGATTGGTAACCCAACTGCAGCCGCTCGAAGGCAGGATGGACGAGGACAAAATTCGCACGGTGATAGATAATCTGTTGTCAAATGCGGTCAAGTTCACCCCCGTTGGCGGATGTATCTGGATTGAGATGAAAAAGGAGCAGGGGCGGCTGGTGCTGGATGTGCGGGACAACGGTCCGGGAATAGATGCTCGTGACAGACGGAATATTTTTGAAGCTTTTTATCAAGGCAGAAGGCAGACCGACAGCCCCATCAAGGGTTCCGGACTTGGTTTGTCCATATCCAGAGAATACGTGATTGCCCACTATGGTGCCATAGCGGTTATGGATAGCGGGCGGGGCGGTGGTGCGCATCTGCGGGTCATGTTGCCGTTGAATATTGAGAAACTGACCAGCCGGGGCGGCGCCTGATACCTGGCTGGGTATTTTGATTGGGTAATGTATACTGCTTATTGATGCATGACGCGTTTCTGAGAACATGCACTCTCATTGCTGCTGTGGCATCAAAGCCGTGTCCCGGCTATTGAGTGTTTATGTAGGGCGGCTTGGTGTGCTGCATGGCTACCCGAGATGGCAGAAACGTTGTGCAGGCGGAAGGGCAGGGGGCTGTTGCTTGCTCCATTCCAGCGGGAAAAACGGCATGTTGGGGGGAACTTTAAAATTGGGCATGCGAACCGGGTTTGTAGCCAATGCGAGGGTGAACGGGGGGCGATGACAGTGCGATCAGACTGGAAGAGAAGTTCGTTCGCCACTGTCGCGGCCATGCTCCTGGTTCTGAGTGGTTGCGGGAGTCCACCGCAAAGAGTCCCGTTTCCGGAAAAAACCCAGATGGAGCAGCCGGTGGTGCAGGAAGAAGACCGGCTGGAGCAACTGATAGCTTACTATGACATAGCTGTTCACATGTCTGCCAGAGAGGCAAAACAGGAGTATCTCATGCAGCGAAATCTGATGAGTTCCGGCACGTGTAGTGATCAACACCTGTTGACCGCCATGTTGTTGATGAATCCTGCGCTGAATGTTTCCGGCAAAGAGCTTGCCCCGGCCTTTTTGCAGCCATGTATCGAATATTCCGGGGAACAGGATTTGAAGGTGACTCACTTGGCCCGCATCCTGTGGGTTCAGCTTGCAGAGAAACGAAAGCAGCGGGCAGTCAAACGCAAACTGGTGGCGGCGAGATATAAAATAAACCTGTTGAATGAAAGAGTGAGTATATTGAACCAGAAACTCGATGAGCTGAAGAATATCGAACGCAGCATTCGGGAACGGTAATCAGCATGCAGCCTGATAAACGCATTCTGATTGTGGATGATGATCCGAGCTTGCTGCGGTTGTTATCGTTACGCCTGGAGTCTGCGGGCTATCAGGTCAAAACGGTAGAGAGTGCAGAGAAGGCGCTGGCATCCATGGCGATCTTCCAGCCTTATCTCATTATTACCGATCTGCGCATGGGGGGCATGGACGGTATGGCGCTGTTTGAAACGGTGCATGGCCGCTATCCTGCCCTGCCCGTCATTATCCTGACTGCTCACGGCTCCATTCCGGATGCCGTCGCAGCCACGAAGCGGGGAGTTTTCGGTTTTCTGACGAAACCTTTCGATACCCAGCGATTGATGGAACAGGTGGAAAAAGCTTTCCGCTTGTCCGGGGGGGTTCCCGATTCCGGGCAGCAGGAGGATGAGAGCTGGCGCGAAGGAATCATTACTCGCAGTCCGCTAATGGAGGATATGCTGAGGCAGGCGCGCATGATTGCCGGCAGTGATGCCAGTCTGTTCATCAAGGGAAACAGCGGCACGGGCAAAGAGCTGTTGGCGCGTTCGGTTCACAAAGCCAGTCCACGGGCTGAAAGGCCTTTTGTTGGAATAGATTGCGGTGCAATTCCCGAGCAGCTGCTGGAATCGGAGCTGTTCGGGCATCGAAAGGGTTCTTTTACCGGCGCATCGCATGATCATCCCGGATTGTTCCGGGCAGCAGATGGCGGAACGCTGTTTCTGGACGAAATCGGGGATATGCCCCTTTCCGTTCAAGTCAAACTGTTGAGAGCGTTACAGGAGCGCGAGGTAAGGCCGGTTGGTTCGGTAGAGGCAATTCCGGTCGATGTCCGGCTTATTTCGGCTACTCATCGCAATCTGGATGAGGAGATGGCCAAGGGGCGTTTCCGGGAAGACCTTTTCTACCGGATAAACGTCGTTTCCCTGGAGTTGCCCACGCTTGCAGAACGCCGGGAAGACATTCCGCTGCTTGCCAGCCATTTTCTGAAACTGGTAACGGAGAAATATGGCAAGGATATCAGTGGGTTTTCTCCCGATGCGCTGGAACAGTTGGTGAGTGCGCCCTGGCCGGGCAATATCCGCCAGTTATACAATATGGTGGAGCAAGTGGTGACGCTGTCGGCTACCCCTGTCATTTCTGCCCAACTGGTGCAACAGGCCTTGCGTAACAAGGCCGGTGACATGCCCTCTTTCAGTGATGCGCGTAGTCGTTTCGAGCGTGATTACCTTGCCCAGCTTCTGCATATTACCGGCGGGAATGTCACACAGGCGGCCAGGCTTGCCAAGCGTAATCGCACTGAATTTTATCGCTTGCTCCATCGGCATGATGTGGATCCGGCGCAATTCAAATCGAGCAAAAATTGACGTTGTTCCCCTGGCTGGTTGCTGGTTGTCCGGCAGGCGCCAGGCGATTTCACCTGCCTGGTTTCACCAGCAAATGAAGTGTCTGCTAACATACTGTTGTTCGTATTGAAAGACAAACCATGAAAGAGGTCATTGGCGGCTGGTTGCGGAAGCGTTTTTCCGATCCCCAAGCCGTAATCCTGGCGGTGCTGTTGGTGGCCGGGTTTACGGTCGTGGTGATGGCGGGAGAGATGCTGGCGCCGTTGCTGGCCAGTATTGTCATTGCTTATCTGCTTGAGGGTCCAATCCGCAAACTGGAGCGTTTGGGGGCGCCCCGTTTGCTGGTGGTTGTACTGGTTCTGGTGCTTTTCATGGTTTTTCTGGTGGTTCTTTTTTTCGCTTTGCTGCCTACCATGTGGCAACAAATGACAGATCTGCTCCAGGAGCTGCCCGCCTACATTACTCGCGGGCAGGTGGCGCTGATGGAGCTTCCTGCTCACTATCCGTTCGTTTCACAGGCACAAGTGCATGAACTCATGATTATGATTCGTACCGAGTTGGGGGGGTTGGGCCAGCATATTCTGTCGCTGTCGCTCTCTTCTCTTGCCGGGGGAATCACATTGCTGGTCTATCTGGTTCTGGTGCCGGTACTGGTGTTCTTTCTGCTCAAGGACAAGGAGCGGATTATCGAGTGGATAAAAGGGTATCTTCCCCATCAACGTACGCTGCTGATCGAGGTATGGGAGGAGCTGGATCAGCAACTGGGAAACTATGTCCGGGGCAAGTTCTGGGAGATTCTCATCGTCGCCGTTGCCGCCTATGCTCTGTTCGCTGTCATGGCGCTCAAATACGCCATGTTGTTAGCAGTGCTGGTTGGGTTCTCCGTTCTTGTGCCCTATATTGGTGCGGCGGTTGTCACGGTTCCTATCGCTGTGGTGGCCTACTTCCAATGGGGATTGAGTTCCCAGTTTGCCTGGCTGATGGCGGCCTATGCCGTATTGCAGGCGCTGGATGGCAATGTCCTGGTGCCGTTGCTGTTTTCTGAAGTGGTTAACCTGCATCCGGTGGCCATCATTGTTGCGGTGCTGTTTTTTGGCGGGATATGGGGCTTTTGGGGTGTTTTCTTTGCTATTCCGCTGGCGACGCTGGTGAGCGCCGTATTGCGGGCGTGGCCCCGGCACGGAGAGGATGGTGTGGAGGCGGAAAAACGGGTTCTCGAGTAGTTGAGTGTTATTCGACGCCGTGCTTGCGCATTCGGTAGAGAAACGTATCACGAGTCAGGCCCAGCAGGCGGGCGGCACGGCTGCGGTTTCCTCCGGCGCGGCTCAACGCCTGGATAATCAGTTCCCGTTCCAGCGCTTCCAGCTTGATACCCCCCTCGGGGAGAATGAAACGGTCACAGCTTGAATCACCACGCTGTTCCGGACAAAGGATTTCTGGAGGAATGTTCTCCCTGGACAGTTCGTGATCACTGAACAAAACGACCATTCGTTCACAAAAGTTGCGTAATTCGCGTACGTTCCCGGGCCAGTGATATTGTTGTAGCACCTTGATGATGGTTTTGCTGTACCGTGGCGGGGCAGTTCCGTACTGTTCGGAAAGGCAGGAAGTGAAATGGCGCAGCAGCAGCGACAGATCGCCACCGCGCCGGCGCAGCGGTGGCAGAAACAGCGGGACCACATTCAGCCGGTAGTACAGGTCGGCGCGAAAATCACCATTTTGAACCATTTCGTGCAGATTACGGTTCGTAGCAGCAATAATCCGGACATCAACGATTGTCGGCACCGTCTCCCCCAGTCCCTGGCACTCGCCCGCCTCCAGAAAGCGCAACAGCTTTGCCTGCATGGGCAGCGGCAATTCGCTGATCTCATCCAGAAACAGGGTGCCGCCAGAGGCCGCCCTGAACTTGCCAGGGTAATCCTGGTCAGCACCGGTAAAGGAACCCTTCCGGTGCCCAAACAGTTCCGACTCAACCAGGTGCTCCGGCAGGGCCGCGCAGTTGACGCTGACCAGAACCTGTTTGGCGCGAGGGCTTTGCGCATGGATATGCCGGGTCAGTACATCTTTCCCGGTGCCGCTCTCCCCCTGGATAAACAGCGTAACATCGGAGGCCGCCACCAGGCGGGCTGTGCGTATGACGGACAGAAACGAGGGTGACTCCCCTATCAAACGAATCTTTTCCATGAGTTAATGGCCAGCACCATGACTGTCGAAGAGGTGTTTTCCCCGGCTCTGAGAGGGAGTCACCCGGGGTTGTTCATGACGGGACTCTCCATCCACTCCTCCCATCAGATGTTGCTCATGATCGGCCTGACCTCCCACAATGCTCATCGCGGGTCCAATCAAACCCAGCGCGATGACGGAGATACCGGCCAATCGTCTGGCTGCCGGCATCTGTGCGAAGTGAGTGACCCGGCCGGCCAAAAGCCCCGCAGTGGCCATGGCCGGCAGTGTGCCAAGCCCAAACAGACCCATGAACAGTGCTCCTTCAGCCACGCTTCCGGCAGACAAACTGTATATGAGTGCGCCGTAGACCAGCCCGCAAGGAAGCCAGCCCCAAACGAGGCCAAACAGGAGCGCTTGCATGGGGCTGCGCACCGGCAGCAGACGTTGTCCGACAGGTTCCAGCCGTCGCCACAAGGGGCGGCCGATGGACTCGATCAGCGCCAAGCGGGGAAACCAGCCGGCAAGATAGAGGCCGATAGCCACCATAACCAGCGCAGCAACCCACTGCAGTATCAGGTGACCATACTGAGGGCTGACGCTTTGCAACAATCCGCTGCCTATGCCCGCAAGTAGCGCGCCGGCCAACATATATCCGGCGATACGCCCCAGATTGTAGAGCAGAATATAGCTCAGTAACCGCCAGCGGCTATCCCTCGTTTCCGGCGGCAGTCCAAAACTCAGTGCGCCAATAATGCCGCCGCACATGCCGATACAGTGCGCCGAACTGAACAGTCCGATACCAAAAGCAGCCAAGAGGGAATACTCCACGTTTTAACTCCCGCCAAGATAGAGGGTTAATGTTACTACATCATTTGCCAGTTTCTAACAGGTTATTTGCCGTGTGTTTTTGTGCCATCTCCCGCAGTAAATCGATAGCGCCCGGAAGAGCAGCACAGCAGCAGCGAGGAGGAAATTGGTGCTTGCTGCCCAACTGCTCTTGACAGGCAGCGGGAGATCGCGCAAAATTCGCCTTCTTTGCAGGCCGGACCTCCGGCCTGTTGTTTATTTTTGGTCTGGAGTTAGGCTTCATGGCGACAACGAATCAACTGGTGCGCAAGCCGCGTGCTCGCAAACCGGAAAAAAGTACAGTACCAGCACTGGAAGCATGTCCGCAGAAACGCGGGGTTTGCACCCGCGTTTATACGACGACACCGAAAAAACCGAACTCGGCTCTGCGCAAGGTTGCTCGTGTGCGTCTTACCAATGGCTTCGAAGTCACCACCTACATCGGTGGTGAGGGGCACAATCTGCAAGAACATTCGGTTGTTCTGATTCGTGGTGGTCGTGTCAAGGACCTGCCGGGTGTGCGCTACCACACAGTACGTGGTTCGCTGGATACAGCAGGCGTGAGCGAGCGCCGGCAGGGGCGTTCCAAGTATGGCGCCAAGCGTCCAAAATCCTAGGTTTGCCCATCTACAAGATTAACGGATACAGATATGGCTAGAAGAAGAGTTGCTGCCAAGCGTGAAATTTTGCCAGATCCCAAATTTGGCGATCTGGCACTGGCGCGGTTTATCAACATGCTGATGCTGGATGGAAAAAAATCCATTGCCGAAAAGATCGTCTATGGCGCCCTGGATCGGGTTTCCGAGCGGGGTAAGGGCGAAGGGCTGGAGCTGTTTGGCAAGGCGCTGGACAACATTCGGCCGATGGTGGAGGTCAAGTCCCGCCGGGTTGGTGGTGCCAACTACCAAGTGCCTATACAGGTGCGCCCGCAACGAAGCTCTACACTGGCCATGCGCTGGTTGATCGAAGCCGCTCGCAAGCGCAGCGAGAAAAGCATGGGTCTGCGTCTTGCCGGTGAGATTCTCGATGCTTGTGAAAGCCGGGGGGCAGCGGTGAAGAAAAGAGAGGACACGCACCGCATGGCCGAGGCAAACAAGGCATTTGCCCATTACCGTTGGTAATGATTTTGGAGAATTTGGAACGAGGTTATATCTGTGGCACGTAAAACCCCCATCGAGCGCTATCGGAATATCGGAATCATGGCTCATATTGATGCCGGAAAAACGACAACTACCGAGCGCATCCTGTATTACACCGGTATCTCACACAAGATCGGCGAGGTGCATGATGGTGCCGCTACCATGGACTGGATGGAACAGGAGCAGGAGCGCGGTATTACCATCACTTCCGCAGCTACCACCTGCTTCTGGAGTGGCATGGACAAACAGTTTCCGGAGCATCGGATTAATATCATCGATACGCCTGGTCATGTCGATTTTACCATTGAGGTTGAGCGCTCGCTGCGCGTACTGGATGGTGCGTGTGCTGTTTTCTGCGCCGTGGGTGGTGTGCAGCCCCAGTCTGAAACGGTGTGGCGGCAGGCCAATAAATACGCTGTTCCCCGGCTGGTTTTCGTCAATAAAATGGATCGGCAGGGGGCGGATTTTTTACGGGTTGTCGAGCAGATCAGGGACCGGCTGGGAGCCAACCCGGTGCCGGTGGTTCTGGCTATCGGGGCCGAAGAGGATTTCAAAGGGGTGGTCGACCTTATCCGCATGCAAGCCATCTACTGGAAAGACGATGACATGGGTGCCACCTATGAGGCGCAGGAGATTCCTGCCGATATGCGCGCCCAGGCTGACGAGTACAGGGAACAGATGGTTGAGGCCGCGGCAGAAGCAAATGAAGAGCTGATGGAGAAATACCTCGAAGAAGGGGAACTCTCCAGCGAAGAGATCAAGCAGGGCTTGCGTATCCGTACGCTGAACAATGAAGTCGTTCCGGCGCTCTGCGGTACTGCATTTAAGAACAAGGGCGTGCAGGCCATGCTGGACGCGATTATCGAATTTATGCCGTCACCCGTCGATGTGCCTCCCATCCGGGGCGTGCTCGATGATGCTGCAGAGACGGAGGCAGAGCGCAAGAGTTCAGATGATGAGCCGTTTGCTGCGCTGGCTTTCAAGATAGCCACCGACCCTTTTGTTGGCACTTTGACCTTTTTCCGGGTCTACTCTGGTGTATTGAGTTCCGGTGATACCGTCTACAATCCCGTCAAGGGGAAGAAAGAACGTATTGGACGTATTGTACAGATGCATGCCAACAGCCGCGAAGAGATCAAAGAGGTGCGCGCCGGCGACATAGCAGCTGCGGTAGGCCTTAAAGATGTGACCACGGGTGATACGCTTTGCGACGTTAACAACGTTATTACGCTGGAACGAATGGAGTTTCCCGAGCCGGTTATCTCTGTGGCGATCGAACCCAAAACCAAGGCAGACCAGGAGAAGATGGGTATCGCGCTTGGCAAGCTGGCGCAGGAAGACCCCTCCTTCCGGGTGCATACGGATGAAGAGTCCGGGCAGACCATTATTTCCGGTATGGGCGAACTTCATCTGGAGATTCTCGTCGACCGTATGAGCCGGGAGTTCAACGTAGAGGCCAATGTTGGCGCGCCCCAAGTGGCTTATCGTGAAACGATGCGCAAGCCGGTTGAGGCTGAGGGCAAGTTCGTGCGCCAGTCAGGTGGGCGCGGCCAGTATGGCCATGTCTGGCTCAAGCTGGAGCCGCAGGATCCCGGCAGCGAATTCGTGTTTGAAAACGCCATTGTTGGTGGGGTGGTGCCGAAAGACTATATCCCGGCTGTGAACAAGGGAGTTGAGGAGGCGATGGGTAACGGCGTGTTGGCAGGTTATCCGGTAGTGGATGTCAAGGTTACGCTGTTTGACGGCTCTTATCACGATGTTGACTCTAACGAAAACGCTTTCAAGATAGCGGCATCGATGGCGTTTAAGGATGGGTTCCTGAAAGCTGATCCGGTTCTTCTCGAGCCTATCATGAAGGTGGAAGTAACTACGCCAGAAGAGTATATGGGTGATGTTATCGGTGATCTCAATCGCCGCCGCGGGCTTGTTCAGGGCATGGAGGATTCGCCTGCAGGAAAGCTGGTCAGCGCCGAAGTGCCACTGGCGGAGATGTTTGGTTATGCCACTTCGCTGCGTTCAATGTCCCAGGGGCGTGCAACCTATTCAATGGAGTTTGAGAAATATGCCGAGGCTCCATCCAGTGTGGCTGATGAAGTAATCAAAAAGGCGTCTTGAACAAGCAGGTTTGACAGATTAATAGAGGTAGAGAGCAGTGTCTAAGGAAAAATTTGAACGTACGAAGCCGCACGTAAACGTTGGCACGATTGGTCATGTTGATCACGGCAAGACGACGCTGACGGCGGCGCTGACGAAGGTGATGGCGGAGAAGCACGGTGGTGAAAGCAAGGGTTACGATCAGATTGACAGTGCGCCGGAGGAGCGTGCGCGGGGCATCACGATAGCGACGGCGCATGTGGAGTATGAGTCTGACAATCGTCACTATGCGCACGTTGACTGTCCGGGTCACGCGGACTATGTGAAGAACATGATTACGGGCGCGGCGCAGATGGACGGTGCGATTTTGGTGGTATCGGCGGCGGATGGTCCGATGCCGCAGACGCGCGAGCACATATTGCTTTCGCGTCAGGTAGGGGTTCCTTACATTGTTGTTTACCTGAACAAGGCGGACATGGTTGACGACGCGGAGCTGTTGGAGCTGGTGGAGATGGAGGTGCGCGAGCTTTTGGACAGTTATGATTTTCCGGGTGATGACACGCCGGTTATCACGGGTTCGGCGTTGAAGGCGCTGGAGGGTGATGGTTCGGAGATAGGCATTCCCTCTATTTTGAAGCTGGTGGAGGCGATGGACAATTACATTCCTGAGCCGGAGCGTGCGGTTGACGGTGATTTTTTGATGCCGGTTGAGGATGTTTTTTCGATATCTGGCCGGGGCACGGTGGTGACGGGGCGGATAGAGCGGGGTATTGTCAAGGTTGGAGACGAGATTGAGATAGTGGGTATCAAGCCGACGGAGAAGACCACGTGCACGGGTGTGGAGATGTTTCGCAAGCTGCTGGACGAGGGTCGGGCGGGTGACAACGTTGGGGTATTGTTGCGCGGTACCAAGCGGGAAGAGGTGGAGCGTGGTCAGGTATTGGCGAAGCCGGGTTCGATAACGCCGCACACGAAGTTTGAGGCGGAGGTATACGTTTTGTCGAAGGAGGAGGGCGGTCGTCACACGCCTTTTTTCAATGGATACCGTCCGCAGTTTTATTTTCGGACGACGGACGTGACGGGCGCATGTGATCTTCCGGAGGGGACGGAGATGGTGATGCCGGGGGACAACGTTAACATGGTGGTATCGCTGATAGCGCCGATAGCGATGGAAGAGGGTTTGCGCTTTGCCATCCGGGAGGGTGGTCGCACTGTGGGTGCAGGCGTTGTATCGAAGATTATCGA
>WFVH01000003.1 GCA_015491735.1 Gammaproteobacteria bacterium
CAATTTGATTTTAGAGGACAGGCCGTCGTGTGCCGGTCTGCTGGCTGTGTTGGCAAAACTTGTTGGAGGGTGGCTCCAGCGGCGTTTTGCCGCCTTGCAGCAGACCGGCACACGACGGCTGAATGCGACATATAGTGTTGCTGGGTTAATAAGAACAGATCCATCTGCTCCAGGTTCACTCCGCTTCGTTCAGCGGCCAGGAGACAAGCAGCAGAATGGCTCCGGCGCCGCCCAGCAACCAGGTTGCCAGCGGCAGATCGCCGAGGCTGTGTAGTTCGCTTCCATTCATTCCCAGCAACAGGATTGCGCTGATAATCAGGCTGCTGCCAGCGATGGCGCTGACGGTGCGCCGGTTGGCTTGGCGGATCTCGCGGCGCAGTTTGATCAGCTCATCGGGTTTGGACTCCAGCTTGAGCGTTCCCTGCTGCAACTGTTTCAGTACCGAATGGGCCAGGATCGGGATCTCCGGGGTAAGTTCGAGAATCCGTGGTGCCTGCTGTTTGAGGTTGCGGACAAAGGCGCGTGTTCCCACCTGGTTGTGCATCCAGCGCTCCAGGAAGGGTTTGGCGGTCTGCCACAGATCCAGATCAGGGTAGAGCTGACGCCCCAGTCCTTCGATGTTGAGCAGGGTTTTCTGCAGCAGCACCAGCTGGGGCTGAATCTCCATGTTGAAGCGGCGTGCGGTCTGGAACAGGCGCAGCAGCAGGTGGCCGAAGGAGATATCCTTCAGTGGCCGTTCAAAGATAGGTTCGCATACCGAGCGGATGGCGGACTCGAACTCATCCACCCGGGTATCACGTGGCACCCAGCCGGACTCCACGTGCAGCTCGGCCACCCGTTGGTAGTCGCGCTGGAAAAAGGCCAGAAAGTTCTCTGCCAGATAGCGCTGGTCCTCCGGGTTAAGGCTGCCCATGATGCCGAAATCCACGGCGATATACTGGCCGTTATCGGCGACAAAAATGTTGCCGGGGTGCATGTCGGCATGGAAGAAGTTGTGCTGGAACGCCTGGGTGAAAAAGATCTCCACGCCGCGTTCGGCCAGCTGTTTCAAGTCGATGCCGGCAGCCTTGATGGCCTCGATGTCGGAGACCGGGATGCCGGAGATGCGCTCCATCACCATGACGTTACGCCGCACATAGGGCCAGTAGATCTCGGGGATGTAAATCAGTGGAGAGTTTTCAAAATTGCGCCGCAGCAGAGAGGCGTTGGAGCCTTCGCGCATCATGTCCAGCTCGTCGAAAATGGTCTTTTCGTACTCACGCACCACATCCACCGGCCGCAGCCGTTTGCCTTCGGACCAGTAGCGTTGCACCATCCCGGCCAGCAGATACATCAGCTCCAGATCGCGGCGGATGGTCTGTTCGATATCGGGGCGTACCACTTTCACCACCACATCGCGGCCATCGTGCAGTTTTGCGGCATGAACCTGCGCGATGGAGGCGGAGGCCAGAGGGGTGTCTTCGAACTGCTGAAAAACTTCGCCAACCGGTTTGCCGTAGGATTTCTCGATGATGGCGCGGGCCTGCTCGCTGGGGAACGGTGGAACGTTGTCCTGCAGGCGGGCGAATTCGACGGCGATGTCGTCGGGCAGCAGATCGCGGCGGGTGGAGAGGATCTGGCCGAATTTGACGAAGATGGGTCCCAGCTCCTCCAGCGATTTGCGCATGCGCACGGCCCGCGGGGCATCCTTGTCCCGCAACCAGTAGCCGGGCACCAGATAGATAAACAGTTGCAGGCGGCGGAACAGCGGGATAGTGAATACTAACTCATCAACACCGTGACGGGAGAGAACCCAAGCGATCTTGAACAGCCGCAGGGTCCGCGCCGGGCGCAGTCCCATCATGGTTGTTCCTCCCCGTTCGCACGCTCCGCCAGGTGCCGCTGCAGCCGTTTGATGCGTGCCTCCAGCCGCTCGGTATCGTCCCGCAGCCTGTCCACCTCATCCATGAAGGGGGTGATTTCTGTGCGGCCGGGCAGAATCCGGCTCTCCTCCTGCAGGTATTCGGTGACATCCTGCTGCAGGCTGTCCAGCAGCTGCCTGCCCCACTGCAGTCCGTCCCGCACCAGGTTGCCGGTGCGGTGGGCAATCATGTCGCCGGTGAAGTTCGCCAGCTGCTCTTCCCAGTCGATATCGATACTGTCCAGAATGCGTTTGAACTGTTGGCCTGTCTCCACATCCCCGCTGATGGTGACATCACCGGAAAACAGTGCCCGGCTGGAATCTCCAAGTCCCATCCGGGTCATCGCCAGGGGAGTGCCGCTGATGGTGGTATCAACCGGATCCTCCCAGCTGGAGTGCAGGCGCAGACCGTAACTGCCGGGTAGGGCGTAGAAGGTGGTGTCCAGTCCGCGCAGTTCGATGGCGATCACCTTGTCCTGCAGCCTGCCGAGCCGTTTCAGGGTCTCCGGATCGAGATGGAGATAGTAGTTGAGTGCGGTTTCAAGCGTGGTCAGCAGGGCGGAGGAGAGCATGTTCATTTTGTTTCGCCGATCAGCTGTTCAAGGGACTTGTCTGCCTCGCTGGGGATGGCATGGAGCACCACGGTCCCGGCAATCTTGTCATGGAACCCCTGCTTGCGTTTGTCCCAGGCGATCCACAGGAAGCCCAGCATCAATGGCAGGGTGGAGACAAGATAGGCAAAATAGCGCAGTATCGACTGGCCCGCTCCCGGCAGTTGCCCGGTGGTGGCATCCACCACCCTGCAGTTGAGCAGCATCTTGCCGGGTGTTGCTCCCAGTTTTACCCACAGCAGTACCACAATGATGAGGGGTAACACATAGTTGATCAGAATATCTGCCGGTCCGGCAATCAGTGGCGCGGTTGCCGAATCGAGGCTGAAGTAGCCGGATCCATACGCAATATAGAGCAGGGGCAGGGTCAGCAGCGAGAAAAGCGCGGTATCAATCAGGGTCGCAGCCGTGCGCCGCCAGAAGCCGGCGTAATTCGCCTGCCCCTCTGCTCTCATAACTTGAACCCCCGATGTACGGCGACAATTCCTCCGGTCAGGTTATGGTAATCGCAGCGCTCGAAGCCGGCCTGTTCCATCATCGCCCGCAGGGTCTCCTGATCCGGGTGCATGCGGATGGATTCGGCCAGGTAGCGGTAGCTGTCGGCATCGTTGGTGACCAGCTTGCCCATCAAGGGCAGCAGAGTGAAGGAGTAGGCATCATAGAGCTTGTTCAGCCCGGGAACCACCGGTTTGGAGAACTCCAGCACCAGCAGCCGTCCACCGGGCTTGAGGACGCGGTACATGGAGCGCAATGCAGCCTCCTTGTCGGTGACATTACGCAGGCCGAAGGCGATGGTGATGCAGTCGAAGTGGTTGTCGGGAAAGGGCAGGCACTCGGCATTGGCCTGCACATATTCCACGTTGCCCACTACCCCCCTGTTGGTCAGATTTTCGCGACCCACCTTGAGCATGGAGTCGTTGATATCTGCCAGCACCACCTCGCCCTGCGGCCCGACGATGGAGGCGAAGCGGGCGGCCAGATCGCCGGTTCCCCCGGCCAGATCAAGCACCCGTTGGCCGCGGCGTACACCGGCCAGCTGGATGGTGAAGTGCTTCCATATCCGGTGGACGCCAAACGACATGAGATCGTTCATCAGATCATATTTGGCGGCCACCGAGTGGAACACACCGGCAACCCGTTCAACCTTCTCTTCCACCGGTACCTGCTGGTAGCCGAAATGGGTGGTGTCAGACTGTTTTTCGTGATTTGTCATTACAATATATACCGTGTCAGGTCTTCGTCTTCCGCCAGTTCACCCACATGCTTGTCCACATAGGCGGCATCTACCGAGACCACGTTTTCCACCTGATCGGAGGCGCTGAAGGAGATCTCCTCCAGCAGACGCTCCATTACCGTATGCAGACGCCGGGCGCCGATATTCTCGGTGCGCTCATTGACCTGCCAGGCCACCTCGGCAATGCGCCGGATACCGTCTTCGGTAAACTCCAGCGTTACCCCCTCGGTGGCAATCAGGGCGGCATACTGTTCGGTGAGCGATGCGTCCGGCTCGGTCAGGATGCGGACGAAATCATCCACATCAAGGGCGCTCAGTTCGACCCGGATCGGCAGGCGGCCCTGCAGTTCAGGAACCAGATCCGAAGGTTTGGCCAGGTGGAAAGCGCCGGAACCGATGAACAGGATATGATCGGTTTTTACCATGCCGTATTTGGTGGAGACTGTACACCCTTCCACCAGCGGCAGCAGATCCCGTTGTACTCCCTCCCGGGAGATATCCGGGCCGCCGCTTTCGCCCCGTTTGGCGATCTTGTCCAGTTCATCAAGGAAAACAATACCGTTCTGCTCGACGCTGTTGAGTGCGCTGGATTTTATCTCGTCATCATTGATCAGTCTGGCGGCCTCTTCATCCGCCAGTACCTTGAAAGCCTCACTGATGGGTAGCTTCTGGGTCTTGGTGCGACCGCTGCTCATATTCTGAAACATGCTCTGCAGCTGACTGGTCATCTCCTCCATTCCCGGTGGTGCCATGATCTCTACCCCGAGCGGTGCGGCGGACACCTCAACCTCGATCTCCTTTTCATCCAGCTCGCCCTCGCGCAGCATCTTGCGGAATTTCTGCCGGGTGGCTGACTCCTTTTCCCTGTCGGGTGCGGGTTCATTGTCAAATCCCACGCTACGCGCCGGTGGCAGCAGGATATCCAGGATGCGCTCTTCGGCGGCATCCTCGGCGCGATGCCGCACTTTCCGCACCGCCTGCTCCCGGGTCATCTTGACTGCTGTCTCCATCAGGTCGCGGATAATCGATTCCACGTCGCGTCCCACGTAGCCCACCTCGGTGAACTTGGTCGCTTCCACCTTCAGGAAGGGAGCATTGGAGAGTTTTGCCAGCCGGCGGGCGATCTCGGTTTTACCCACCCCGGTGGGCCCGATCATGAGAATGTTTTTGGGGGTGATCTCGTTACGCAGCTCTTCGCTGACCTGGCTGCGCCGCCAGCGGTTACGCAGGGCGATGGATACCGCCCGTTTGGCCTCTTTCTGACCGATAATGTGTTTGTCCAGCTCCTGGACGATCTCTCTCGGGGTCATCTGGGACATCTAGTTGGTCTCCAGCTCTTCAATGGTCAAATTGTTATTGGTATAGACACAGATCTCGGCGGCGATACCGAGCGAGTGCTCCACAATTTCGCGGGCACCGAGTTTGCTGTGTGTCAGCAGGGCGCGCGCCGCAGATTGAGCAAAAGCGCCACCGGAACCGATGGCGATTAGATCATGTTCCGGCTCAACCACATCGCCATTGCCGGTAATGGTCAGCATGGCGTCCTTGTTGGCGACAATCAGCAGTGCTTCCAGACGGCGCAGCATGCGATCGGTACGCCAGTCCTTGGCCAGCTCCACTGCGGAGCGCAGCAGATGGCCCTGGTGTTTTTCCAGCTTGGCTTCAAAGCGTTCAAACAGGGTAAAGGCGTCGGCGGTACCACCGGCAAATCCGGCAATCACCTGGTCCTTGTAGATGCGGCGTACCTTGCGCGCATTTCCTTTCATTACCGTATTCCCCATGGAGACCTGTCCGTCACCACCAATAACCAGTTTGCCGTCGCGGCGGACGCAGAGAATAGTTGTACCACGATACTGTTCCACGGATGAATTCCTTTACTCGCCGGGGCGCTCATGCCGATCGGGCGCCAAGATATGGATGTGGGATTGTAACATCAACTGGCATGGCGGCCCAAAGGGGATGAGCCACGCTTGAGTGACTCCTGGATCAGTTTGGTGATCTGCAACAAGAGAGACGAAAGCTCTGGCGGCTAAAACCCGGTGGAGCATCCATTATCATGTTTTTCGCCTTGAACTGGCAATTTCAGGGGCAATCCGAGCGGTCACTCCCAACGGTTTACCCGGCAACATGATATATCATTGCCGTGTTAACAATACGACTTGATGAGTAGTTGCTTTTCTCATGAATTCAGCCGCCGATTTGACACTGTTATTTGTAAAACCAACAATGGTGCTGTCATATTGCAGATATACTTTCTCTTCCTTGCGGCAAAGAAAATTAAAATAACAGGTGTAACTATTCAGCTTACCCCTGAAATCCGCCATTTCTGCGTTGAAAAATGGTCATTTACACGCGTAAACTCCCATTTTCGCCTTGAACTGACGGATTTCAGGGGCAATCTGAAACAGTTACCGGCTTGTTTCATACTATGCTGAAACGTTACTAACAGGTTAAAATTTTTAAAATCGCATGCTGCGCGCTTGGCGTTGCGCTATATAGAGTTAATCCGGCTGTTTTGTGCCCATATCGAGGAGTTTTGGAATGAAAGCTCGACAAACCTGGTTGTATCTTGCGCGGATAGGCGTGCTGCTGGCTTTTCTTTTTCCGGTCTGCGGTGCGGCGGCACCGTTTGTGGAGGAACAAAAACTGCTCCCCGGCAACAACGCCGAGGAGGAGGCGTTCTTTGGTGTGGCCGTGGCTGTTGATGGCGATACCGCGGTGGTTGGTTCTATGGAAAACAGGGGACGAGGAGCCGTTTATGTGTTTGAGAGAGAGGCTTCAGTGTGGGAGTTGAGAGCCCGCTTGACAGCGTCAAACAGAGAACTCGACGACATGTTCGGGAGTTCAATCGCCATCAAAGGGGATCTCATTGCGGTAGGGAGCGTGATTGATGACAACGACGGCGGGGTTGATGCCGGCGCTGTCTATCTGTTTGCCAAGCCGGCAGGTGGTTGGAAGGATATGACAGAGTCTTCGATAATCACCGCCGGTGATGGTGTGGACAATCGGGCTTTCGGCCGGGATCTTGTCATGACGGAAACCACTCTCGTGGTTGGTGCGCCCGGCCACGACAATGGCGATTTGGCCGGAGCAGTCTACATTTTTGAGGCTTCGGGCTCGAACTGGATTCAGGTGGCCAAGCTGACAGCCTCCGATGGCAGCAAGGGGGATCTGCTGGGGTACTCCGTGGATCTTTATGGTGATACGGTTGTGGCCGGCGCCTATGGCAAGGCGGGGAAAAGGGGAGCCGTTTACCTGTATGACAAACCGGTCGCGGGGTGGAGCGATGTGACGGAAACCATCAAGCTGATGGCCGAGGATGGCGCTGCCGGCGATCAGTTTGGTTACGATGTGGCAATCGATGGTGGAAACGTCCTGGTTGGAGCAGACATGGATGACGATATGGGTGCGGATGGTGGCGCCGTGTATCTGTTTTCGGGCGCAAACTGGGCGCAACAGCGAAAAATTACCGCCGATGATGGTTTTGCCGATCAAGGATTTGGTTACGCTGTTGATCTTGTTGGCGATACGGCGGTCGTTGGGGCTCTGCTGGACGATGACATGGGAGAAAATTCCGGTTCGGTCTATGTATACCGGACCACCTCTGCCGCAATGGTTTATCAGGACAAGCTGGTTGCAGCGGATGGAGATGCGGAAGACCGGTTTGGCAGTACGGTCGCAGTGACGGGCAGTTACCTGTTGGCCGGCGCCTACAAAGATGCAGTTGATGGCAAACAGCGAAGTGGCTCAGCCTATCTTTTCCATCGGCCAGGTAATGGTGGTGGTAGTAGCGACAACGGCGGCGACAACGGCGGCGATAACGGTAGCGATAACGGTAGCGATAACGGTAGCGATAACGGTAGCGATAACGGTAGCGATAACGGTAGCGATAACGGTAGCGATAACGGTAGCGATAACGGTAATGATGACAGTAGTGGCGGTGGAGGGGGAGTAGTGGCTCCCTGGTATCTGCTATTCTTCGCCATGTTTACGCGGTTTATGTCCAGAAAGCGCCTCGCCAATCTTGTGAGGCGGTAGATCCAAACGGAGTGAACCAACCTCAAGGCAGGTGAAACAAGCAGAATCTGGCCGGATCGTTGCAGTGAACCAACGATAAATTGCGTTATCGCGGAGTTGTGGCGTTTGCACCAAAAAGGTGCTCCACCGGTTTCCGGTCCCTTTTTCGCTCATTAATAGTGCGCCTTTTGTCTCCGCACAGTGAAAGAACATCTTCGCGTGATTCGGGATCTCTGTAATTGAATCAACACGTTAATCTCCTCTGTTTCAATAGAACGGGGCGTGGTTTGAATCTTGCTTGGCCTTGCGTGGGAGGTGAGACTGCTGTGCGTCTCGATTCGGTAAGATAATCACGCGAGGAGAACAAGCCGTGAGTAATAAAAGACCGGCGAAACCAAGGGCGCCCCGTCCTGGTTTTTTGTTGTTGGTGGTGTTGGCGTCCCTGTTTCCGGTGCTTGCCTTGGCAGGGGAGATGTCGTTGTCGAAAGAGCAGGAGGTGGTGGCTGAAAGATCACCGATCAGCGAGGTTCCGCAACCAAGCCGTAGCACCGGGACCGGTTCGGTCGGCTCCCCGGAAACGGTGGTTGAGGAAGAGGAGCCGGTTGAAATTCTGGAGGGGTTCAAAAATCTCAGCAGGGAGAGCGCCGAGTGTGTTTCCTGTCATCGGGAAAAAACACCCGGTATCTACGAGATGTGGGGTGATTCCAAGCACTATGCCGCCAATGTGGGGTGCTACGAATGTCACAAGGCGGATCCTTCCGACAAAGATGCGATAAAACACAAAGATCACATCATTTCCATTATTGTGTCGCCCGAGGATTGCGGGCGTTGCCATGAAAAAGCAGCCGCCGAGTTCGATGCCAGCCACCACGCCTCAGCGGGGAATATACTCGGTTCGCTGGACAATGTGTTGGCCGAGGTTGTATCAGGGGCGCCTCTGATGAGCGGGACTTCGCCCGTGGTGACCATGGGGTGCGCCGGTTGCCATGGTTCCATCGTTCGAGTCGAGTCGGACGGCTCGCTCAACCCGTCTACCTGGCCCAATACAGGTATCGGCCGGATTAATCCTGATGGCTCCAAAGGCGCTTGTTCCGCTTGCCATTTGCGTCACAACTTCGATGTGGCCCAGGCACGTCAGCCGGAAAACTGTGGTCGTTGTCATTTGGGGCCGGATCATCCACAAAAGGAGATTTACGAGGAGTCCATTCACGGTATCAACTACCGGGCGCACAAAGACAAAATGAACCTGGATTCCGACAAATGGATCGTCGGGGAGGATTACAGCGCGGCGCCTACATGCGCCACATGCCATATGTCCGCCACCAAGGATTTGCCGATTACGCATGACATTGGCGCGCGCATCTCCTGGAATCTGCGTGCACCCATCTCGACCAAAATCGATGCCAAGGCGATTGCAGAAGGTAAGCAAGTCAAGCCCTGGCTGGAGCGGCGCAAGGACATGAAGAATGTCTGCACCTCCTGTCATGGCCGGGCGATGATTGACAATTTCTATATGCAACTGGATTCCGCCGTAGAGTTGTACAACGAGAAATATGCCAAGCCCGGTCAGCGGTTGATGAAGCTGATGAAAGCTGAAGGACTGCTTACAGACACCAAGTTTGACGATGAGCTGGAGTGGACCTGGTTCCATCTGTGGCACCATGAAGGGCGGCGGGCGCGTCATGGTGCAGCCATGCAGGCGCCGGATTATGTTCAGTGGGAGGGTTTCTATGAGATGGCGCACCGCTTCTATATGGAGATGGTGCCGCAGATCAAAGAGATCATCGAAAAAGCTGAAAAGGATGGCAAACACGAGTCTGCCAAAAAGGTACAAGCTGCGCTGGATGATGTGCTGAACTCAGAGATGCACCGCTGGTTTCTGGGTAAGGAGCCGCCGAAGTCCTGGTCGCCTGCCGATGATGATAATCACGGCTTCAATCTCAAACCAAAAGAGTAGTTGAACTGAATCGCCGTCTGCCCGTTTGCCGGGTGGGCGGCTTGCTGTCTTTTTGCCGTTGGATCCGGAACCCGGGATAGTCGTTTATCAGGAGTTCACCCATTTGATACGGGGTCTGCACCCGGTTTCTCAGTGTTTCGCGGCAAAACAGGTGCTGCTTCAGCGGGTTTGTCATCATGCACGAACGGTTTTTTCTCTTCCTGGCCTTTTTATTCTCCTTTGGTGCCTATGGCACAGAGTTGTCGGATGACGCTTGTCTGGATTGTCACGGTGTTGCGGGCTTTGCTGTGCCGATCGGAGAAACCGGCGGTGGTGCAATGCGTTCTCTTGATATCAATGCGCATGCGCTGAAACAGAGTGTTCATGGAGAACTGCCCTGTATAGAGTGTCATGCAGGCATTGAAAAGCTGCCACATGATAAAGATGGTCTGCAGGCGGTGGATTGCGTTACCTGCCATAGCCGGTTGGAAAAAGGTGGACTGTCCGGTAAGCGCCGGGGTCATCGCGTCCGGGGTGAGCTGAGCAGTCGGCAGAAAACGGTGGTGAACAATGCGCGCTACCAGACATCGATTCATGCAGATACCGCAGTAGAAAACAATGCCACCTGTGACCGCTGCCACACGGCTCACTATGTTTACCGTTCGGATGATTCGCGTGCTACAACCTATTCCGGCAACTCACCGCAGATGTGTGGCGCATGCCATACCAAAGAGCTGCAGGAGTACCGGTTTTCGGTTCATGGCGCCAATCTGAAGCGCCCCTGGCGTGGAGAGAGCGCCACCTGCAGCGATTGCCATACCTCTCACCGGATAAGTGGTGAAAAGCTGACCGCACACCGGATTGTGACCGACTCTTGTGGTGATTGTCATGAGCTGGAGGTGGAGGCCTATCTCTCCACCACTCATGGCGCACTGGCCTGGCTGGGAAACAGTGATGCCGCCAAATGCGCCAACTGTCACCGCGCTCATGCCATGCGTGCCGTCGATGATCCCCTCTCCCTTGTCAGCAGCGAAAGCAAGTTAATCACCTGCAGGGAGTGTCATGAGGACGCTAACGAAAATTTTATTCAGTACCGCGTGCATGGCAATACCCATGATTATGAAAAATATCCCTATATGTGGCTGGCTGCCCGTATCATGGTGGGAATCGTGCTTTTTGTGCTGATATTTTTCTATGCACATTCGATGCTTTGGTTTTATCGGGAGATTCATTCGCGGGTGATTGAGTGGCGCATTGTGGATTCCAGGCGTTACCCATTCCGCGTGAAGCGGCCACATAAAAAGAGCGGCAAGCATTTTCGCCGCTTCTCCTGGCAGTGGCGGCTCAACCACTGGGCGGTAGCGCTGTCAGTGATGACGCTGGTATTTACCGGCATGTCGGTTATGTATGCTAACGCGTCCTGGGCGGTGTGGGCGGTCGAGGCGGCCGGTGGTCACGGCCTGTTCACCACGATTCACCGTTTTGCGGCGGTGGTGTTTCTGGGGGCGATCATCGGTCATGCGGTGGCGGTAATCTACAATATTCGTCGTAATCCTGATTTCGATTGGTTTGGCCCCGATTCGCTATTGCCACGCAAAAAGGATTGGCAGGATATGGTTGGGCAGTTCAAGTGGTTTTTTGGCAAGGGAGAGCAGCCCCGCTTCGACCGCTGGACCTATTGGGAAAAATTCGATTACTGGGCGGTCTACTGGGGTGCATTGGTTATTGGCGTATCCGGCATGATGTTGTGGTTCTCCGATACCGTTGGCAACCTGTTGCCCGGCTGGGTGTTGAACGTGGCCACCATCGCGCACGGGGTCGAGGCCTTTCTGGCTGTCATGACGCTGTTCGTCGTTCATTTTTTCAACAATCATATCCGTCCCGGAAAGTTTCCGCTGGATATTGTCATGTTCAGTGGTAGCTGGGATCTGGAGGAGTTTAAAGAGGAGCGCCCGGAGGAGTACCGCCGGTTGGTGGAGAGCGGTGAACTGGAAAAATATTTGGTAGCGCCCCCTTCTCCCGCCCGCTCGCGTCTGTATCACATCCTGGGATTCATTTTGCTGGGGATCGGTTTCGTGCTGTTAGCGCTGGTTGTCAGGAGTTTTATTCATGGCGGGTTGGTATAAATGGCGTAATTTATTGGCTGTAAACACACCTTTTTCGCTTTGATCTGGCTGTGTACACATTCTGCAACTTGCTGGGTCGTTACGCGGTATTCAGATCAGGAACAGTGTTGCCAGGCCCAGAAATGACAGGAAACCGATGACATCGGTGACCGTGGTCAAAACCACTCCTCCGGCGAGCGCCGGATCGGCGCCGAGTTTGCGCAATATCAACGGAATCGTCACGCCGGCCAGGGCGGCAATGAGAAGATTTATGGTCATCGCTGCGGCAATGATAGCTCCCAAACCAGGGTTGCCGAACCAGAGATAGGCGACCGTGGCAATGACCAGTGCCCAAACGATACTGTTGAGCAGGCCGACCGTTATCTCCTTGAGCAGCAGTTTGCGCGCGTTGTGGTTGCTAACCTGATCCAGCGCCAGGCCGCGAATGACCAACGTCATGGTCTGGCTGCCCGCGATGCCACCCATGCTGGCGACGATTGGCATCAGCACCGCCAATGCCACCAGTTTCTCGATGGTGGCATCGAACTGTCCGATTACCCAGGAAGCGAGAAAAGCGGTAAGCAGATTGATCCCCAGCCACAAGGCTCTACGCCGGGCGCTGGGAATGACGGGAGCAAACAGATCCTCCTCTTCATGCAGGCCGGCCATGCTCATCAAGGAGTGCTCTCCTTCATCACGGATAATGTCTACAACATCATCAATGGTAATGCGCCCGAGCAGGAGGCCGTTGTCATCGACTACCGGCGCGCTCACCAGGTCGTGGAGTTCGAACAGTTTTGCCACTTCATGCGCGGGCATGTCTGCCGGGATCGCTTCCACATCACGCTGCATGATCTCCTCAACAGTGGCGTTGGGGGCGCTGGTCAGCAGCGTGGTAAGCGGGACTGTGCCCATGAACCTTCCCTCGCGATCGACCACCATCAAGGTATCGGTATGCCCCGGAAGTTCTTTGTGGCGCCGCAGGTAACGCAACAGCACATCCACGGTAATATCGGCGCGTACCGTGATGGTGTCCATGTTCATCAAGCCGCCGGCAGAGTCCTCGGGATACGAGAGGGCAGACTCCAGGCGCTGCCGGTTCTGCTCATCCATCGACAACAGGACTTCGTTGAACACCTCGTCCGGCATATCCGGTAGCAGATCGGCGAGATCGTCGGTTTCCAGGCCGCTGGTTGCAGCTACCAGCTCATGGGGCTCCATCTTGCGGATGAGTTCGGCTCGCAGGTTGTCGTTGACGTGAACGAGCACATCTCCCTCGAGCTTGGTGCGAACCAGATCCCAGGCCAGGTCGCGCTCATCGGCAGGCAGAGACTCCAGCAGGTGCGCTACCTCGGCCGAGTTCATGTCGTTGAGTAACTGAAGCGCTTTGCCGTAGGCGTGTGAACGCAAGGCCTCGCTGAAGGCTTGCTGTTCGGTAACGATGGACTCGCTGGTTTCTGGCATAGTAAGGTCTCAAGCGGTTGCCGCAACGGCAGGGGTAATAAATCTGTGCAAGATTCTAACAGAGGCGCATTGGGAGAGGAGCCAAAAGTTGTTCTTGGGGGAAAATATTCCGGATGTTTTCCCCGAGCTTCGGTAACGGGTAGAAGCGAGAGTGTGAAATGGCCTAAACTATGCGCATACCAACCCGAGCATAAGCTACCCGATAATACAGGAGTACGAGACCGGCCCGGACCAAGGCGCGGTCTGCAGGCAATGGCAAGGGCCGCGCCGCTGTTGAAAACCGGAATGCGGCAAGTATCGTTGCCGGGCTGGATAATGATAGATAAGCCGCAAAACTGATCAGGAGAAAGCATGGCGCGTTGGTCATTGACAGTAAATGGAAAGCCGTATGAGGTCGAAGCAGAGGCAGACATGCCGCTTTTGTGGGTGCTGCGGGATCTGTTGGGGTTGACCGGCACAAAATTTAGTTGTGGCATTGGCGTTTGTGGTGCCTGCAATGTTCATCTTGGGGGTGAGCTGGTGCCGTCCTGCTCGATTTCTGTCTCGGCGGTGAATGGCCGGAAAGTCGTTACCATAGAAGGGCTATCGAAAGAGACCACACACCCGGTTCAGCAAGCCTGGCTGGAAGAGCAGGTATCGCAGTGCGGGTATTGTCAACCGGGACAGATTATGGCGGCGGCAGCGTTGCTGGAAAAAATACCGCGTCCCACCGATGCGGATATCAACAGGGTCATGGCGCGGACACTGTGCCGCTGTGGTAGCTATCCCCGCATTCGCAAGGCCATTCAGCGGGCGGCGGCCTTGGGTGGCAAGCCATGAACAGCGATCATAGCCCGGCGCGCCGGGAGTTTCTCGTTACCACGGCCGCGGCGGGAACAGGGTTGCTTCTGGCTTTTTCTCTGGCGTCCTGTGCTCGTTCAGCCTCATCGGACAGGGGCAGTAAGGATTTCCAGCCTAATGGTTGGTTGAGAATAACGCCCGACAACCGGATTACAGTGTTCGTCGATGAGGCAGAGATGGGGCAAGGTGTGCATACCGCCCTGCCACAGCTATTGGCTGAAGAGCTGGAAGTGGATCTGACAATGATCGAGGTTGAACAGGCTCCCGTGGATAATTCGGTTTACGGATGGCAGTCTACGGGCGGTAGCACCAGTATCCGGGAGGGCTGGGAGCGTTTTCGCCAAGCGGGCGCTGTCGCCCGAGAGATGTTGATTGCAGCCGCGGCGCAAACCTGGCAGACTCCAGCCGAAGCGTGCGTCGCCCGCGACGGAGTGATTACTCACATAGCTGGCGAGCGGCGGGCAACCTATGGTGAGCTTGCTGCAATGGCTGCACAAATGCCGGTTCCCGGGAATGTCCGGCTCAAAGAGCCGGGTGATTTTCGGCTCATTGGCAAATCACAGCCCCGGGTGAGGGGGGAAGATGCTCTCAACGGCAGTGCACGGTACGGTGTCGATGTCGACATACCCGGCCTTCTTGTTGCCACTATCGTGCACTGTCCGGTGTTTGGTGGCAGGGCGCGGGAAATCGATAGCAAAAAGGCATTGGCCGTTTCCGGCGTGCGCCAGGTGGTCGAGATAGATTCAGGTGTTGCCGTGGTCGCCGACCATTTCTGGGCAGCGGCAAAAGGGGCCGGGGCGCTCGATATCGTGTGGGATTTTGGTGCAAACGCAGATATCAGCTCACGAACCATCCGCCAGCTTTTTTCCCGTCACGCAGATGATTTTGCAGGAATGGAGCAGGAGTTGGCCGTGGCTTTGGCCGGTGCGGATCGAAAGATAGAGGCCGAGTATCATCTCCCCTATCAGGCGCATGCCACCCCGGAGCCAATGTGCTGCACCGTCCACATACATGATGGTATCTGTGAGGTGTGGTCGCCTAGCCAGAAGCCCAGTGAGGTGCAAGCGGTTGCCGCGCGGTTTTCCATGTCCAGTGCCGAATATTTGCTGCAACGGGCAAAAAACAAACTGCTGAAGCACTCGTTCGATTCCGTAAGAGTCCACAATACGCTGCTGGGGGGCGGGTTCGGGCGGCGCCTGAAAAGTGATTTTGTCATGGAGGCGGTGCAGATAGCGAAGGCGGCTGAAGCCCCGGTCAAGCTGATTTGGTCGCGGGAGCAGGACATTCAGCATGGTTACTACCGGCCTGCCAGTCTGCATCGCATGACGGCTGGTGTGGACGAAAACGGCTCGCCCGTCATGTGGCACCAGTTAGCGGTGGGAGCATCGGATTATGGCTCTCCCTACTATGATATTCCGGTCAGTGGCGGGAGTACCGTTGATGTGAATACCGGGGTTCCCACTGGCCCCTGGCGCTCCGTGAGCCACTCCTGGAATGCATTCGTCGTGGAGGGGTTTATCGATGAGTTGGCGGCGCATGCAGGGGAAGATCCGTTGGCATTCCGGCTGCGGCTGCTGAAGCGGCAGCCGCGCTTGAAGGCGGTAGCCGAAATGGCCGCGGAAAAAGCGGGCTGGGGTGAAGCACTGCCCCAGGGACATCATTTGGGAATCGCCATTCACCCGGGGTTTGGCAGCTATGTAGCGCAGGTGGTGGAGTTGTCCGCTGATAAAACAGATGGCATCCGGATCCATCGAATTGTTTCTGTTATCGATTGCGGCCGGGTGGTCAATCCTGATACGGTTCTGGCTCAAATGGAAGGGGGAATCCTGTTTGGATTGACAGCGACCCTGACCAGTGCGATTACCATCCGTAAAGGACGGGTCGAGCAGAGCAATTTTCACGACTTTCCCATCTTGCGGATAGATGAGACCCCTCCGATTGAGGCGTATATCATGCCTGGCGAAGAGTCTCCGGGCGGGGTTGGCGAACCTGGTGTGCCGCCCATCGCTCCGGCGGTGGTTAATGCCCTTTATGCCGCATCCGGTGTACGGATTCGCGAGTTACCTGTTACGATGGACAAGCTGTTTTCATAATGTCGGAATCTCAACGATAGATGGCTGAAAAAATAAAGATTCTGTTTGTCTGTATGGGCAATATCTGCCGTTCCCCCACCGCGCAGGGTGTGTTCCGGACAATGGTCGAACTGGCGGAGCTGGGCCACCTGGTCGAGATCGATTCTGCGGGAACGCACTCCTATCATGTTGGCAAGGAGCCGGATCCCCGTGCCCGGGAGGTTGCGGAGCTGCGAGGTTATGATATGTCCAACCTGCAGGCCCGCCGTGTGACGGCCGAGGACTGTGAGCAGTATGACTATGTTATTGCCATGGATGAAGAGAACTTGATGGTGCTTCAGGAGCTTTGTCCTGACGGTCACGAACACAAGTTGTGTCTGTTTCTCGATTTTTCGGCTGATTCGCTGCTACGGGAGGTGCCCGACCCCTATTATGGCGGGAAAAAAGGGTTTGAGAGAGTCCTCGATCTGGTTGAAGATGCTTCGAAAGGGTTGTTGCAACATATCGTCAGGGAGCATTTTTGTTATTAGCCCGGCATCTACTCTTTCAAGGCGCGGATTCAGCGTCATTTATTATCTTGAAAGAGTACGGGTCTGTTCAGCGAGTAGCATCTGAGAATGTGGAGAGGGTGAATATCAGGGGCTGGCTGAGTAGTCACCTGCAGGGGCCTCAGCAGCCGGGCCAGGGCGTTACTCCGCTTCCCCGAACCGTTCCGCTATCAGCTTTTCGAGTTGTTGCAGCGCCTGGGCTTCGTCTGGCCCATCCGCGCTGATGACCAGCGTGGTGCCGCGTGATGCAGCCAGCATCATGATCCCCATGATACTCTTTCCGTTGACGCATCGGTGGTTTGCCAATAGCCGGATCTCGGCATCAAACTCTTTGGCCAGATTGACGAATTTTACGGCTGCCCGAGCGTGCAATCCCAGTTTGTTGATAATGGTCAGCTCTTTGTCAATCATGATATCGTACCCCGCCAACGCTATCGATGTTCAGAATCCGGGGTGTACCGGTGGCCCGGCGGCTATCGGGAACTGCTCCAGATGATGCCATCGTGTCCGCCACTGGTCGCTTTGTGCGCCAGCTCCGCAAGTCCCAGGTGAGGGTAGTTGAGTACCCGAATGAGCATTGGCAGATTGATCCCCGTTACCAACATGATATGGGGTTGATCCAGCAACGAAGTCGCAATGTTACTGGGGGTGGAGCCAAAAATATCGCTAAGAATCAGTACCCCATCACCCTGATTCAACGCCTGGAGCTGTTTTCGCGCCTGCTGCGTGATTCGTTTCAGGTCCGAGTGCGGTGCCACGGCTATGGTTCCGGTCTGCAACGGTGCATTTCCTATGAGGGCGATGGCGGTATCGAGCAGCGTCTCGCCAATCTGGTTGTGGGTAATGATCAACAGTCCAATGCTCATGACAGCTCCCGGTGACGCACCTGTACGTTGACACGTATCCGCTGGAAGTGTCTGGCGAGCCGCTCCACCAGATATACGGAACGGTGCTGTCCGCCGGTACAACCGATGGCAACGGTCATGTAGCTGCGATTATCGGCTTCGAAATGTGGAATCCAGGTGTTCATGAATTCGCACAGCTGTTTGCTCATCTGATCCACCAGTGGCTCAGCCTCCAGAAAGTCGATAACCGGTTTGTCCCGCCCGCTGAAAGGGCGCAAGCGGGGCTGCCAGTGTGGGTTCGGCAGGCAGCGAACATCGAAAACAAAATCGGCATCCGCAGGAATTCCATTCTTGAAGCCGAATGATTCGAACAGTATCGACATGGTGCCGGGATGCAGATCCTGCAACCGCTCCACGATCAAATCGCGTAATTGATGGACGTTGGTGTGGCTTGTTTCAATGCGCAGATCCGCACTGGCTGCGATGGGTTCCAGCAGAACCCCTTCCCGTTTGATGGCATCGGCGAGTGGAACTGTTTGGGAGGTCAAAGGGTGTCTGCGCCGGGTTTCGCTGAATCTCTTCAGCAGCGTATCCTCATCGGCTGTCAGAAAATAGATTTGGCATTCAATCGCCTGCTCCTTGAGTCTGGAGATGATTTCAGGAAATGAGCTCAAATCGCCTGTCAAATTACGGGCATCGATTCCAATGGCTGCCTTGTTGACCCGGGAGCGACTGTTGATCAATACGCGCTCGGCAAAAGCGGGGAGCAAGGAGACTGGCAGATTGTCAAGGCAGTAGTAACCGAGATCTTCCAGGACATTCAGGGCGACACTTTTCCCTGAACCGGACATGCCACTGATGATCAGTAGTCTCATTCTTCTCTCTCCAAAAAGGAGCGCTGACTGTTGATGAAGGCCTCGGATGCGTTATAGCCCGTCATGCGCAGCGAATGGTTTCGGGCAGCGCACTCTACAATGACGGCCATATTTTGTCCTGGCATGACCGGAAGTTCCACCGCGGGAATCGCCACATCGAGAACGGTTTGTTGTCGCCACCGGCCTGTCAGGTATTCATCTCCCATCCGTTTGAATCGATCTGCCGCTATCAAAGATATCAGTAGTCGAAGCGGACTGTTTCTCTTGATGGCGTCTGTTCCAAACATGGCGGGGATATTTAACACCCCCAGACCAAAAACCTCAATAAAATCTTGTAGCGGGGGGGGACACCTGCCAATGACGGCTGAGGTGGAGCCGCGGTAAAACTCCGGTGCATCATCTGCGATCAGTTTATGGCCACGGCTGACGAGCTCCAGTGCCAGGGCGCTTTTCCCAACCTCATGGGAGCCTTCGATAAGGATACCCAAACCAAGTATCTCCATAAAGACTCCATGACGTATCTCCGTTTTGGCGGACATGCTCTATTCGGCTTGCCAAGCAGTTGCTTACGATATTTTTTCAGCCATCTCCGGCCATTGCGCAACCGATGACGGGAGTCGATGGCCTGTTCCGGAAAACGGATTGAACAGGATACTGCCGATCAATGTTTGTCTTCCGAAGCGTGGCCTGGCGGCCGCCAGTGTGTCAACTCCTGGTAGAGTTTGTCACTGGTGGGGGCTGTGCGAAGCCGCTCACAGAGATTTTGGTCACGAAACATTTCCGCCAGGGCGGCAAGAACCTGGAGATGTTCGTCGGTGGAGTGCTCTGGAACCATCAAGGCGCATAACAGGTCGACCGGCTGGTCATCATTGGCGTCAAAATCGATGCCTTTGCGCAGCTGGAGAAGCGCACAGCGCGTTTGGTCAATGTTTTTTACCCTGCCATGAGGCAGTGCAACGCCCTTGCCCAGACCGGTGCTACTGAGTTTTTCACGGGCTAGCAGGCTATCGAAAACATCGGCGCTGGATATCTGTTCCGTATGGCTGGCAAGCATGTGACTAAGCAACTCCAGCGCCCGCTTTTTGCTGGTAACATCGGCTTGCGAGCTGACGTTCTCAGGAGAGAGTATTTCCGGGATATTCATCAGGGTTCTGGCCGCAGTCCATTGGATTCCAACCCGGCAACCTTAATACTGGATTGCCGGGTTGACAGATACTGTTGTCAATGATGGCTGGTAATTTTTTCCTTGTGTTTTTTGAGTTGACGATACAACTTGTCGCTCAGGGCATCAATTGCCGCGTACATGTTTTCATCCTCGGCATTTGCAAACAGATCGGCACCGTTCACATGCATGGTCGCTTCGGCTTTCTGCCGGTTTTTCTCTACGCTCAGTATGACATGTACATTTCCCACCTTGTCGAAAAAACGCTCCAGTCTGCCCAGCTTCTCTTCAACATAGTTGCGCAGGGCTTCGGTCAGATCGACATGGTGTCCGGTGAGATTCAATTGCATGATAGAGTTACTCCAAAAAATAACGAAAAAATTTATGCTAACCGTTTGCGTTCGCTGGATGGAGGTATGTTCATTATTTCGCGATATTTGGCTACCGTTCTTCGGGCCACCTTGATTCCCCGCTCCGAAAGAATCTGGGCGATTTTGCTGTCGCTCAGGGGTTTTTTTGGCTCTTCTCCAAGAACCAGCTTTTTGATGTGTGCCTGGATGGCGGTTGATGATACCTCCCCTCCCCCGCTGGTTTTTACATGGCTGGAGAAGAAATATTTCAGCTCAAAGACACCCCTGGGTGTATGGATATATTTGCGGGTGGTCACGCGAGAAATAGTGGACTCGTGCATATCGACGGATTCGGCGATATCATGCAGCACCATCGGTTTCATGCCCAGTTCGCCATGCTCGAGAAAGTCACGCTGACGCTCGACGATGGTGCTGGCTACCTTGAGCAGCGTTTCACTGCGGCTTTGCAGGCTTTTCAGGAACCAGCGGGCTTCCTGCAGGTGGTTTTTAAGACAGACATTGTCCGTCGTGTTGTCCCCCCGGCGAACCATGCTGGCGTAGTGAGCATTGATGCCCAGCCTGGGGGCATTTTCCGGATTCAATTCTACCCGCCAGTTGCCGTTCACTTTGGTGACGAAAACATCGGGAACGACATACTCCGGACTGCTGCTGGAGATATGACCGCCAGGCCGGGGGTTGAGAGACTGTATCAGCTGGATGACCTGGTGCAGGCTCTCTTCATTCAGTTGGCTGCGCCGCATCAGCTGGGTATAGTCCCGTTTGGCCAGCAGATTGAAGTGCCGTTGGATGACCATCTTTGCTTCGCTGAGCCAGGGCGCGTCGTCGGGTAGCTGCCGCAGTTGCAACAAGAGGCTCTCTTGCAGATTCCGCGCGCCGACGCCAGGAGGATCAAAGTTCTGAATGCGGTGCAGTACGGCAGTCAGCTCATCGCTCTCCAGCTCGGGCAGATCAGCGCTCAGCAGCTGATGTATCTCCTCTAACGGGGTAGCCAGGTAACCATCGTCACTGATTGCATCTATAATTGCTTCGGCGATGATCTGGTCGGTTTGGCTGAAGTTGCCCATCTGCACCTGCCAGCGCAGGTGCTCGCCCAGATTCTCGGTAGCTGTGTTGCCTTGAAACTCAAACTCCCGGTTTTCCTCGGTGGCGCCGCCCCCGCCAGAGGGGAATCCCGGCTCGTAGACATCCTCCCATCGGGTATCTACCGGAAGTTCGGAAGGGATGGCTTCCCCCTCTTTGCTGATATCCAGGGCTTGTAAATCGCTGTCAGCGGCGCTGGCGGGTTCAGACGGCTGGTTTTGCTGTTCGGCCCTGTCGCCGTGGCTGGCTTCACTCTCCTCATCTTGCCGTTCCAGCATGACATTGGATTCCAGTGCCTGCTGGATCTCGGCCTGCAACTCCACAGACGAGAGCTGTAGCAGACGTATCGCCTGCTGCAGCTGCGGCGTCATGGCGAGTTGTTGCCCGAGACGAAGATGTAATGTCTGTTTCATCAAGTGTTGGTAGTGGAATATATGATCTTATTTTACCTTAGGCGACTGTTTGAGAATAGAGAAGTCTGCTGCAGAAATACCACTTTGGCCGGATTACCCGCTTATTCTTGTCGGAACGGCAGAAAAACCCCCTTGTTTGAGGCCGCCGGGACTAAAGGGTGAAGTTGTCGCCAAGATAGACCTTCCGCACCTGCTGATCATTCAGCAGTTCTGAAGGGGAACCCTTGGCGATGACCTTGCCTTCGCTAATGATATAGGCCCTTTCGCAAATCCCGAGGGTTTCGCGTACATTGTGATCGGTTATCAATATACCTATGCCGCGATCACTGAGTTGCCGGATAATACCCTGAATATCCAGAACGGAGATGGGATCGACCCCGGCAAACGGTTCGTCCAAAAGGATGAAACGGGGTTCTGTGGCCAGCGCGCGCGCAATTTCCACCCGCCGCCGTTCACCGCCGGACAAGCTGACTCCGGCCGTGGTGCGCAGGTGACCGATATGAAAATCCTGGAGCAGTTGCTCCAGAAGCTGTTGACGTTGAGTACGACTCAGCTGTTTGCGGGTTTCCAGAATGGCCAGGATATTCTCCTCCACGGTGAGTTTGCGGAATACGGAGGCCTCCTGGGGCAGGTAGCCGATACCAAGCTGTGCCCGTGTGTGCATGGGATAGGCGGTGATATCCCGATCGTCCAGAGTGATGCGGCCTTCGTCGCAGGGAATCAGGCCAACAATCATGTAGAAACTGGTGGTTTTACCTGCCCCGTTGGGACCTAACAGCCCAACGATTTCGCCACTATCAACCTTGAGGGAAAAGCCGTTGACCACCCGCCGATCGCGGTACTGCTTGACCAGTTGGTGTGCGGCGAGGGAGTGGCCTGGTTCTGGCCTGTTCATGGGTTTTCGTCGGGATAGATGGTGGCGCGTACGCGCTTGTCGCCGCCGCTGCCATTGGCCAGCACCCTGTTTGAGGTGATGTGGTAGATGATTCGTTCACCGATGAAACGGTTTTTCTCATGCCATAAACGCGCTTTGCCAGTCATGTGCAGCTCTTCCGTGGCGGCAAAATATTCGATCTTTTCCGCTTCAGCGCGAATGTCGCCGCCCTTGTCCAGTTTTTGCGAATAATGGGCTGGATGACCTTCGGCGACGGTTCGCTCAAGGCGTTTGTTGACCCGGTACAGTGTTATTTTATCGGCGGTTATGGACAGGGTTCCGCGCTGAAGCCGGACATCGCCCTGGAAGATGCTGGTGCCACTGCGTTCGTCGAACTCGGCCTGATCAGCTTCGATATCGATCGGCTCATCTGCCGCGGCTGCTCCACAAATGAAACACAATACCAACCCGGCAGCCAGATAGAGCGGCGCCAGCCGCCATGTTCGCTGCCCAAGGGCTGGTTTGTTTGGCTGCCGGGTTGACCGTGGCAGGCAGGCGATTTTCCAGTCAACGGGAAGGCGCATAGTATCTTCCTCGGGTTTGGCGCAGGAAATTGAGTTTACCCTGCGCCAGATTGATCCGGAAGCCGGTGGCCTCGATCACCGCACCGTCTGTTTCCATCACTACCCTGGCCGCTGTTTCAGCACGTTTCAGCGCTGGAAGAACGAACAGATCGGTTGTTTCTACCCGCAGCGCCTCTCCTTTGGATCCCGGGAGCTGTTCCAGAACGACCTCTCCTTTCATCAAGATCTGCTTTCCCTGTTCGGTAATATTTGCCTGTTCTCCCGTAATGGCCCAGGTCGAGAGCGCTTCGTTGTGGAAAAGCAGTTTTGGCCGGAGAAAGGTGACGCTCTTCTGTCCCGCCATGTAGGCCATGTAGCTCGCCTCGATGACGTACCGTGGCAATCCATCCATGCCGGTGGCTGTAATTATGAAATTTCTCAAATAGTAGTCGGGCCCCGGCGTGGCTGTTTGCGCAGGGGCTGCCGGCGGTTTGCTGTACCATTTCATCCAGGTGCTGAACGCCGCCAGCACGAGCAGCGTGATGAACAGGAGCGGTGCCCGATAGCCGTAACGGCGGGCGATCCCTGGCAGCGCTCTTCGAAGGGGCTTCATTGTCTCAGCGGAGGTAGCGGGTGAGCTGCTCATCCAGTGTTCCCTGGGCGCGCATGATCATCTCGCACAGATCCCTGGCTGCACCCCGCCCTCCTCCGTTGGGGGTGCACCAGTGAGCATGCTCCTTGACCAGCGGATGTGCATCCTGCACGGCAACGGCCAGGCCGGCGCGCCGCATTACCGGCAGATCGACCACATCGTCTCCGACATAGGCGGCAAGGCTGGCGCTGATGCCAAGTTTCCGCAACAGCGCTTCAAATGCTGGCAGCTTGTCCAGTTGCCCTTGATAGATATGCCGAACTCCGAGATTGTCCATACGGTGCTGGACCACCCGGGAGGTGCGCCCGGTAATGATGGCAATGTCTACACCGCTGGCCTGGAGCATTTTCATCCCGTGCCCATCCCGTGAGTGGAACGCTTTGTACTCCTGGCCGTCATCGCCGAGAAACAGGCTGCCATCGGTCAGGACGCCGTCGACATCGAAAACGGCCAGTTTGATGGAGGTGGCTTTTTCCAGGATGTCCCGCATACCCCTTTCCTCTCTGCAATTGCCCGGCCAGTCTCAGAAATCTGCGCCCCATTTGTGCGCTGAAAAATGGCCATTTACCTTGTACAAACACACATTTTCCGCCTTGAGCCGGCGAATTTCAGGAGCTATCCGGGCAGTGACTTTCAGATTCTGCAGCTCGCTAAACAACGCCGGCGCGCAACAGATCATGCATGTTGAATGCCCCAATCAGTTTGCCACTATTATCTGCGACCAGCAGCGCGTTGATTTTATTGGTTTCCATTACCTGCAGCGCTTCTGCCGCCAGTATATCAGGTTGAACGGTTTTTCCATTGGGCGTCATTATCTCTCCAATCGGGGTGGTGTGCACATCCACCTGCCTGTGTTCGAGTACCCGCCGCAGATCGCCATCCGTAAAGATGCCCTCTATTTTGTCGTTCTTGTCCACGATAGCGACAAATCCCAGTCTCTTGTTGCTCATTTCCACAAGGGCATCGCTGAGCGGAACCGTTCTCTGGACACTGGGAATGTCCGCTCCGGCGTGCATGATATCGGAGATCAGCAGCAACAGGCGGCGGCCCAGGCGGCCTCCGGGGTGAGTGCGGGCAAAGTCGTCGGCGGTAAAGCCCCGCGCTTCCAGCAGAGAGACGGCCAATGCATCACCCATGGCCAGAGCGGCGGTGGTGCTGGAGGTGGGCGCCAGCCCCAGGGGGCAAGCCTCCTGGGAGACGCTGACATCGATATTGATATCGGCAGCTTGCGCGAGGCGGGAGCATGGATTGCCGGTCAAGGTGATGAGGGGTACATTCAGCCGCTTGATAAGCGGCAGAATGGTCAGCAGTTCATCGGTTTCGCCTGAGTTGGAGAGGGCGATGACGACATCTTGCGCGGTAAGCATCCCCAGGTCGCCGTGGCTGGCCTCACCGGGGTGAACGAAAAAGGAGGGGCTGCCGGTGCTGGCCAGCGTCGCGGCGATCTTGCTGCCGATATGCCCCGATTTGCCCATGCCGGTGACCACGATGCGCCCGCGGCAATCGAGCATGTACTGACAGGCGCGGGCGAAGTTCTCGTCGATGCGTGGAATCAGTTCGGAGACTGCCTGGGCCTCCACTTTCAGCACGGCACGTCCCAGCCGTTGCAGTTTTTCGGTATTCATCCGGATCCCGCTTCGGGATAGCCCAGTGCAGCCAGCTTGCCGGACAGGAGCTGACGGTTGATCCCCTCTCCTTGCACAGTAACACAAGCGTCTTCGATGGTTACCGTCACCTGGTCTACCTGAGGAAGGGCGGACAGGCCGTCGACGATGGCCTTGACACAACCTGCGCATTTTACATTTTGTACGTTGAATTGTTCAGTGCTCATGATCGGCTCCGGATAAGCAAGAGGGCAGACGGATCGAACCAGCGGCATAACATACCGGGTGAATAACAAATAGTATCGTAACTACTCAGCGAGTTGTAGAGCTTGAAGGTATAACTGCCCGGATGGCCCCTGACGTTCGTCAGTTCAAGCGCAAGGCAAAAAGGTGAGTTTGCACAAGATAGGTGGCCATTATTTCAATGCAGGAATGGCGCGCGGCTTTCAAGGGCGAGCCGAGCAGTTACACCGTATCAACACAAAACTGCCGCCATCTTCCGTGCCGGACCGCGAAACCGGGGACAATGGACTCTGCAAAATCAATTCATCAGGAAATTCCGGGCTGGGCTAAACCGGCGAACCGCTGTTCAACCCCAGTACCGAGAGATAACCAATGTAGACGGTTAGCAGCAGCGCACCTTCGATGCGATTCAGTGAACCGGGTTTGCGAAACCCGTAGGCCATGGCGAACAGGGCGATGGAGAGTCCAATCATGACCGGGAAGTCCCGGCTCAACACGTTTATATCGATCGCATGGGGAAAGATGATGCCGGAAATCCCGAGCACCCCCAGTATATTGAAGATATTTGAGCCAATGACGTTGCCGATGGCAATGTCATGCTCGCCTTTTATGGCGCTCATAATGGAAGCGGCGAGTTCGGGCAGGCTGGTGCCAATGGCGATGATGGTCAGGCCGATGACCAGATCACTGATCCCGAAAGTCCGCGCAATATCGGTAGCGCCCCACACCACCATGCGGGAGCTGATCAGCAGAATGGCCAGGCCGACAGCCAGCCAGAGCAGCGCTTTTCCGGTAGACATCTCCGGTGGCAGTTCCGCCTCGAACTCGGCTGCCATGGGATCCAGCCCGTTCAGTTCGCGGCGCCCCATGCGCACCATCCAGTAGAGAACCAGGCTCAGGCCGGCCATGAGCGCCAAACCATCCAGGAACCCCAGGTTACCATCCAGTATCACCAGCAGCGCGAATATCATGGCGATGAACATGATGGGGTACTCCCGCTGCAGCGTTCCGGAGTGCACTTGCAACGGCTTTATCAGGGCCGTGGCGCCCAGGACGAGTCCCATATTGGCGATATTGGAACCCAATGCATTCCCTACGGCAATGCCGGGGTTTTCATCCCATGCCGACATGGCCGAAATGAGCATCTCCGGTGCGGAGGTGCCAAAGCCGACAATCGTGAGTCCGATGACCAGCGGCGAGATATCCATGTTGCGCGCAGTGGCCGCAGCGCCCTCCACGAAGCGGTCGGCGCCCCAGACCAGCAACATGAACCCGGACAATACGGCAAGAGAGGATAGGAGCATCGGTTATTCGTTTTCTTCGTCGAACAAGAAATCTTCTTCCTGCTCCAGAGGGGGGTTGCCATCGAAAATCAGATTTCTGCGTTGTTGCAGGTAGGCGCCGCGGACAAAAGCGTAAGGGTCGAAGCTGGATTGCTCCAGAATCCGGGTAGCTGAAAGCAGATCGGCGCGCGTATCGACAATCTCCAGTGCACCCAATCCATAGAGGGTTGCCCGATCCTCAACATGGGTGTAAGGCTCTGTAAAATAGTCTCCCGCCAGGCCAAAGCTGTCACGTACAGTGCTTGGCCCCCAGAACGGCAGTACGATGTAGGGGCCGGAACCCAACCCCCAGTACCCCAGCGTCTGGCCAAAGTCCTCCTCGTTCCGGTACAGATTGAAGGCGGTTGCCACATCCACCAGGCCGAAGAGGCCGAGCGAGCTGTTGATGGTAATCCGTCCCAAATCCGACATGGCGGCCGCTGGTTTGAGCTGCAGCAAGTTGTTTATCAGGGTCGTGACATCATCGAGATGGTTGAAAAAATTGGTAACTCCCTTGTCCACGAACGCTGGAGTGACAGCCTGATACCCTTTGGCAACCGGTTTCAGCGCGTAGGTATCGAGCTTTTCGTTGAAAGCATACATGGCGCGATTGTAGCGCTCCAGGGGATCGCCGGTTTCTCCGTTCCCAGGTGTACTGGCACAGCCGGCAAGCAGCAGAAGCACCATGGACGCAGCCAGGGCGGTGGCGCGGTTCAGGATGACAATATCGTGGTTTTTCTGCAACAATGACCCGCTCCGATAGATGAAAAGAGAACATTCTATCCAAATTCAGGTGGTGCCAGCCAGTGGTTATTTTGAACAGGAGGGGAATCTGCGTACAATGCCGGTCTCGGGTTGGGCTGGTTGCGGATGGCGGGGAATATGTTGCAGGACTCACCACTGGTAGAGATTCGGGGGCTTCATTTCGGTTATTCCGGGCGGATGATTTTCGATGAAGTCGATATCGATATCCAGCGCGGCAAGATCACGGCAATCATGGGGCCGAGCGGAACAGGGAAAACGACCCTGTTACGTTTGATTGGGGGACAGGAGCGTCCGGTCAGGGGCACCATTCGCGTGGATGGCGCAAATGTTCCCGGGCTTTCCCGCAAGCATCTGTATCAACTGCGCAAAAAGATGGGAATGCTGTTTCAAAGTGGTGCACTGCTGACCGATTTGAACGTATTCGACAATGTGGCCTTTCCCCTGCGCGAGCACACGGATCTTCCCGACATAATGATCCGGGATTTGGTGCTGATAAAGCTCCAGGCCGTCGGTTTGCGGGGTGCCCGGGAACTGATGCCCTCGGCTCTGTCCGGCGGCATGGCGCGCCGTGTCGCGTTGGCGCGGGCAATTGCGCTCGATCCGATGATCATGATGTACGACGAGCCCTTTTCCGGTCAGGATCCAATATCCATGGGGGTGTTGGTCAAGCTAATCCGTGAACTCAACGATGCACTGGGAATGACTACGATCATCGTCTCGCATGACGTGAATGAAACCGCAAGTATCGCAGACTATCTCTATTTGCTGTCAGAAGGGAAAGTGGTAGAGCATGGCACTCCCGAACGGCTGCGCCAGGCAGGCTCCGAGTGGACCCGGCAGTTTCTCGAAGGGCTGCCTGATGGCCCGGTACCTTTTCATTATCCTGCTCCTGATTTTGTGGAGGAGCTGTTGCAGTTTCCGGCGTAGCGGCGCAAAAAGACAACAGGTTGATCGGCTCAATAATGATTACACAGTTGCAGCATCTGGGGCAGTGGACACTTAAACGGTTTGAGCGGCTTGGCCGCAGCCATCTGTTCTTGCTCCGTGTTTCGAGCGGGTCGTGGGGGGTGCTTGCCCGTCCCGGCCTGGTGATTCAGCAGATATTTGCTGTAGGTGTGTTGTCGTTGCCAATCATTCTCGTTGCGGGCCTCTTTGTCGGCATGGTGTTGGCGTTGCAGCTGTACAACACCATGGTGGATTTTGGGGCGGAGCAGTCTTTGGGTCCTGTTGTCGCGTTGAGCCTGGTTCGGGAGCTGGGGCCGGTAGTGACGGCGCTGCTGTTCGCTGGACGGGCAGGCTCGGCCCTTGCGGCGGAGATCGGGCTGATGAAGGCGACCGAACAGCTCTCCAGCATGGAGATGATGGCGGTGGATCCGCTGCGGCGTATTGTTGCGCCTCGCCTGGTGGGTGGGCTTCTCTCTCTGCCGCTGCTTGCCGCCCTGTTCAGCGCTGTCGGAATCAGCGGCGGTTTTTTTGTGGCAACCGGCCTGCTCGGTGTTGACAGCAACGCTTACTGGTCGCAAATGCAGGCGAATGTGGATCTGTTCGATGATATTGCCAATGGCGTAATCAAGAGTGTCGTGTTTGGCATGGTCGTTACCTGGATTGCGGTATTCGAAGGGTATGACGCCGCGCCAACTTCGGAGGGGGTGGCGCGGGCAACGACACGCACCGTGGTAAACAGTTCGCTGGCCGTGTTGGGTCTGGATTTTATTTTGACCGCGTTGATGTTTGGAGATAACGAATGAGACAGTCAAGAGCTATCGAGATCTGGGTCGGCATTTTTGTTGCCCTTGGTTTCCTGGCACTGTTGATGCTGGCGATGAAAGTCAGCAATATCACCGGCTATGTTGACAACAAGGGTTATGAGATCAGCGCCGCTTTCGAGAATATCGGCGGCCTGACGGTTCGGGCGCCCGTGCGCATAGCGGGCGTGCGCATTGGCAGGGTAAGCGGTATCCGTTATGACAGCGACACCTTTCAGGCCATTGTATCGATGCGTATCGATGCCCGGTATAACCGGCTGCCGCTGGACAGCTCGGCCAGCATTTTTACCGATGGATTACTGGGTGAAAACTACGTTGGCCTGGAGCCAGGTGGTGATGAGGAGAGTCTGAAAGAGGGAGACCGCATCGAGATCACCCAGTCCGCGCTGGTATTGGAGAAACTGATTGGCCAGTTTTTGTTCAGCCGTTCGCAGGAGAGTGACCAGTAAATGAGACGTTATCCATTAACCCGGCAACCAGCCATACCGGCTGCGCGTCTGTCTGCAGCAAGTTCCGGTAACACAGCCTGCCGGCGCATGCACGGCGGCCCTTCCTCGAAAAAATGGCTGGTTGGAGGCCACGGCCCATCTCTGCGTCGCGGCTCGAAACCACTTCCCGCGAGCCGTACCTCGATTCGCGCCCTGTTCGTTGTCCCGAGGCCGGCCTGTCTGGTTGCCGGGCTGGTAATGGCGCTTATGCTGTTGTTTTTGCCCGCAGCCATGGCCTCTGCCGCGGCTGGTGGTGAAGATCCCCGGGCTTTGGTGAAAGTCACTACGGAGCGCCTGTTGTCCATCATGCAGGAACAGCGCGAGCAGTTGGAACGCGATCCCGAGCAGATTTACGGATTGGTCAATGAAATCGTTATTCCTCACTTCGACTTTACCCGCATGTCCCGTTGGGTACTGGGAAAGTATTGGCGTCAAGCTACGCCCGAGCAGCGCAGGCGGTTTGAAAAGGAGTTCCGGACGTTGCTGGTAAAATCCTACGCAACCTCGATACTTGAGTTTGTCGATGACGAGTTCAGGTACCCCCCCTTGCGGATGAAGCCCGGTGCCAAACGGGTTACCGTAAGAACCGATGTCATTCGTGGCGGTGCAGCTCCAGTCAAGATAGAGTACCGCCTGTTCAAGACCAAAGATGGCTGGAAGGCTTATGACGTGTTGGTGGAGGGCGTCAGCCTGGTCACCAATTACCGCAGCTCGTTTGCCGAGGAGATCCGCCAGGGAGGACTCGACAAACTGATTGCCAGGCTCGAAAAGCATAACAGCAAGGTGACAGCCAATTGAGCGGAACCCGCATCGGAAAAATGCCGGATGGGGGGTGGCAGGTTTGCGGCGAGCTCAGTTTTGCCAGCGTCCCCGATTTGTTGAAACGCAGCGAAGCTCTTTTCGAACCCGGCCACAACGGGCTGTTGCGCATCGATCTTTCCGGTGTGTCGCGGGCGGATAGCGCGGGATTGGCCCTGCTCGTCTGCTGGATCCGCCAGGCCAGGCGGCGAGATATCCCCATTGAGTTCCATCATGTTCCCGGCCAGATGCTCAAGATAGCGCGTGTCAGCGGGCTAAGCCGTGTTCTGCCGCTGAACGCGGGCTGATCGAGCTGATTTTATCGACGAAAAAACGCACCAGCCCGAACAATCTTTCATATTCTACAGTCCGCTGAGCGGGTACAAAAAGCGAAGGGCGTGTCAAAAACAGAGAATAAGCTATAATTAGCAGGCCTAGCCCTATAGAATAAAAAGATATTTGCCTTTAGATGCCATACGAATGGAGGCAAAGCAAGAGCAATGAGACTTTTTACCGCCATACTCTTTGTGTTGTTTTCGATGGTTTTGCCAGCAGCGGAGCAGGTGCAAGTTGGTGATGTGCGCCTGTGGCAGTCTGCTGAAAAGTTGCGCCTGGTCTTCGATGTCAGTGCCCCGCTGGAATACGATCTGTTCCGGCTTTCCGATCCGGAGCGGCTGGTTGTGGATCTGAGCAATGCCCGAATTGCCCCCCGGCAGCCAAGCCTCTCCGCCGAAGGCTGGTTCAAGCAGATTCGCACAGCATCCCGGAATGGCGGCGATCTGCGTCTGGTGCTGGATCTCGAGCGCCCGGTCAGCCCGGCCAGCTTTATTCTCAAGCCGGATCGAAAGCGTGGCCATCGGTTGGTTATCGACCTGTTTGCCAATACGGCTGCTCCGGCCGGGGACTCTTTTGCAAGCGTTAAACCCGGATCTGCACCGCGGGAAGGCAGGGATATCGTCGTCGCCATCGATGCTGGGCACGGGGGAGAAGACCCCGGAGCGATAGGAAAGGGAAAAACCCGTGAAAAAGAGGTGGTGCTGGCCATTGCCCGTAAACTGCAGGGGTTGGTGGATCGTGAACCCGGTATGCGGGCGGTGATGATTCGCGAAGGCGACTACTATATCGGTCTGCGGGATCGAATAAAAAAGGCGCGTCAGCACAAGGCGGATCTGTTTATCTCCATTCATGCCGACTCGTTCAAGCGGAGCAGCGCCCGAGGCTCCTCCGTGTTCACACTGTCGGCGCACGGTGCCACCAGCGAGGCTGCGCGATGGCTGGCCGAAAAAGAGAACGCGGCGGATTTGATCGGCGGTGTCAGTCTGGATGACAAGGACGATATCCTTGCTTCGGTGCTGCTTGATCTCTCCCAGACGGCAACCATCGAAGCCAGTACCACGGTGGCTGCCAAAGTGCTCGACCAGCTGGGAAAGGTGAATGAACTGCACAAGCGGCATGTGGAGCAGGCTGGTTTTGCGGTGCTCAAATCGCCAGATATCCCCTCTATTCTGGTGGAAACAGCCTTTATCTCGAATCCCAGCGAAGAACGCAAGCTGAACAACAAGGCGCACCAAAAAAAGCTTGCTCGCGCCATTCTGTCCGGTGTGCGCGCCTATTTTCTCAAGTACCCTCCTCCCGGAACCGCCCTGGCGCTGCGTTCCGCTGGAGAACGGTATGTCATTCAACAGGGTGATACCCTATCCACCATAGCCCGGCGTTATCGTGTACGGATGGATGATATACGCCAGACCAACGGACTGGAGAGTGATCTGTTACGTGTTGGCGACGTTTTGCTTATTCCCGGCACCCTTGGGGGCTGAATAGTTACGGTTCTGTTTGAGTAACTATTCAGCTCACCCCTGAAATCCGCCATTTCTGCGTTAAAAAATGGTCATTTACACGCGTAAACTCCCATTTTTTGCCTTGAACTGACGAATTTCAGGGGCAATCTGAACAGTTACCGGCTTGTTTCATACTATGCTGAATAGTTACCTGTTTGATTGCTTTACCCCGGCAACAAACCGTGTCGCCGGGTTAGTCATGGTGAAGGGTGCCGGGGCGGTGTCCCCTTGCTGATATAATGCCGGAATGTGCGCATCTCCCCGTGTTCACCGTCTTTCCAACCGTTTGGCCAATCAGATTGCCGCCGGCGAAGTGGTGGAGCGTCCCGCTTCCGTTCTCAAGGAGCTGCTGGAGAACAGCCTTGACTCCGGTGCCACCAGTATCCGTGTTGATATCGAAGGCGGTGGGGTTCGCCTTATTCGAGTACAGGACAACGGCTGCGGGATTCACAAGGAGGATATGGCACTGGCGTTGAGCCGCCATGCAACCAGCAAAATTGGCAAACTGGCGGATCTGGAAAAGCTGTCCAGCATGGGTTTTCGAGGCGAGGCGTTGGCAAGCATAACCTCGGTTTCCCGTTGCAGGGTTGTATCAAAAACAGTCGAGTCCAGGACGGGATACGCCGTTGAGGTGGCGGGCAGCGAGTTGCAGGGTGAGCCTGTTCCCCAGGCCCACCCGTCGGGAACGACTGTGGAGGTGCGGGATCTTTTTTTCAATACGCCTGTGCGGCGGCGTTTTCTGCGCAGTGAGCGCACCGAGCAGGGTCATCTGGAAGATGTATTCAAGCGGATGGCGCTGAGCCGGTTCGGCATCCGCTTTTCTTTGCATGTTGGTCAGCGGAATATCTATAGATTACCTGCTTCACAGGATGTTGGCGGGCAAGAGCATCGTGTGATGCGGCTGTGTGGCAAGGCTTTTCTGAGTCATGCCCTGTTCATCGAGTTTGAAGCAGCCGGGATGTGTTTGCGGGGGTGGATTGCTACCCCGGATTTTGCCCGTAGTCAGACAGATCTGCAATATTTTTTTCTTAACGGACGTGCTATCCGGGACAGGCTGGTTAACCATGCTATCCGCCAGGCTTATCAGGATCGTCTCTACCACGGGAGGCATCCAGCCTACCTCCTGTTTTTGGAGATGGCGCCCGAACAGGTGGATGTGAACGTCCACCCAACGAAGCATGAAGTCCGGTTTCGAGAAGCCCGGTTGGTGCACGATTTTTTGCTTGATACGCTTCAACGCGTTCTGGACGGGAGAGCTGAACGCGTGCCGGAACCCTCTGCCGGGAGCGGGAAGAGCTCTGCCCTCCCCCCGTGGGGAAAGAGGCCTGCCGCACCGGAATCTCCGGCCATCGACAGAGTCAACGAGCAGATGGCTGTCTACAAAAAGTTGCACGGGCCGCCGCAATCAGCGTTGACAGACGCCCGCGGGGGCTTATCGGGTTCTGCACTGGCCGCGCTGTATGATCGTTATGTTCTTGTCCGGCAAAAGGAGAAGCTGTTATTGATCGATTCGGTGCGGGCGCGTGAATGCTTAATCAAGGAGCGATTGACGATATCCCTGAACAAGGGAGCCATATCCGCTCAGCCGCTGCTGCTGCCGGTTAGAGTCGAGCTGGAGGCGGGCCGCCGATACCGGAACGTGGAGCGGCTTGGCAAACAGCTGTACAGGTTTGGTATCGATATTTCGCTTGCCGGCCCGAAGCAGATTCTGGTGCGGCAACTTCCGGAGACAATACGCAACTGCAAACCCGATACCTTTATCACCACCCTGTTATCGGAAATAGAGCAAACGGGGGGAAAGGAGAATGAGCAACGGATGATTAAAATGATAGCCCGGCATGCCGCACGAACCATCGCGCTGCCCGCGGCGCTCGATGAACTGAACGCCTTCTTGCGGGAAATCGAGCCATTGGCCGAGTACCGGCAGGGTGGAGCGGGTGTCAGCGTCGAGTTGGATCAGCCGGCTCTGGCGCGGTTATTTGTTAACCGGGGGTGAGCTGAACAGTTACCGGCTTGTTTCATACTATGCTGAATAGTTACCAACCGGGGTTAATAGCGGGCGTATTTCTGTAACGGTCCTGGTACATACCACTCTATGGGGACGCTGTGCAGATTGAGACCAAGGGAGGTGATCTGGATGTTTTTCATCCGGTTATCGACGAACACCATGGACTTGCGCCGCATGAGAAAGGTATAGGGCTGATCCTCGTACAGGATCCGTTCGCACTGCTGCCAAAGCGGCATACGCTTTTCCTCGGCTACCGTGGCGCGGGCCTGATCGATCAGCTTGTCGAGCTGCGGGTTTTTATAGTTGATGAAGTTGTCTCCTCCCGGCACGATCTGGCTGCTATGGAACATTTGATAGATATCGGTTTCCACTCCACTTGACCAGCCAAGGGTAATAGCGTCGAAGTTTTTATTGTTCAGCAGATCGAGCATTACTGACCACTCGGTGGGCCGGGGGTGCATCAGGATGCCGGCACGGGCGTACATGTCCTTGAGGAACAGGACGATACGTTTCGTGTCTTCACTGTCCTGGGAATATACCAGTTCGAACTCAAATGGTTCGCCTTCGGCATCTTCAAGCAAACCATCGTTGTTTCGATCCTGATAACCGGCATCGGCCAGAAGCCTTATTGCTTCGTCTGCGTCGAACGGGCGGGCGAGCAGCGCTGTATCATGCTGCTTGCTGCGCGGATTAAATGGGCTGATGGCCGGTTCAGCGTAGCCCAGCATCACCTCTTCGATGATACGTTGCCGATCTGTCAGCCAGGTCATCGCCTGCCGAACCCGTTTGTCGGCAAAGCGGGTTGGTTTCCCGTCACGCAACTGGTTCCAGCCAATGTAGGAGTATCCGGCGGTGGGACTCATATACTCGAAATTATCCGTGCGGGCGGAAAGTGCTTTATCCTTCAGCAGCGTCTGATATTCACGAGGCCGGGCACTGTAGACATCAATATCGCCATTACGGAAAGTAGTGAGACGGGCGCTGTCATTTTCGACTACTTTCCACAACAGTTTGTCGAAGGAAGGTTTTACCGGCCCCCAATAGCGCGGGTTACGTTCCAGCTCCACCATTCCCAGATCCGGCGTCCAGTTGCTGGGATCCGCTAACCGGTAGGGGCCTGAACCCAGCAACAATCCTTTGGACTGGTTGAACGCCTGCGGGTTTTCCAGATAGGGTTCGTAGAAGTGTTTGGGCAGGATGGACATACCTCCAGCCAGCGCCAGAGCGTCGAAGTAGGGTTCCTTGAACTGAAATGTCACCTCATGTTCGTCGTTGGCGGTAACGCGGGCTATTTTTTCAAAATAGGCGCGGGCGCGGGGCGCGGCGATGGACTCATCCATGATGAACCGGAAGGTGAATGCCACATCTTCCGCGGTCAACGCCTTGCCGTCGGAAAATTTTACCCCTTTGCGGAGCTGGAACGTAAAGCGCAAGCCGTCATCGCTGATTTGCCAGTCGCGGGCGATCAACCCCTCCCATTGCAGGGTTTCGGGGTTGCGCAACAGGAGTGATTCCTGCACATAGCCCTGAACCTGAGAAGCATACACATCAGCGGAGATCAACGGGGTAATGGTTTTCAGGCCGATGCCAAAAGCCAGCACACGCCAGTCACCCGATTGATAATCCGGTTGCCGGGTCGATAGCCAGGCGCGCTTGAAGGCTGCGGGTATATTATCATCGGTCGATTCCGGGATGCTGCTCTGCGCCGGGATCCGTTCATCGGTAATACGTTGTCCAAGCTGGTGAACAGCATCGCGAACACTGCGCAGGTCTTCTGCTTGCTCCTGCATGATCTGTTGCATCTGCTCCAGCTTGAGCCATTGACGATCCACCATATACATTGCCAGAAGGATCATTCCCCCCAGCGCCGCCAGCAGAACAAACAGCAGCAGATCGTTAGCTGTGAAACGCCGTTCCATTCTCTATAGACCACACCTGTTTGTTTGTATCACGGCTACCCCGGTCTTCCCGACAGGCGGTTGGGGTTTTACCTCCCTGGCGGGAGAGAATCGGGAAAAGAGCGGGGCGAAACGGCTTATTCATCATCCCGGGGTGGAGTGGCATTCGAAGCGACTGGCTGGCTTTCATCAGGGTGGGCATCTCCGCGGGTGTGTGTCAGGCGGCCATCCTTGAAATAGACCTGCAGTGAATGACGTTCAAATGGCGTATTCTTTTTTTTCAGGCTGTAATAATAGTCCCAGCGATCAAGGTGAAATGGATCACGCAATAGCGGTGTGCCAAGAATGAGCTGAACCTGCCGTTTGTCCATACCGGGTTTCAACCGTTTTACCATCTCCTGGGTGACAAGATTTCCCTGCTGAATATCTACTCGGTGAATACTGCATCCGGCGGTAATCAGCGCTGACAAGAGCAATAAACCAATTATCTTTCGCATTTGCCTGCTTCACTATATAATCGGGTTTCTGCATATTACCGCTGAGAGACCGGCGTGAAAAGTCAAAATCTGAAAAAGGTCGGACTGAAAGTCACCCTGCCCCGCCTGAAAATTCTCGAAATTCTGGGTAAATCCACCCAACGCCATATGAGTGCGGAAGATGTATACAAAGCCCTGCTGGGGGCCGGTGAGGAGATCGGTCTGGCCACGGTGTACCGGGTACTGACCCAATTCGAAACAGCGGGGTTGGTGGAGCGTCACAACTTTGAAGGGGGGCAGGCGGTTTTCGAGTTGAGCGAGGGCGATCACCACGATCACCTGTTATGCATCAACTGCGGCCGTGTGGATGAGTTTGTTGATGAGACGATTGAAATGCGCCAGCGGGATATTGCCGAGAAGTTTGGCTATGAAATCACCGACCATTGTCTTTATATCTACGGGGTTTGCCCGAACTGCCGGGGGTCGCGGCTCCAAAACGAAAAAGCTCCGTGAAGGCGCTTTTTCACCTGCAAGCCATGATACCGCCCATCAACCGCCGGTAAGTTTTTTATATTTGGCCATGAGCGCATCCTCATCCTCTTCATGCTCAGGATCAGGGATAATACAGTCCACGGGACAGACATCCACGCACTGGGGGGTATCATAGTGCCCCACGCATTCCGTGCATTTGTCGGGATCGATCTCGTAGATCTCGTCGCCCTGATAGATCGCCTCGTTGGGGCACTCGGGCTCACAGACATCACAGTTGATGCATTCGTCGGTAATCGTTAGTGCCATGGATATCTCCTGCAATTCAAGCTGATCGATTATATCTCATTTTTTTCTGTAGTGCATATCCCACCCGCGCGTGAACGAAGGCGGAGATATCGCCGCCCAGTGAGGCAATCTCCCTTATCAGGCCGGAGGAGATGTAGGTATACTGCTCGGCCGGGGTCAGGAACAGGGTCTCTACGTCCGGAGCCAGGCGGCGGTTGATACTCGCCAGCTGGATTTCATGCTCGAAATCCGAAACCGCCCGCAGTCCGCGCAGCAGAACCTGTGCCTTGCGTGAACGGGCAAAGTCCACCAGCAGGGTATCAAAGCCGCAGACCTCTACATTGTCCAGCCCCTTGAGCACTTCGCGGGCCAGCTCCACCCGCTCGTGCAACGAAAAGACAGGGTGCTTGCCGCTGTTATCGGCCACGGCGACGATTACCTGATCAAAGATGCGTGCCGCACGCAGAACCAGATCGCTGTGTCCGTTGGTGATGGGGTCAAAAGTGCCGGGATAGATTGCTGTCGTCATGATCGGGAGTCGCCTCAAGCCAGCAGGAGATGGCGTTCCGCCAGATTATAGCTTACCTGACCGGCCTTGTTGCTATGCGATATCCCCCATCCGGCGGGAAGTGGAGGCAGTGGCAGCCCGGCTTCGGATTCGACATAGATCCAGGCGTGGGGCGCCAGCCAGCCGCCACGCTCTAGCTGATGGATGCAGCCGGGCAGTAGGCCCTGGCGGTACGGGGGATCCAGAAAAACGATATCGAACGGCCCCGCCGGACTCCCCGCCAGGTACTCAAGCGCCCTGCCCTGGAGCACGGTCAATCCCTCGGCGCCGAGCCGCTTGCCGTTGTCACGCAGATTTTTTACCACGCCCCTGTCGCTGTCTACCATCACTACCCCGGCGGCGCCTCGTGACAGTGCCTCCCAGCCCAGGGCGCCACTGCCTGCGAACAGATCCAGACAGTGAGCGCCGGGAATCACCGGCTGCAGCCAGTTGAACAAGGTCTCGCGTACGCGATCGGGTGTGGGCCGCAAGCCGGGACGGGCCGGAAAATCCAGCTTGCGGCCACGCCACCGGCCGGCAATGATGCGGAGCCGGTTGGCGGCAGTGCTTGAACCTGCTTTCACGGTGGCGTTCCGGTGTCTGCTCACCCGCTGCCCCCCACCCTGATGGTCGCCATCTTCTCCGGATCGGTACGGCGCTGGAATGCGTCGCGGATCGCCTCCCGGCTTACCGCCTCGACTCGCTGGCTGAAGGTGTCGAGATAGTCCAGCGGCAAGCCGTAGAAGCCGATCATGGCGATGTATTCGAGAATGTCCTTGTTGCTGTCGATGCGCAGCGGGAAGCCGCCAGTGATGTTTTTCTTTGCCGCTTCCAGCTCCGCGGCGGTCGGTCCCTGCTCGATGAATTTCCGCAGAGTCTCCTGCAGTACCCGGTCTGCCTCGGCGGCCTTGTCATTGCGTGTCTGCAGTCCGATCTGGAATGGCCCCTTGCGGCGCATCGGCATGAAGAAGCTGTAGGCGCTGTAGGCCAGGCCGCGCTTTTCACGGATTTCCGCCATGATCCGCGAGCCGAAGCCGCTGCCCCCCAAAATATGGTTGCCCACATAGAGCGCCATGTAGTCGGGATCGGTGCGGCTCATTCCCGGCTGCCCGACCAGAATATGGGTTTGGCTGGAGGGGAAGGAGATGGTTTCCCGCACCGCTTTGGCCAGCGGTTCAACCTCTGCCAGCTCCGGAGCCGCTTGGCCGGCGGGAAGTCTTGCCACCAGCCGACCGGCCAGTTTTTCCGCCTGCTCCCGCGACAGGTCGCCCACCAGGGCAATAACAGCATTGGCTGCGACATAGTACTGTTTATGGAATTTCCCCAGCGCTTCCCGCCGCAGGGCCTGGATACTCTCTACCGTTCCGTTGCTGGGCGAAGCGTAGGGGTGATCACCGTAAATCGCGCGGTAGAACGCCTTGCTGGCGATGCTGGCCGGTGACTGCTTCTCTGCTTGCAGGCCGATTAGCATTCGCTTGCGCTCCCGCTGGAATATCTCTTCGGGGAAGCGGGGCTGGCTGAGCAGGGTGCCCAGGATCTCCAGGGCCGGCTCGAGGTACTGGTGGTCGCTCAGCGTGCGCAAGCTGACCAGCGCCATATCGCGCAGGGCGGCGCTGCCGAGCTGTGCACCCAGGCTTTCCAGCCGCTCGGCAATCTGCTCTTCGTTGAGCTCACCCGCACCGGCGTCCAGCAGGGCATTGGTCATTATCGCAAGCCCCGGCTGCTCACCGTCGCGGGCGCCGCCGGCATCGAACACCACCCGGATATCCACCATGGGAAGTTGGGGAGCAGGGACAAAGTAGACACGGGCGCCGTTGGCGGTTTTCCAGTGCTGAATCTCCGGCCCGGCAGTGGCGGCCGCCATGGGCAGCAGGATGGCGCCTATCCAGACCAGGGTAACCCAGCCTCTGAACAGGGGGGCCACCGCGGTTGTGTGTACACCTGCAGCCAGCCTCGATAACGCAACCCGCAGGCCCGCACATGGCAGCGCTTCCTTTCTGCGTTGCTGCTCCTGGCAAGTGGTTAACCTCCCCCCTGTGAGCCACATCTTGATATGTGCCTTGCCAGCTGTTCTGTGGCCCCTGTGTTTAGTGGCCGGATTAATGGCGAGCCGCATGATGTTTGCCTCCGTCGTTGTTGGTTCCTTTTTCCAGCGGCAACGGTTCAAGCTGCGCGATGGTCAGGTGATCGTCGATAAGATACTTGCGGGCCACCACCTGCAACTGCTCCGCCGTGATGGCCAGCACCTTGCTGCTGTATTCATCCATGCGCTGCCAGCCAAGGCCGATGGTTTCCAGCGTACCCATCTGCATCGCTTGATAAAAAGGGGAGTCCTGCTCATAGGTTTTTCCCGCCACCACCTGCGCCTTGATGCGCGCCAGCTCCTGCTCGCTGACCGGCTCGGTTTTCAGCCGTTCTATCTCGGCCCGCAGCGCCTGTTCCAGTTCGGCTACGGTGCGGCCCTGCGCCGGCGTGCCATCGAGCAGGAACAGATCCTGACGCATGGAGTAGAGGTTGTAGCCTGCTCCGGCGCTGGCTGCCAGTTGCTGTTTGCGCACCAGGTTTTTGGCCAGGCGGGCACTGTCGCCGCCATCGAGAACGCCGGCCAGCACCTCCAGTGCATAGGGCTCCCACTCTTCCGCGGTCGTTTTCAGTACCGGCACCTTGTAGCCCATCAACAGATAGGGAAGCTCTGCCGGGGCGCGAACGGTGATGCGCCGGATCCCCCGCTGTTTGCTTTCGGTACGTGGTTTGGGCTGCTTCAGTTCGCTGGGTTCGAGCGGACCGAAATGCGTTTTGGCCAGCGCGAACACCTGCTCGGGAACCACGTCGCCCACCACCACCAACGTGGCGTTGTTGGGGGCGTACCAGCGCTGATACCAGGTGGCGAGATCCTCAGTCTGCAGACTCTCCAGATCCTGCATCCAGCCGATGATGGGGTGGTGATAGGGGCTGTTGACGAAGGCGGCGGCGTTGAGCTGCTCGTAGGTCAGCGATTGTGGTTTGTCTTCGGTGCGCAAGCGCCGTTCCTCCATGACCACCTTGACCTCTTTGGCGAACTCGTCAGCCGGCAGCAGCAGGTTGCGCATCCGATCCGCTTCCATCTCGAAACTGACCTTCAGGCGGCTCTTCTCCAACTGCTGAAAATAGGCGGTGTAGTCGCGGCCGGTAAAGGCGTTCTCCTCTCCGCCGTTCTCGGCGATGATCCGAGAGAACTCTCCCGGGCCGTGTTTTTTGGTTCCCTTGAACATCATATGCTCCAGTACATGGGAAACACCGGTGATGCCGTCGTGTTCGTAGCTTGAGCCCACTTTGTACCAGATCTGCGAAACCACTACCGGAGCGCGGTGATCCGGTTTGACCAGAAGCTTCAGTCCATTGTCCAGCGTGAACTCATGTACCTGCGCTGCCAGTACCGGGGTAGCTGCCAGCATGGCATAAAACAGCAGCAGCGAGAAAATTGGTTTTATCTGTTTCATTGTTGTTTCCGTTTCCGTGGCAGAAGTGGATAATGATAAGATAAACGGTCAGGCGATACTAACCCGGCTTGGCAGGCTGTTGAAAAGGTTTCCAAAAAGGCGAAATCAGGTAAAGCCTCGGTGGACACGCCTGCGCATGAGGATTTTTCAACAACCCGTCAATTGTGAACAGCCCCGATTGAGACTGTCAAAATCATGTTTGGTTTCATCAAGAAAAAATCTTCCGAGCAGAGCGGTGCTTCCAAAAAGCCCGGCTTCGTCGGCCGCCTTCGCGAGCGTTTGTCACGCACTCGCTCTGGCTTGACCGAGGGACTCTCCAGCCTGTTGCTGGGGAAAAAGGCCATTGATGACGAATTGCTGGAGGAGCTGGAGACGCGGCTGCTGCTTGCCGACGTGGGCGTGGACGCCACCCAGGCGATCATCGGCCGGCTGACCGAGCGGGTATCGCGCAAGCAGCTGACTGATGCCGAGGCGCTGCTCGATGCCTTGCGCGGGGAGTTGCTGGCGATTCTTGAGCCGGTGAGTCAGCCACTGGCCATCCCGCAATCCAGTCACCCCTTCGTCATCCTGATGCTCGGGATCAACGGCGCAGGCAAGACCACCACCATCGGCAAGTTGGCCAAGCAGTTGCAGGGCCAGGGCTGCAGTGTGATGCTGGCGGCAGGTGATACCTTTCGTGCCGCTGCGGTGGAGCAGCTTCAGGTTTGGGGGGAGCGCAACAACGTTCCGGTAATCGCCCAGCACAGCGGTGCCGACTCCGCAGCGGTGATTCACGACGCGCTGCAGGCCGCCCGCTCTCGCGGTTTCGACGTGCTCATCGCCGATACCGCCGGCCGACTGCATACCCAGCAGGGGTTGATGGACGAATTGGCCAAGGTCAAGCGGGTGATGCGCAAGATTGATCCGGATGCTCCTCATGAGGTGATGCTGGTACTGGATGCCGGTACCGGCCAGAATGCGCTCTCCCAGGCGGTGCAGTTTCACGAGCTGATGGGGTTGACGGGGATCACCATCACCAAGCTGGATGGTACTGCAAAGGGTGGCGTTCTGTTTGCCATTGCCAACCGGCTCGGAGTGCCGATCCGGTTTATCGGGATTGGTGAAGGGATCGATGATCTGCGGGTATTCGATGCGGGCGAGTTTGTGGATGCGCTGTTCGACAAGCCGTCGAATTCATCCGATGATTCTGTTTGACAAGGTCAGTAAACGCTATCCTGGGGGGCAGGAGGCGCTCTCGGCGGTCAGTTTTCATCTGGAGCGGGGTGAAATGGCTTTTCTTACCGGCCATTCCGGTGCGGGAAAAAGCTCCTTGCTCAAACTGATTACACTCATCGAACGGGCCAGCGGTGGTCAGATCCTGATTAATGGTCAGAATCTGGCGCGCTTGGGGCGGCGGGGCATTCCGCATTTGCGCCGTAACATCGGCACGGTTTTCCAGGACTACCGGTTGCTTCACGACCGCACCGTGTTCGACAATGTTGCCCTGCCATTGATTATTACCGGCCTGCAGCGGCGCGATGTGGCGCGGAGGGTGCACGCAGCACTGGATATGGTGGATCTGTTGAGCAAGGAGAAGCGCTATCCGATTACCCTCTCAGGGGGAGAGCAGCAGCGGATTGGCATCGCCCGCGCCGTGGTCAACAAACCGCCACTGCTGCTGGCCGATGAGCCTACCGGCAACCTGGATCCGGAACTCTCGCGGGAGATAATGGCGCTGTTCGAGCTGTTCAACCAGGTCGGTGTGACGGTTCTGATCGCCTCCCACGATCTGGAGTTGATTTCACATCTTTCCTACCGGGTGCTGACACTGGAAAAGGGGTGTCTGGTACATGACGGCAAGGTAAGCGGCGCATGAGATCCGGCGGCGGCAGCCAGACGAACAAACCACCGCGCAGCGGTGCTTCCCGCAGCGCTGGCCGCTGGGGAGTGGGCAATTACCTGGAGCGCCATCTGCAGGTGCTGATACATACCCTGGGCCAGTTGAACCGCGCACCGCTCTCTGCGCTGATAACCGCCACGGTAATCGGTATTGCTCTGGCGCTGCCGGCAGGTCTGTACGTGCTGGTGGACCATGCCCGGCAACTGGGCGGTCACTGGCAGGAGACGACGCGGATCTCGCTGTTTCTCAAACAGGGTGTCGACAATGCGCAGGGAGAGATGTTGGCGGATAAGCTGGCTGGCGGAGAGGGGGTCGTGTCGACGGAGTATATCTCTCCGCAGCAGGCGCTGGCCGAGTTCCGGGAGTTTTCCGGTTTTGGTGATGTGCTGGATGGTCTGGAGAGCAACCCGCTGCCTGGCGTCGTTGTGGTTCAGCCGGATCCCGCCTATCGGCCCGAAGCGATCCAGCGTTTGCTGGGGCAGCTGCGGACGTTGCAGGAGGTGGATGTCGCCCAGCTCGACATGGAGTGGGTCAAGCGGCTGCACTCCATTGTCGATATCATCCAGCGGGGAGTGGTGACGCTGGCGGTGCTGCTCGCCCTGGCAGTGTTGTTGATTATTGGTAACACGATTCGCCTGGATATCGAGAATCGCCGGGAGGAGATTGTCATAACCAGGCTGATAGGTGCGACCGACGGGTTTATCCGCCGGCCCTTTCTCTACACCGGTTTCTGGTATGGTCTGGCCGGGGCGCTGATCGCCCTGGTGCTGGTGAATGTCTCTCTGGCCCTGTTGCAGCAGCCGGTAAGCCGTCTGGCCGGGCTGTATGGCAGCGATTTCCGGCTGGGCTTCACCTCGCTGGAAATGGTGCTGCTGCTGTTGCTGGCCGGCGTCGTTCTTGGCCTGCTGGGAGCGCTGTTGGCGGTAAGCCGGCATCTGCGTGCAGTTGAGCCGGGATAATGGGTTTTCTCCACCACCTGCAGCGCTGTAACCGGCATGATCTGTCCGGGTATCTCCCGTTTCGGGTGGATGGCCTGGTCGTCGGCCGGATCAGGCCGGTATTCGCTGAGCTGTTGTCTGCCTGGCCAGCGGTGTTTTCGGTTTCTCCGGACAGGGTCGATCTGGCGGTGGAAACCTCCGATGTGGCGGAGCGCAGCGCGGCTGTAGCCGGAGTTTTGCAGGCGCTCGTGGCGCAGGGGGCAATCTCTCGCCTCCACGGCGAGCAGTACGGAGTCACCACGGATTCGCGGGATGACGCCCTGTTGCTGATCGATCGGGCGGCCGCTCCCTGCTTCGGGATCCGCGCTTTCGGTCAGCACCTCAACGGCTATGTCAGGGATGGTGGCAGTTACCGGATGTGGATCGGGCGGCGCGCGGCGGATCGGATGATCTATCCAGGCAAGCTGGATCATCTGGTGGCCGGCGGGCTGCCTCACGGTATCGGCCTGGCAGAAAATCTGGCAAAAGAGTGCTGGGAGGAGGCGGCCATTCCCCCAGAGCTTGCTCTCCGGGCCATCCCGGTTGGCGCCGTCAGCTATATCACCGAGTCGGAACGCGGGCTGAAACCTGACACGCTCTACTGTTACGACTTGGAGCTGCCCATGGATTTCCAGCCGCGCTGCATGGATGGCGAAGTGGATGCGTTCTATCTTTGGCCGGTGGAGCAGGTGATGGAGGTGGTAAGAGACAGCCAGGAGTTCAAGCAGAACTGTAACCTGGTGATCATCGACTTTCTGATCCGTCATGGATTCATCAAGCCGGAACACGACGAGTATCTGGATCTGGTCGTTGGGCTGCATCCCCCTCTGCCCTGATGGTTTTCCCCTTCGAGAAGGGTCTCAAGCCGGGCGACACAGACAGGGCCGATTTGATATACTCGCCAGATGCTGGCTTACCCTGAAATCGATCCGGTTGCGTTGCAGCTGGGTCCGCTCAAAATTCACTGGTACGGTTTAACCTACCTGATAGGGTTCGCTGCGGCCTGGTGGCTGGGGCGCCTGCGGGCGCAGCGGCCCCATTCCGGCTGGACGGCGCAGCAGGTGGGTGATTTGGTGTTTTACGGAGCGCTGGGAGTCGTGCTGGGTGGGCGAATCGGTTATATACTGTTCTACGATTTCGCCACCTACATGGAGAACCCGATCCGGATTCTTCAGGTGTGGCAGGGGGGAATGTCGTTTCATGGTGGCTTGATCGGTCTTTTGATAGCCATGTGGTTCTTTGGCCGGCGTTATGACAAAACCTTCTTTGAGGTTACCGACTTTCTCGCACCGATTGCTCCTGTCGGGTTGGGCGCGGGGCGAATCGGCAATTTTATCAACGGGGAGTTGTGGGGCAAGGTGAGCGATGTTCCCTGGGCAATGGTCTTTCCCGGCGCCGGCCCGCTGCCGCGCCACCCCTCCCAGCTCTACGAGTCATTCCTGGAAGGGGCTGTCTTGTTTGTTATTGTGTGGCTGTTTTCCAGCAAGCCACGCCCCATCCGCGCGGTATCGGGAATGTTTCTGTTTTTCTACGGGGTATTCCGTTTTTTGGTGGAGTTCGTGCGTATGCCGGATCCGCAACTGGGCTATCTGGCGTTTGGCTGGGTAACCATGGGGCAGATTCTCTCCTTGCCGATGATCGTTGCCGGACTCATTCTTCTCTGGCTGGCTTATCGAAACCGCGCAGCTTCTGTAAAAACGGCCGGAACCGAATAGCATGGAGCAGTACCTGCAGTTGATGCGCCATGTGTTGAATACCGGCGTTCGCAAACAGGACCGAACCGGAACGGGAACGCTAAGTGTGTTCGGGTATCAGATGCGCTACGACCTTGGACAGGGGTTTCCTCTCGTAACCACGAAAAAAATCCACTTGCGTTCTGTTATTCACGAACTGCTATGGTTTTTACGGGGCGACACCAACATTCAGTATCTGCATGACAACGGAGTCTCCATCTGGGATGAATGGGCGGATGAGCACGGTGAGCTTGGGCCGGTTTACGGGCGCCAGTGGCGCTCATGGCCCACCTCCGGCGGAAAGCATATCGATCAGATAAGCGAGGTGATCGAGCAGCTCAGAAACAACCCCGACTCCCGGCGTATTGTCGTCAGCGCCTGGAACGTGGCTCAGCTTGAAGAGATGGCGCTCCCGCCCTGCCATGCATTCTTTCAGTTTTACGTGGCGGAAGGGAGACTGTCCTGCCAGCTATACCAGCGTTCTGCCGATATTTTTTTGGGAGTGCCGTTCAACATTGCATCGTATGCGCTGCTGACGATGATGGTGGCGCAGGTTGCTGGCCTTGAACCCGGGGAGTTTGTGCATACTCTTGGTGACGCCCATCTTTACCTGAACCATCTGGAGCAAGCGGAACGGCAACTGTCCCGGACGCCTTATCCGTTGCCGACGATGAAAATCAACCCGGAGGTGAATGATATTTTCCAATTCGTCTTCGGTGATTTCGAGCTGGTGGATTACCGGTGTCACCCCCACATAAAAGCCCCGGTTGCAGTGTGAACCGGTGATGAGAATTTCGCTGATCTGGGCCATGTCCGATGATCGCGTGATCGGCATTGGCAACCGGTTGCCCTGGAGGTTGCCTGCTGATATGCGCTGGTTCCGTCGTCATACGTTGGGCAAGCCGGTCATTATGGGGCGCAAAACCTATGCATCTTTTGGTGAAACCCCCCTGCCCGGACGTAAAAACATTGTTGTTACTCATGACCATGGCTATCAGTCCCAGGGGGCAGAGGTGGTCTTTTCCATCGATGAGGCCTTGGCAGTTGCCGAACCAGCAGAAGAGGCCATGATTATCGGCGGTGCGCTGCTGTATCAGCAGCTGTTGCCACACGCTGACCGCCTTTACATGACCAAAGTGCATGGGAAGTTCAGGGGGGATACCTGGTTTCCCGCGTTTGACCCGGATGAGTGGCAGGAGATGGAAAGCCACGCCTTTGGCACTGACGACAAGAATCGCTGGCCGTACAGTTTTTATATTCTGGACAGGAAAAGCAGCATGGCGAAACCACCGGTAATCCCGGCTTCAGAGTAGCTGTTGTCGGGTCAATACGTGGGTAGAAATGGGGTTATGACGATACGACGCAGGGCGCTGGCCCTGATTTCAGGCGGGCTGGATTCCCTGCTGGCTGCTCGCGTGGTGATGGAGCAGGGAATTCATGTCGAGGGAATCAATTTCTATACCGGTTTCTGCGTGGAGGGGCATACACACGCCATCCGCAAAAAAGACCGCACCCGGCCCCGGCGCAACAATGCGCTCTGGGTGGCCGAGGAGCTTGGCATCAGGCTGCATATTGTTGATGTGAGCGAGCAGTATAAAAATGTGGTGATCAACCCGAAGCACGGTTACGGCGCTAATCTCAACCCCTGTCTGGATTGCAAATGTTTTATGGTTGGCAAGGCGGTGGAATGGATTGAAAAACAGGGTTTCGACTTCATCATTACCGGTGAAGTGATCGGGCAACGGCCGATGTCTCAACGCCGTGATACCATGCGGATAGTGGTTAGAGAGTCAGGTGTAGGTGAGCGCTTGCTTCGTCCGCTGTGCGCAAAAAACCTGTCGCCGACGCTGCCGGAACAGAAGGGATGGGTCGATCGGGACAAGCTGTTCGGCTTCAGTGGCCGTTCGCGGAAGCCACAGATGGCATTGGCACGGCGGTTTGGGTTGACCGATTATGCCCAGCCCGCCGGTGGTTGCTGCTTTCTCACTGACGAGGCCTATTCCCGCAAGCTGGCGGATCTCTGGCAGGCACGCGGTTCGCGGGAATACGAGCTTGATGACATCATGCTGCTCAAGGTGGGCCGGCATCTTCGCCCCCGCCCCCATTTCAAGCTGATTATTGGCCGCGAGGAGGGGGAGAACAACTTTCTGCAAGGTTATCGCCACCAGTTTATCCAGTTGCGCATAAACAGCCACCCGGGGCCGTTAACGTTGATTGATGGGGAGGTCACTCCAGACGATTGCGGGCTGGCGGCTCGCATTGCAGCCCGTTTTAGCGCCGGGCGGGATGCGGAGGAGGTGGAGATGCTGCTGCTGGACAGGGACGGTTCAGAACAGTTGTTGCGCGTGGCTCCGCTGCCGGTGGCGGAGATACGGCCGGAATGGTATCTGTGAAATACCGCCTGGATGCCCGCCGTCTCTTGTGTCCACTGCCGGTGATACGGGTTCAGGACCGGATGAACAGCATGGTGGCGGGAGAGATGCTGGAGGTAATCTGTACCGATCCCGGGGCTGCCAGTGATATCCCGGCATGGTGCCGGATCAACGGCCACAAAATTCTTGATATGGAGGAGCGGGAGGGGGAACTGGTGATTGTCATCGAGGCAGGTAAATCAGGTTGAAGCGTACCGAACCTTCGTCTCAATCCGCTGTGGAGGGGCAGCGCTACCATCAGATCCGCAAGGTCACCCTGATCGGTTCGGCAATCGATCTGGGGCTGGCGATAGTCAAACTGGCTGCGGGTTTCTTCGGGCAGTCTCAGGCCCTGATTGCGGATGGCGTACACTCACTGTCCGATCTGGCTACCGATTTCATCGTGCTCTATGCAGCCAGGCACTCCAGCCGGGAAGCCGATGAGAGTCACCCGTATGGCCATGGCCGGTTCGAGACTATCGCAACGGTTGTTTTGGGAATGGCATTGATGCTGGTTGCATCGGGTATCGTTTGGGACGCTGTCAAGCGCTTGTTTCACCCAGACGAGCTGATGCAGCCTGGCGTGCTGGCGCTCCTGGTTGCGGCGGTATCGGTCGTGACGAAAGAGTGGATATACCGTTACACAAAACGGGTGGCCGATCGATTACGATCGCAATTGTTGGCGGCGAACGCCTGGCACAGCCGGACCGATGCCATCTCTTCCGTTATCGTCATCGTGGGCGTGGCCGGCACCATGGCCGGTCTTCCCTACATGGATGCGATTGCCGCTGCTGCCGTGGGTTTGTTCATCGCCAGGATTGGTTGGGAGCTGGTTTGGTGCAGTGTGCGCGAGCTGGTTGATACGGGGCTTGAAGAAGCGCAACTGAACAAAATAAGGGAGATCATCCGCGGGGTGGATGGCGTACAGGGTCTGCACAGTTTGCGTACCCGGCGAGTGGGAGCGGATGCTTTGGTCGATGTGCATATCCTGGTTGAATCCCATGTCAGCGTTTCCGAAGGGCACCATATTGGCGAGGTGGTTCGTATCCGGCTGTTGCAGGAGCATGATGAGGTCAACGATGTGCTGGTGCATATCGATCCGGAGGATGACGAGCAGAACCGGTACAGCTGCCAGTTGCCGCTGCGCAGGGAGCTGTTGACCCGTTTGCACGGGTGCTGGGCGGATTTTGACGCGGCAAAACAGGTTGAGGAAGTAACGCTCCACTACCTGCACAACAGGATCCAGGTTGTGTTGTTGCTGCCCTTGTCAGTGCTCGAAAAAGGGGCTTCAGTTGACGAATTGAGCGCAGGATTCAGATCCCTGTCAAGCGAGATAGAGGTCATCGATAGTATTCAACTGGTATTTCACTAATGCACCATAATGAGTCTTGCCTTGCCCCTGCGGATCATAATGGTGCGTACCGGGGCGTCAGGATTCAACTAACGGTCTGTTTTTCAAATGTCCAACAGGCATGGCATATTTAATGCTTTTATGGTAGAACAGTTGTAACTATTCAGCATGGCATGAAACAAGCCGGTAACTGTTCAGATTGCCCCTGAAATTCGTCAGTTCAAGGCGAAAAATGGGAGTTTACGCGTGTAAATGACCATTTTTCAACGCAGAAATGGCGGATTTCAGGGGTGAGCTGAATAGTTACGAACAGTTTTTTCGAGTGGACTTTGGACTTAAACAATAATTGCCCGGAGGCGAGCAGATGGCCAATAATGTGTTGAAGCTGATTGAAGATAAGGAAGTAAAGTTTGTCGATTTCCGTTTTACTGATACCCGGGGCAAAGAGCAGCATGTTACCTACCCCGCGGCAACGGTGGACGCGGATACCCTTTCGGAAGGGAAAATGTTTGATGGATCCTCCATCGCCGGCTGGAAGGGGATCCAGGAGTCCGACATGATTCTCAAGCCGGATCTGGATACGGCCGTGCTGGATCCATTTACCGATGAATCCACCCTTATCATCCGTTGTGACATCATCGAGCCAAACACCATGCAGGGCTATGAGCGCGATCCCCGTTCTGTTGCCCGGCGCGCCGAGGCCTATCTGCAATCCACCGGCATCGGGGATACGGCCTACTTTGGCCCCGAGCCGGAGTTCTTCATTCTGGATGATGTGCGTTGGGGCGCCAGCATCGAGGGGGCTTTCTACAAGGTGAACTCCGAGGAGGCCGAATGGAACTCTGAAACCACCTTTGAAGGCGGTAATATCGGCCACCGTCCCAGTGTCAAAGGCGGTTATTTCCCGGTACCGCCGGTTGATTCACTGCACGATATCCGCGCCGCCATGTGTCTGGCCATGGAAGAGATGGGATTGACCACGGAAGTTCACCATCATGAAGTGGCAACTGCCGGGCAGTGCGAGATTGGCACCGCTTTCAATACTTTGGTGCGCAAGGCGGATGAAGTGCAGATTCTCAAGTACTGCGTACACAATGTCGCCCACGCGTACGGCAAAACGGCAACCTTCATGCCCAAACCCCTGGTGGGCGATAACGGTACCGGCATGCATGTCCACCAGTCACTTGGCAAGGATGGGGTAAATATTTTCTCTGGCAACGAGTATGGCGGGCTGTCCGAGACAGCGCTGTACTATATTGGAGGCATCATCAAGCATGCCAGGGCGCTCAACGCGTTTACCAATGCCAGCACCAACAGTTACAAACGGCTGGTCCCCGGTTTTGAAGCCCCCGTCATGCTGGCCTACTCTGCCCGTAATCGCTCTGCTTCGGTGCGCATCCCCTATGTTACCAACCCCAAGGCCCGCCGCATCGAGGTGCGTTTCCCCGATCCAACCGCCAACCCCTATCTGGCCTTTGCGGCCATGATGATGGCGGGTCTGGATGGTATCCAGAACAAGATCCATCCCGGTGAGGCGATGGACAAAAATCTTTATGATTTGCCGCCAGAAGAAGAGGCGAACATTCCCACCGTATGCCACTCTTTCGATCAAGCCCTGGAGGCTCTGGATAGCGACCGTGAGTTCCTGACGGCGGGAGGGGTCTTCACCAACGACATGATTGATGGTTATATCGAACTCAAGATGGAGGAGATCACGCGTCTGCGAATGACAACTCATCCGGTTGAATTCGATATGTATTACAGCGTTTGATTCAAGTTCCGCCGGTTGCTTGCCGACAATGCCCCCATCTGGGGGCATTGTTGTTTGGTAACTATTCAGCTCACCCCTGAAATCCGCCATTTCTGCGTTGAAAAAGGGTCATTTACACGCCGTAAACTCCCATTTTTCGCCTTGAACTGACGGATTTCAGGGGCAATCTGAACAGTTACCGGTTTGTTTCATACTATGCTGAATCGTTACGTTGTTTATAAGATTGTGACAATGTCTTGTTGCCGTACTCATCCTGCTTGGGATATGCTTTGCACATGTGGATCGTTCTCATTGCCTTGCTGTTGGTTTTTGCCCCGTCTCCGTACGCCCAGGAGGTATATCGATCGACGGACTCCGATGGTGTTCCTCTCTTTTCCGATCGCAATCGGGCCGGGGCCGAGAAGCTTGAAATAGAACCCCTCCCGACGATAAAAACCCATTCTCCAGCCGCGGCACCTCCGGTCACATCTGGAAACAGGCCTGTTTCCCGCCCCGCCAGGCCGGTCCATGTCAAGGTTACCATCGACAATCCCGCCGATGATTCCGTCGTGTGGGCTACCGGAGGACCCGTCGCGGTTTTTGTTGCCACCGAACCTGCAATTCGCGCTGATACTGGCGATACCATCGGGTTGCGCATTGACGGTAGCCTGCTGGCGGAACGTTATAAAAGCGGGAATATTTCGTTAACGGGCATCGAACGGGGCACACATACGTTGCAAGCCGTTGTTTTCGATTCTTCCGGTCGTATTGCTGCAGAATCTGAAACCATTACTTTTCACGTCAAGCGTCATTCCATCCTGCATAAACGGTAAGTTTATCGCATGGCAAGCGCACCAGTTTGGTGCATCAATGCCCCGTTTACGGTAATATTGCTTTCGCCCGGGTTTCCTGTTTCCCTCTCGCTTGGGGGGGGCTGCCCGTTTTCTTGTTTTTGCCTGCTAAATTGGTTGCCCGATGGGGGTTTGGTTTGGTTTTTGCTTGCTACCTGATATGGATGCCGTGACAAATCAAACCCGTACCGCCGCACCGTATATTCTCGACAATCTGAGCGTTGCTATCTGTCTGCTGGATGCCGGTTTACGAATTCGTTATATCAATCCGGCAGGTGAAACCCTGTTCGGCGCCAGCGCCCAGCGCCTGCAGCGCCTTCCTGTGGAGCAACTGCTCGACTCTCCCGGTGTGGCGGAACTTCTTGCCAGTACGCTGGAAAGTGGCTCCCCTTGTATTGAACGTGAATGTCGTTTGGGCACCGGGGGTCATAGTCCGGTAACCGTCGATCTGACGGCAATTCCGCTGAGGGAACCGCCCGGTTCCCGCGAGCTGCTTGTGGAGTTGGTTCGTGTCGATCATCAGATACGCATGGCGAGGGAAGAAAACCTGCTTGCGCAGCAGCAGATTACGCAGGAAATCGTGCGCGGTTTGGCGCATGAGATCAAGAACCCGTTAGGGGGGGTGCGTGGGGCAGCTCAGTTGCTGGAGTGCGAGCTGGATGACACTTCGTTACAGGAGTACACCCAGGTGATCGTTCATGAGGTCGACCGGCTGCAGACTCTGTTGAACCGCATGCTCGGGCCACACAGGCTTCCGCGCAAGCGGAAGATAAACATTCATCAGGTGGTGGAGCGGGTTCGCACGTTGGTGCAGGCGGAGGTGGCGGCTGGAGTTACTCTGCTTTGGGACTACGATCCGAGTTTGCCGGAGCTGAACGCGGATATGGATCAGCTAATCCAGGCCGTTCTGAATATCGTGCGTAACGCTGTGCAGGCGTTACCGGAAGAGGGGGAGATCATTCTGCGTACACGTGCGCACCGGCGCTGTACAGTAGGGCATGTGTGCCACCGGCTGGTATTGTGTATCGATGTTATCGATAACGGCCCCGGAATACCGGAGTCCATGCAGCAGAAAATTTTCTATCCACTGGTTACCGGCCGGGCTGAAGGAACAGGACTGGGATTGTCCATTGCCCAGTCACTGGTAAACCAGCACGGTGGCTTGATTGAGTGCCATAGCCGCCCGGGAAGAACCCGGTTTTCGATTTTGCTGCCTGTACGGGAAGAGCAAGAAAATGGGTAACTATCCAGCTCACCCCTGAAATCCGCCATTTCTGCGTTGAAAAATGCTCATTTACACGCGTAAACTCCCATTTTTCGCCTTGAACTGACGAATTTCAGGGGCAATCTGAACAGTTACCGGCTTGTTTCATACTATGCTGAATAGTTACGAAAATGAGTAGTCAACCACAGATATGGGTTATCGATGATGACCGGTCAATCCGCTGGGTGCTGGAAAAAGCGCTCTGCAAGGCGGGTATCGGGGTCAGGAGTTTTGAGAGCGCGCGTGGAATATTGGAAGGGCTGGCAAAACAGCCGCCGCATGCCATTGTGTCGGATATCCGCATGCCGGGCATCGATGGGCTGAAGCTGCTGGAGAATATCCGTCAGAACTATCCAGCCTTGCCAGTTATCATCATGACCGCCCATTCCGATCTGGAAAGCGCCGTCTCTGCCTATCAGGGGGGGGCCTTCGAGTATCTGCCCAAGCCCTTTGATGTGGATACTGCCGTTGAGCTGGTACAGCGGGCCATTGTCCATGCCGGCAATCAGGAAGAGCTGTCAGGGCATACGGATATGCCCGAGATTTTGGGGGAGGCGCCGGCCATGCAGGAGGTATTCCGCGCCATCGGCCGTCTGTCTCGCTCCAATATTACCGTATTAATAAACGGGGAATCGGGTACCGGAAAAGAGCTTGTGGCGCGAGCGCTGCACCGGCACAGTCCGCGCCGTAACAAACCTTTTATTGCTCTGAACATGGCCGCCCTCCCCCGCGATCTGTTGGAATCCGAGCTGTTTGGCCATGAACGCGGTGCATTTACGGGTGCCCAAAGTCAGCGTCAAGGGCGCTTTGAACAGGCGGATGAGGGCACTTTGTTTCTGGATGAAATTGGGGATATGCCTGCCGAACTGCAAACCCGGTTGTTGCGTGTTCTTGCCGACGGAGAGTTCTATCGGGTCGGTGGACATGCCCCAATCAAAGTCGATGTGCGGATTATCGCCGCTACCCATCAGAAACTGGAGGCTCTGGTGGCGGATGGGCGTTTCCGTGAGGATCTGTTTCATCGTCTGAACGTTATTCGCATTCATATCCCCCCACTGCGCGAGCGGCGTGAAGATATTCCTTTGTTGATGAACCATTTTCTTCAAGCCGCTGCCGGTGAACTGGATATCAAGAGAAAACGGGCCAGCAGGGATGTTGTGAACTATTTGGCCAGCCTGAATTGGCCCGGCAATGTACGGCAGTTGGAAAATATCTGTCGTTGGCTGACTGTCATGTCTCCCGGCCAGGTCATCACCATGGAGGATCTTCCTCCCGAGCTGAGAGCCGAGACAGAAAGCCCACCCACCAGCGACGACTGGCAGGCCGGTTTGCGGCGCTGGACTGAACAACGCCTGGCGCAAGGAGAAACCGGGCTGCTGGATGTTGCTACTCCCCTCTTCGAAAAAGTCATGATTGAAGCGGCCTTGGAACATACCGGAGATCGGCGCCAGGAAGCCGCAAAAATGTTGGGGTGGGGAAGAAATACGCTGACACGCAAGATCAAGGAGCTGGCTTTGGAGCGGTGATGCGAACGGCTGTTTCTTCCGCCAGACGAAAACCGCTATTATTGGTTTGGTTTTACCAGATAACGTGAAGAGGTTCGATATGGATGCCGGAAAATTGCTTGATGGAATTTTGACCACGGGGAGAGTCTACCTGGAAAAAGGCAAAAGATTTGCTGAAGAGCAGATGGATTTGCCAAGGGAGGGCGCCGAGCGTGATGCCAAGATTGATGGGATGAAAAAAGGGGCTTTGGCGGCAGGCGGCCTGGCTCTTCTGCTGGGAACCCGGGGCGGGCGATGGTTGACGGGGAGCGCCCTGAAAGTGGGTGGTTTGGCCGCTTTGGGTGGAATTGCTTATCATGCCTATCAGAGCTGGAATACGACGGATCAGGATACACAGCCGGTTCACCGGCTTGCCGGCGCAGATGCCGAGGCCCGGAGTCTGTTGCTGTTGCGGGCAATGATTGCTGCAGCCAAAGCGGATGGTCATGTTGATGCACAAGAGCTGTCGCGGATTGAAGCCGGAATTGAAAAAATGGGTCTGGCAGATGCCGATGCCGAATTTCTCAAAAACGAAATCCGGCAGTCGCTGGATATCGACACACTGGTTGCGGCGGTAAAGGACAAAGAGGTGGCAGCCGAGGTCTACCTGGTTTCCCGCATTATGGTTGATGTGCAGAATAGTGCAGAGAAACTTTACCTGCAGGAACTTGCGCTGAAGCTGGGCCTCGAGCCTGGGGAGATCGACAGTCTGGAGTCCGGGCTTGAAAATGAAAAGGCCTGAGTCTCCGGTTACTTGTGCTCGGGTTGGTATTGCGTACCGTGTGTGTTTTTTGTCGCAGCGGCTGTTGCCGCCGGGGAAGTGGTTCGGGTAATTTGCGGTTTTACGGACTCCGAGGGTGATCGGCCCTCCTGAATCCGCTGCAAGATGCCCCTCCCCTGTTCCAGGAGAAAATCCAGAAAGGTCCGGGCTACTGTTGACAGTCTTTTTCCCTTCATGTGCACGGCATACCAGCGGCGTTTCAGCGGGAACCCTTCCACATTCAATACGGCGATATGGTTCCCCGCCAGCTCCAGCCGCAGATCGTGACGTGACAAAACCGATATTCCCAGCCCCGCCATGACGGCCTGCTTGATAGCGTCACTGCTGCCCAGATCCATATAGGGTTGAACCTTGAGCGCCTGTTCGGCAAACAGGCTATCCACCGCCAAGCGGGTTCCCGAACCTGCTTCCCGCACCAGGAAGCGCTCTTCGCTCAGCCGCTTGAGAGAGATGGATTTGCATCGGGTAAGCGGATGGGAAGTGCTTGCTACCACCACCAGTTCGTTATCGATAAACGGGTAGGCTTCCACGGCAAAGTCGACGGGTACCCGTCCCATTATCAACAGGTCATCTTCGTTGGATCTCAACCGTTCCAGTACCCGGGAGCGGTTGGTAACCTTCATTATGGGCTTTACTTCAGGGTGTTGCGTAATAAAAGCACCCAGCAGGTGGGGCATGAAGTATTTGGCGGTTGTAACCACCGCGACGCGAAGAGGTCCCTGGGTAACGCCTTCCAAAGAGGCTGCGGACTCCCCCAGCGATACCATGCTTCCGAGAACCTCTTGAGCCGCGGCGTACACATCGAGTCCCAGTGCGGTGGGCTGGATATGGCGGCCAACCTGCTCCAGCAGCGGATAACCCAATGTTCCACTGAGTTTTTTTATCTGCATCGAGACGGTGGGCTGAGTGAGATGAAGCGCCTCTGCCGCACGCGTGTAACTGCTCAATCGAACAACCGCCTCAAAAATCTGCAGCTGGCGCAGAGTGACATGACGAATAAGGCCATCGGGAGGTATTGGAGGCATAGACAACCTCTATGATAAAAATAGAAAAAATTGATTATTATTTATACAGCTATTTCGGCATAGTGTCCAGCACGCGGCCACTACCGCGCCATAGCTCAATTAATTTGGATCACGGATCACTGGAGACTACTTATGGGTAAGACATACGAAGCGGGCGTTAAAGATTACCGCGAAACTTATTGGCAACCGGATTACGTTCCTCTTGATTCTGATATTTTGGCCTGTTTCAAAATTACGCCGCAGCCTGGCGTCGATCGGGAAGAAGCGGCTGCCGCTGTTACAGCCGAGTCTTCAACAGGCACCTGGACCACCGTCTGGACCGACCTGCTGACCGATATGGATTACTATCGTGGCCGTGCTTACCGCATCGAAGATGTGCCAGGCGACGACACCTGTTTCTACGCATTTATTGCCTACCCCATTGATCTGTTTGAGGAAAGCTCCGTCGTAAACGTGTTGACCTCTCTGGTTGGCAACGTGTTTGGCTTCAAGGCCATCCGGGCCTTGCGGCTTGAAGATATCCGTTTCCCGCTCGCGTACATCAAGACCTGCAATGGTCCGCCACATGGAATCCAGGTCGAACGCGACAAAATGAACAAATACGGGCGCCCGCTGCTGGGCTGCACCATCAAGCCCAAGCTGGGGTTATCGGCGAAGAACTACGGCCGGGCAGTCTACGAGTGTCTGCGCGGTGGCCTGGATTTCACCAAAGACGATGAAAACGTCAATTCTCAGCCTTTCATGCGCTGGCGTGATCGGTTTCTGTTCGTTCAGGACGCCATCGAAACCGCCCAGGCAGAAACGGGAGAGCGCAAGGGTCACTATTTGAACGTGACGGCACCCTCGCCGGAAGAGATGTACGAGCGTGCAGAATTTGCCAAGGAACTTGGCACCCCCATCATCATGCATGATTTCCTGACCGGGGGTTTTTGCGCGAACACGGGTCTGGCCCGCTGGTGCCACAAGAATGGCGTGCTGCTGCACATCCACCGGGCGATGCATGCTGTCGTTGACCGCAACCCTCACCACGGCATTCATTTCCGGGTTTTGTGCAAGACCTTGCGCCTTTCCGGCGGTGATCACCTCCACTCCGGCACCGTGGTCGGCAAGCTCGAAGGCGATCGTGCGGCAACGCTGGGCTGGGTTGATCTGATGCGGGAGTCATTTATCCCCGAGGATCGTAGCCGCGGTATCTTCTTCGATCAGGACTGGGGTTCCATGCCGGGTGTGATGCCCGTTGCTTCCGGCGGCATCCATGTTTGGCATATGCCGTCACTGGTTTCCATCTTTGGCGACGACTCCGTACTGCAGTTTGGCGGGGGCACCCTGGGCCACCCATGGGGCAACGCTGCCGGTGCAGCCGCTAACCGGATAGCCCTGGAAGCGTGCGTGGATGCCCGAAATCGCGGTGTTGATGTCGAGCGCGAAGGAAAAGCAATCCTTACTCAGGCAGCGACTTACAGCCCCGAGCTGAAGATCGCTTTGGAAACCTGGAAGGAAATCAAATTCGAGTTCGATACGGTCGATAAGCTCGATAACGTTAACCGCTAGTCAATTAAGTTCAGGAGTGATTGAAAATGGCAGAGATACAAGATTACAAGTCGAGCCCAAAGTTTGAGACCTTTTCGTATCTGCCCGAAATGACGGCAGATCAGACCCGTGCCCATATCGCCTATCTCATTCAGCAGGGGTGGAACCCGTCGATAGAACATGTGGAGCCGAATCGCGCTTTCAACTATTACTGGTACATGTGGAAGCTGCCGATGTTTGGCGAGCAATCTGTGGATCGGGTAATGGCGGAACTGGAGGCTTGCCACAGGGAATATCCCACCCATCATGTCCGTTTGATTGGTTATGACAACTACTCACAAAGTCAGGGCATGTCGTTTGTTGTTTACCGCGGACGTCAGGTATGAGGTAAGGGGGTCTTTGTCCTCCTGCGGGGGGATAAAGATATCCCGGCATGTTCAAAAGGCCTTTTTGATTGAAGGAATTCAGCATGGCAGATCAAATAGATACACCAGCGCAATCAGGGCGTGAGCTGGCGCGTGCAAGGCGGCGCGCAATGTCTCGCACTGGTGCTGCCAATATCAAGGCTGGTAGCAGCGCTTCCAGGGCGCCGGGCAAGGTGGCCGTTAGCCGTGAAAGCGACTTGTCTGCTGCCCGGCAAGCGGCAGCGCCCGCAGCGGCGGAAACATCGGGCAAACCGCTTACCGGCAGGGCTTTTTCCATCTACCGGCGGGCGATGTTGGCCAAAGGCGGGAAGAGCGCCTTGAGAGCTGCGGTTCCGGCCCAGGCGCCCGCCGCCGCTACCACCGGCTCAAACGCCGATGCGCGGCAGCCGGAGGCGTGCTGTGACGCCTGTGCGAAGGGCAAGCCCTGTACTGGCGGCAGAGAGGAAGGTGTCACCGAGAGCGCTGCAAGCAGTGAAACACTGGACAGCCTGTGTGAAATCGTCGAGAGCACTCCGCAAGAGACTGGCAGCGTTCCCTCGACTGTTCGGGATTTTTGCCGGCAGCGGCGCAGTATTCTTTCAACAAAAGGCAAGCAGGGGATGCCTGCCGGGGCCGGGAGGCCAACAAGGCCAACACGTCAGCGGCGCAGATCGACGCAGCAGCGTGACGTGGCTCTGGAGAGGAGCGTTGACAATGAGGCGAGCAGGACGGTGATCGAGGATCCTTCAACTGCCAAGGTGGTGGACGGGGTGTGCGAGATAATCGAGAGCAATCCGCGCGAGGCGGCCAGGGCGTCCTCGAGCGTCCGGGATTTTTGCCGGCAGCGGCGCAGCATGCTTTCCAGGAAAGGCAAGCTCGGCTTGTCCGGGAGGGCCGGGAGTCAGGCGCGCAAATCGGTGTTGCAAAGCGCGGCTGCCTCTTCGTTGACCGGCAAGGCGTTGGCCAGGCTGCATCGGGAGGCGCGTTGTCAATTTGGCCGGGGCGATGCTCCGTCATGCCGGCCGACTGGCAGAGTGCGCCCCGGTTCCCGGACTGCACCCGCCAAGGTGGAGATGGGGACGACACTGTCCGGTCAAACTGTCACCGGGACGCAGGTGGAGCAAACGGAAAAGGTTACCGGCGCGGAGTCCGGTGTGTGCCGATCGGTAACAGGCACGGAGTACCTCGGCGCTGAACAGTTTGAAAAATTCTGCCCTGGCACACCGTCGCCGGCTGCTGCCAAGGTGGCCGTTAGCGAAACAAGTCACGGCCAGCAGGTAACCGGCACCAATCCAGCCGGCAGCAGCAAGGTCACCGGCGATGAAGCAGGACACTGTAAATCGATTACCGGAAGCGAATATCTTGGTGTCGAGTATTTCGACTCTTTTTGCGGCTCAAGGGGAGTCAATGCGACCCCGGAAAAAGTCGCTACCGGCCATAGCGGAAAAAATCTGCGTATTACCGGTGTTGACGAGGCGCGTGATAGCCTGGTTACCGGCTCGGACTATGGCGCAGGGTTGAGTATTACCGGTACAGAGTATACGAGTACGATATCGGCGAAAACGCCAGCCGAGCCACCCGCCAAAGTGCTGGTAAGCCATACGGTTGCCGGCACCCCGGTTTCGGGGGGGGATGCGCCTCGCAAGGTAACCATCACGGGAGACGAGCAGGATCTCTGTCGGCGTGTTACCGGCACCGAATATATTTCCAGTGAGCGCTTTCAAACGGTCTGCGGCACAGTGCCTGAAGGCGCTGTGCCCAAGGTCGGGGTTGATGTCAGCCGGGGCGGCATGAATATTACCGGAAATCTGGTCAATCGCAGCGAGAAGGTAACCGGGAATGAGCCGGGCGCTTGTCAGCGGGTGACGGGGAGTCAATATGGAGATGCTGCGCGAGATGGATTGTGCGGCCAGCGCTCTGACAAGGTTCAGGAGATGCACACCTCCCGGGGGCGGCTGCTGACGGGTACGGAGGCGACCCCCTCCCCAAAATCCACAGGTGATGTCCAGGGCAGGTGCGCGGACGTCACCGGTACGGAGTATGTCAGCCGGGAGCAATTTGAACAATCTTGCCCCCAGGTGCCCTCGCCGGGTACGAGCAGGGCTGACGCAACAAGCCGCACCTGGAATGACCAGATAGTGAGTGGTACTCAGACCGGGCACTCAGACAAGATAACCGGCGATGAAAGAGGTCTTTGCAGAACAGTGACCGGTAGCAGTTATGAAGGGCGGGAGCAGGTAAGCGAGTTTTGCCCGGCTCCCGCGGTGAGGGAGGCCGAGCAACGGTTGCGCCATCAGGAAGGGGCTTCGGCCAAGCCGGTTTCCGGTATGACCCCGGCCGTGGATGAGCGTATGGCCGGTGGTTTTCAGCGCGGTGTATGCCAAAATCTTACCGGGACGCCCTATCAGGGGGCCGGGGAGAGAGCTTTGTGCGACGCCCCTTCCGTGGAAAGGCGGCCTGCCAGGGGAGTGCACCCTATCGCTCGTCCGCCGGCCGATCAGGCATTGCTCCGCTCCGCCGAGGCTCCTGACAGCATGGAGGCGCCGTCCCGCAAAGGGGGGTTCTCTGTCGTTTCGCCAGCAAGAGCCGCGTGGCGGCAACGGGAGAGCAACCCTGTCCACGCCAGCGTATATGCGCGCGGGAGTTCTATTACCGGCGTCGTAAACAAGGCGGAAGGTGTTATCTCCGGTACGCCGGAGTTCCGCCATCTCCGCGAGATGGGAGTGCCTGCCGGCCCGGCCCCGGTGGCTGCGCAGGCGGATGAGGCTGTCCCCCGGGGGAGAATTACCGGAGAAGGCCGTGAAACCGGCGCACCGATAACGGGTGATGACTGGTCCCGGAGCGGCTTGGTTACCGGAACAGAGGGGATGTTTTCTGCAAAACGTAACCAGACACAGCAAGGCAGACCGGTGGAGCGAAGGGATGTTGGCGCACATGCACTGAAAGATCGGGAGCGGCCAGAAAAGAAGATATCCAGGGTGACGGGCAGCAGCGGAGGCACCAGCAGCGAGGCGGTTGTTACGTTGTCGGGAGGCGCGAGCGGTTGAGGTTGCCGCCTGTTTTTCCGAGCGGGTTCCTTGTTGAGCCAGGAGTAACGGATCAAGGAAGAGCCAAGAGAGACAGGCATAACCAGACGATGGCTGAGGTTGAGTAGATGAATACGAGAAATACCTACAGGAGAAAAGTTGCCAATGACTTGAGTCATCATCGGCAAGCACCTGTCGGTATGGCGCAGCCAGGTGTGGGTCGTATCATGGCAGAAGGTTCTCCTCTTGCCCGCGCCGCCAGGCATGATGCCGCGGGAGTGCGCAACGAAGCATCAGCCCCTCATCCAGCCTGCACCACGCTGCCCTTGCGGCCGTGCCGCCATCCGCTGGCTGATCGGCGCGCAAATGCGGAACTGGCGCGGTTTGAGGAGAACATAAAAGGGCGTTTTGAGGCGATTGTGCCCGTACTCAGAAAGCTGGCGAACCTTCAGCATGAAGAAGATTTCGTTGCTCGGGCACAGGCGTATGCCAGAAAGAGTCTGGGGTACGAACTGCCGCAAACGTTGCTTGAGAATGCGTGGCTGCGAGGACTGGATATGCAGACGGCATACGCGCATTGCGTTTTCGGTGCGTTACGGGCCTCGATTGAGCAGTGCACGGAAGGCCTTCGCGCTCAGGAAGAAGAGGCGATTGATACGAAAAACTTTATCCTGGATTGCGGTTTTCATTGTGTAGACATTACCTCCTGCTCCGATGGCCGCCTGAAGGGTTTGTCCAAATACATCTTGCGGTTGCCGCTGACAGCCTTGACGGCCCGTAATGCGTATGCCGGTGGGCTTTTCAATGTAGAAGCCAATGTTCGGCGCTGGGAGAGTGTCGAGCTATCCCGTTTCCGCAGTGGTGAGCCGGTTACCGCAGACGCGGGAACACACTATTTGAAGGTGGTTGTCTATCATCACAGCAGTTCCGACCCGTCTCATCAGGGCTGTGCTGCCCATGGGAGCAACGATCGGGTGGCAGCAGAGGCAGGGCTGGCACGTTTGCACGAGTTTCGCGAAGCGATAGAAAACAGTTTTTGCTGCGGCGCATCAATCGATATATTGCTGATCGGGGTGGATACCGATACGGATGCCATTCGGATTCATGTGCCTGATGGCAACGGCGATCTCAACGTTTTTCGCTATATCGACAATGCAAAGATATATCAGGATACCTTGAATCTGGGTGCGGATGAAGCGCGCATTGGTGTTTATGAAGCCGTACGCAAAATCAGTGATACGGCGGGCGGTTGGTCAGCGGGCGCTGGGCAGCCTCACGAGGGCATGCGCCGGCTTATCGTTAATTTGCTGATCAATAATTTGTCGCAGATAGAGTATGTTAGCGATATGTATGGGGGTCGTTATCCAGACATTGGCCATGCGGAGCGCTATATCAGCGTAGGTGACGGTTTTCGTGAGGTGCAGGTACGGAATCTAGCCTATTATGCGCATTTGCATACGGTGGAGGAAGGTGCAGCAGATCTCGATATCGGCATCAAAATATTTACGGGACTCAATGTCACCAAGGGTCTGCCGGTGCCGGTTGCCATTCATTATCGTTATGATTCCAAGGTGCCCGGTTCCAGGCAGCGCATGCTTGAAAAATGTCGGCGGGTGAAAGCAGCGATAGAAAATCGTTATGCCGATCTGGTTGGGCAAAAGCTGCTGATTTGCCAGATGAGTTTGCAGGATCGGGTGCTGGGTAGCGAAATTGAGATTGTCAACGAGGATTCAGCATGAGAATCATGCAGGTAGACACAACCCTGGTTTCGACAAACCGGATTGACGGCCTGGGTCATCGCCCGCTGCTCGTCGTACGTGACAAGCCCGGCGGTACGCCATTGGTCGCTGTCGATGCAGTCGGCTGTATTCCCGGTGATTGGGTCATCTGTGTCGGTAGCTCGGCGGCGCGGGAGGCAGCCGGGAGCAAAGAGTACCCGAGCGATTTGACGATTGTCGGCATCATTGATTATTGGCAGGAATCCTGAGCATGGAAATCATGCAAGTGCGTGATGACCTGGTAACGACGCGGCGGATAGACGGTTTGAAAAGCACTTCATTGCGGGTGCTGAGCGACTATCGGGGCAAGCTTTGTGTCGCCAGTGACCCTGTTGGGGTGCCGCCGGGTCATTGGGTGATTACGGTTAGTGGTTCGGCTGCACGCCATGCCATGTCTGACTATGGCATATTGACCGACCTGACTATCGTTGGAATTATCGACGATTGGGAGCAGTAATTACTTTTTTTTAACCATCTGAAAGAGACGGAGAGTGATATGGCAAATGATGTAACAGGTATTGCACTGGGCATGATCGAAACCCGCGGTCTGGTTCCGGCCATTGAGGCGGCCGACGCCATGACCAAGGCGGCTGAGGTTCGGCTGGTTGGCCGTCAGTTTGTTGGTGGCGGTTACGTTACCGTACTGGTGCGTGGAGAGACCGGTGCGGTGAACGCGGCGGTGCGTG
>WFVH01000004.1 GCA_015491735.1 Gammaproteobacteria bacterium
ACGCACGGCATCGTCATACGCCTCATCGGGCAATCCGGGATTCAATTCGACCAGCTTCTCCCGCAGTGGCCGCGCCAGCACAACCTCCTGGTCTGAAGCCCGGCCGAGCGTCCCGTCGGGGCCAAAGGTCTCGTCATTCCAGGCGTATACCGACGCCCATCCAAGTTCCCTTTGCAGGTACTCGGCCGTGGCTTGCTGAACCAGGGTGCCTTCGGTGTAGTCGGAAGGCGCCATGGGAATCAATCGAAAGCCAGTTCCAGCTTTCGCGCTACTCTCTGTAATCGCTTGTCACGTGTCCAAAGCGAGGCCGTATCCGTCAAGGTAGCAGATGCCAGCAGGTGCGCATCAATGAAACCGATTCCCAGCCCCATCAGTTTCTTGTGCTCGATCAGATGCAGCACTTCCTCCTGAGAGGCGACCACCGCCCGTGGGAGATCGTTGAGCAGCCGAGGCACCTCATCCCGTTTGCGCAGATTTCCGCACGCCAACTCGCCAATCACAAAGGGATGTATAACCACCTGGCTGCGGTTGAGCAGGTCGGCCAGTCGCTCGTCTCCGTTACGCAGATGATCGATCCAGACCGAGGTATCGACCAGAATCATGCCGGATCGGATTATCGCCGGGGCACGGGTTTCAATTGCGGCTCACTGCCCCCCAGTTTCGCCAGCCGGCGGGCACTTTCGCGCTCGACCAAGGCACGCAAGCCCTCGCGGACAAGAGTGACCTTTTCTTTCAGACCGGTCACGCGCTGGGCTTCGGCCAGTAATTCATCATCGATATTCAGTGTGGTTCTCATTCAGACAACTCCTATCGCCAAAAGGCACTATTTGTATCATCATTTGATGATAGTTTAGATGCTCTCAACAGGCAAGGTTTGGCATCTGTTTACAATTTCTCCGTTTAAATTGTGATTCTGAACTGCCAAGTTCGCCAACCATCGGACGCGTTCCCGCTCGATTCAGCCTGGGCTCATTCAGGCCATAACCCTGGGTCAGGTGGTTTCGCAACACGCGAGTGGCCCACATGCGGAAACGCACACCGCGCCGGGATTTGCACGGAAGCAGACGGAGATGATGACGCCCAGGTTGCAATGGGCGGTATCGTAGGTTTTGCCAACAGCGGCAGCTATCCGGAAATTCCGGATTGCTGAATCTTCCTCCAACGCACCTCCGGCAGGGTGCGAAAATCCGGAATAGGCGGGTATTCCACCGGCGGTTGCGGCAAAAACAGCAGGCCGATGGCGCTGTGTGTTGCAGCGGCGAAGGTCTCCAGTTGCTTCAATGTCGGCGCCAGTTCACCCGACAGCCATTCGCGCAGCTTCAGGAATTTTCCCACTATCGCCTCGGCGCTCACCCCGGCACGTTCCAAGGTCCAGCCGAGCAGATCGGGGTTGACCAGGATACGGTGGGGCATACGGGGGTTTCTCTATTTCTCAAGTGCGACAGATTCTGCCGACAGTTTTTAAAAAATTGAAGCTTTATTTTTTATTGGCATTGGCGCAAAAATAAGCCAGCCCCCCGACAATCTAGAATCTGGCGTATTTCACAACAGGCCTTAGGATGTGCAGCGAATGAAAGCCGGACCAACTATGCTTTCCTGTAACAATAAGTTGGCCAAAACGGCCAACTTATGCCTGCATGCACAGGTCGGCGTAAGCCTTGATTTTATTGGTGGGCCCGCACGGACTCGAACCGTGGACCAAGGGATTATGAGTTCGCAGATAAATCAATAAGTTATTGAATATCCAGCAAATCGCCGCGAAACCCGGCGAAACAGAAATAACCCTGGTATCAATAACTTAGAGAACTTTGGTGAATGGTCTGAAAGCGGGCGGGTGTACCGCTGGTGTACCGGAAATCAGTCTGTTCAAAAGGGGGACATAATGCACTGAAACCATACAGCTACATCCCCTTTTTGCGCGTTTGAACAATGCAAACAAGCTCACTAACCATTGTTGTCCCCATGCGGCAAAGTGGGCAGCCCAAGTTCCGCGAGATACTGGTTGTGCGCTTTGGTCGCTTCAACAATCCCCTTTTGCAAGTCAACGATTTCCGTGTAAACAGCCTGTAGATCAACCGGTTCTTCCGGCTCGGCGGTGCTGACGTAGCGGGAGATGTTCAGGTTGAAATCGTTCTCCTCGATTTCCTCCATGGATACCCGGCGGGAATAACGCGCCTCTTCATCGCGGCGCTGGTAGGTGTCGATGATCTTGTCGATATGTTCAGGCAACAGCATGTTCTGGCGCTTGCCCTTCTCGAAATGCTCGCTGGCGTTGATGAACAGCACGTCATCGGGCTGTTTGCATTTTTTCAGCACCAGAATACAGACCGGGATACCGGTGGAATAAAACAGCTTGGGTGGCAGGCCGATAACGGTGTCGATGTTACCGTCCCGCAAAAGCTTCTTGCGGATCTTCGCCTCTGCGCCACCACGGAACAGCACACCATGAGGCAGGATGATGGCCATGGTTCCCTCACGGTGCAGGAAGTGGAACCCGTGCAGCAGAAAGGCGAAATCAGCCGCTGACTTGGGCGCCATACCATAGCCCTTGAAGCGAAAATCCTCCTCCAATTCCTCGCTCGGCTGCCAGCGATAGCTGAAGGGCGGATTGGCCACTACCGCGTCGAACTCGATCTTTTTGGCCGGGTTCTCCTCGGACAGCAGGGGCCATTCGTTGAGCAGGGTGTCGCCGTGAAAGATCTCGAACTCGGTATCCTTTACCCCATGCAGCAACATGTTCATGCGCGCCAGGTTGTAGGTGGTAATATTTTTCTCCTGCCCGTAGAGCTTGCCCACGCCATGCTTGCCCATGCGGCGGCGCACATTGAGCAGCAACGAACCCGAGCCGCAGGCAAAATCCAGCACCTGATTGAGCCGGGCCTTCTTGCCGGTGGCCGGGTCCTGACTGTCCAGCGAGACGATGCCGGAGAGAATGCTGGAGATCTGTTGCGG
>WFVH01000005.1 GCA_015491735.1 Gammaproteobacteria bacterium
CACCATGGCTGAAAAAAAAACTGGCATGCACCGTGCAGAACTAAAGGCGGAACAGCTTCTGCCGATAAAAAAAAGTGCGGGAGCGATTTGAAAACAGTTTGTATTTCACAGAGAGGAAAGATAGACATGAAACGTACACAGCAGGGTTTTACACTGATTGAGTTGATGATTGTGGTTGCGATCATTGGTGTGCTGGCCGCTATCGCCATTCCGGCCTATAACGGATATATCAAGCAGAGCAAAGTAACGGCCCTTTCGGGGAACTTCGAAAATGCCGTACGCACTGTTAAGAGCGCAGCTTCAAAAATTGCAGCAGGAGGCTCCTGCACCAGCATCATTGACGACCTCAACAACAGCGGGAACACTGCTGTAGGGGGTTCAGGCGACGCTTATGCTGCTAGCGGAACCACAGACGGTACTATCACAATTGGCGGATTGGGCTCCAACAACTGCCCGGATCCCGGTGAAACCATAACTGTGACGCTTAATCCTGCAGCAGGTACCGCAGGGAGTGACTATACTGTAACCACAAAAACCTTTACTATCGAATAGCCACAACTTGGTAGATGATTCGAGCGGAAGGCGGGGTCATTCCCCGCCTTCTTTTTGATCCAAATCAAAGGGGTCACCCATTAGCCTGCCCCCGGTCAACAGCCAAAACTCGACCCTGTTGTAAAATAGCATCCTATCGATATCATCCACCGCCGTTACGCCTGTCGCACCCGTTATGTCATAGTCTTTGGCATCGGAGGCAGATACACTCCGCACCAGTCACCCATCTGGATCAAGGCAGGAACCCATCCCGGCATTCCAGCCCCTGGTACCTCGTACCCCACACAATCTTCGGTGCCAGACCGTGTCCAATAGAAGTCTCATCACAGAATCGATGGTTCAGCCCAGGCTGTCCAGACCCGATACAGCTTAATCAAAAGGGTCAGATCAACCTGATTTCACCAGCCGGCAGGGTAGGCACCACCTACCAAAACAGTTGCGCTCTCCTATATGCCGACATATAATGGTATACAAGTCAACCACTCAGGGGCAGCGTAATGAGCAAGCAAACCGCCGTCAGATTACCCGACGAGCTCAACGAGCGTCTGGTGCTGTTGGCAAAGCGAACCGGTCGCACGGTATCTTACTATATAAGAGAGGCCATCGAAGAACATCTCGATGACCTCGAGGACATCTACTTGGCCGGACAAACGCTGGAGCGGCTGCGAAGAGGCGAGGAGCGCACCTACACGCTGGACGAGGTGGAGCAGGAACTTGGCCTGGCGGATTGAGCTTACCGGTGAGGCTCGAAGACAGCTCAAGAAAGTCGGTCACGCCGAGGCGAAGCGCATCCGTAACTATCTGCGCCAGCGCGTCGAGCCACTGGATGATCCACGCCTGATTGGAAAGCCCCTCAAAGGGCAGTTCTCGGATTTATGGCGGTATCGAGTCGGTGATCATCGCATAATCTGTGAGCTTCAAGACGAGGTTCTGGTGGTACTCGTTATCCGCATCGGACACCGCGGGAAAGTGTATCGTTGAGCAAGCCCGGAATGGCGGGCACCACCCACCAATATACAGCTCTATGCCCCCAATCCGTCCGATATTAGATACGTGTCATAATCAAAGATAATCAAAGGGGTCACCCATTAGCCTGCCCCCGGTCAACAGCCAAAACCTGGCCCTGCTGCAAAACAGCATCATGTCAAAATCATCCACCGCCGTTACGCCTGTCGCACCCGTTACGTCGTAGTCTTTGGCATCGGAGGCAGATACACCCCACCCCGCACCAGTCACCCATCTGGATCAAGGCAGGAACCCGTCCCGGCATTCCAGCCCCTGGTACCTCGTACCCCACACAATCTCAGGCTAATGGGTGACCCCATCGATCCGGCAACAACATATATTGCACCCCTCACCGCTCCTCTGCTTTCAGCAAACAGTTTGAACCCATCTGTTCCTCCCTGCGACTCAGCACACGAAGGAGCTGGAATGGCCGGCTCCGCTAGTGAGATTTTGGAGAAGATGATGAGCAATAAAATAGTGCTGGAAACCAAGATGCTGAAGGCAGCCGGGACAGCGGCGTTACTGTTGCTAATGGCCGCCTGCAACGACGACGGTATGGTGTTGGAAAACAACACAAAGTTCGATCCCGCCAAAATGGAGGCGGAGATCCGTAACATTTATGAAGGAAAGGCTGTGGGATTCTCATACGCCATCAATCACAAGGGCAAGCTCGCCCGTAGCGGGGCATGGGGCCAGGCCCGCCGGCCAGTGGATGGCGCCCTTCCCATGACCCCCGACACGCGCGTCCATCTGGCCAGTGTAAGCAAAACGGTAAACACCATTCTGTTCCTGCGCACATTGCGGATAGCACGCGAATGGTTCCCTTCGAGCACGCTGGATCTGGACCAGGCGGTCTCTCCATGGCTGCCCGATGAGTGGGTGCAAGGAGGCGGCTTCGCGGGCAACAGCGGGGTCACTTTCCGGCAGCTGCTTGCCCACAAAAGCGGATTGAAACAGATGTGGAACGCCATGAGCGAAGCGGACCGGGACTACTGGGGCAATGATTGGGACGGACTGCAGTTCGTGGTGGCAAATGGTACCGTAATACCCGATCCGGAGGAGAGTGGTCAATACAAGAACGCCAATCACGCGCTTTTCCGTATATTGATCCCCAAGATTCACAAGCACCTTGGTCTCGCCCCATTCGTGTCAATCGACGAAACCAGCGCAGGCAACATCTACGTCGACTCTCTCAATAAATTCGTGATGCAGCCAATCGGGATCAACGAGAGGGTGGACTGCCGTTTCCAAGATGGCGGGAACTATGCCATGTTCTACGACCTGGACGGCCCCAGGGTCGAGGGTTTCAAATCGGATCGGAGTGACGCCGATTGCGGCGGGCATGCAGGACTCTACATGTCGGCCCTGGAGTTGGCGCGACTGCTTGCCTATACCCGCCATAGCGACGAGCTGCTTACGGACGTCGAGCGGGAGCCAATGTTCGAGGATGCTCTCGGCTGGTTCTGGAGCGAACCTGGCGACGAGGCCAGCGCCCGGCTGCGCGGCCGGGGAGACTGGTACAGAAACTATAACTTTTCCAGGGAAGGCTACTGGATTACGACCAAACCAGAAAAGAGGCAGGCGGCCCTCCATACCTGCGTGATCAAGTACCCCAGTCAGGTGGAGGCAGTACTTCTGATCAACTCATCACTGGCCGAAGATACGCCCACCCCCTGCAATGGACTAAGTCAGGCATACCAGGCCGCCCTGGTAACACCCTGACTGGCAGGGACAAAACGGCAAACCGTAGCATCTTGCCAAGTTAGAGGACACGGAAACATCCGAACCCGTTTCGGATGTTTCCGTACTTTTGGATTAAACGGATGCCATCAGGGCTCCCCCACTTGAATTAGCTCTTACCAAACAACGCATTCAGATGTCTCTATTGGAGCTATGCTCGAATCTGGTGTACGGAGAGGTTGAAGAGGGCGGCGTACCCTGCTGAAATCGGTTTTGCTGAACTGAAACAGCAGAGGAGGTACGCCACCATGAGCAAAGATAACGTAGTTTCCCTTCAGTCGCCAGCGGGTGTCGAGGACCCTTTGACGGAGCTGCTGCGCGCTGGGGACAAGCGATTGATTCAGCAGGCAATTGAGGCGGGGGTATCGGAGCTGCTGGCGCAATATAGAGGGCAGGCGACGACCAGAGACGGCGATTGGTGGTCCGCAACGGTTACCTGCCGGAGCGTGAGGTCCTGACCGGAGTGGGTCTGGTGTCGGCGAGGGTGCCGAAGGCGCGCAGCCGGACGGGGGAGCCTGTGGTGTTTCGCTCCTCGCTGGTGCCGTATGTGGGGAAGGCGCGGCGTGTTGTTGAGGCGGCCCTGCCGTGACTGTACCTGAAGGGTGTTGCCACGGGACAGATGCAGGAGGCCCTGCCGGGCTTCTACGATTTCCCGGCCGAAGACGGAGCCGAAGTGAACAGCGAGACCGACGACAGCAGGCGCCGTCTGACCATGCCATATACCAGATTTGACCATGGCTCGCTACGTGTTGATAATAGGGGCCAAGGGTGACATCGCCAAGGCATGTGCCAGATAGGATGCCAGTCATGGGTATGATCTCTACCTTGCCGGAAGGTAACTATTCAGCTCACCCCTGAAATCCGCCATTTCTGCGTCGAAAAATGGTCATTTACACTCGTAAACTCCCATTTTTTGCCTTGAACTGACGGATTTCAGGGGCGATCTGAACAGTTACCGGCCTGTTTCAATACCATGCTGAATAGTTACGCCGGAAGAAATACAGCAGAGCAAAAAGACTTATATTCCGGGCACTAGTGATTCTGAATTGGTACATACTTTGAGAAACCTTTCCCCTCAGCGTCTCCAGCATGCTCAGCATGTGGTTGTTATAACTATAGTGCTGTTTGTTGGGGTAATGGTGCTTTCGGCAATGCTGGCCGGCGGGAAACAGGTCATTGAACATATAACCCGGATTAGCCCGACTGTCGTTGCACTGCTGTTGTTGCTGTCTCTGGTCAACTATTTCACGCGTGGTTACCGCTGGCATTTTTTGTCGCGTCATATCGGCCTTGAAATACCTGGTCAGCGCAGCCTGTTATATTATTTTTCCGGATTTTCCATGACCACCACGCCAGGAAAGGTGGGAGAGCTGCTGCGATTGTGGTTAATAGAGCGGTGTCACGGCTACAGCTACACAAAGGTTGGGCCGCTGTTCATTGGCGACAGGCTGGGTGATATGAATGCCATGCTGGTGCTTTGTTTGGTTGGCATTACCGCTTTTTCCGGCTACCTGTGGCTTGCGCTGACGGGTTGTGCTGCTGTGCTGCTGCTTACCTGGCTGTTTGCGCGGCCTGCCCCGCTGATATCGGCCACAGGATGGCTTTTCGCGGTTACCGGGCGAAACCACTCCCGGCTATTTGCAAAATTGCGCCATATGTTGCGTATGACAACCAATCTGTTTTCCCGGCGCTCGTTCAGCGTCGTACTGGCTCTCAGCGTAGCTGGCTGGCTTGCGGAGTGTGTGGCTTTCTATATTTTGTTGCATGCGCTGGGTGTGGACGTAACACTGCAACAGGCCATCTTCATTTTTTCCTTTTCCATGTTGGCGGGGGCGATATCCATGTTGCCGGGTGGTCTTGGTGGTGTCGAAGCGGGAATGATCGGTCTGTTGATGGCATTGGGTGTGGAGTCACATCTTGCTGTGACTGCAACCGCGATTATACGGTTGACAACGCTATGGTTTGCCGTGGGTTTGGGTTTTGTCGTACTGCCCTTTGCTTTGCAGCTGGCGCGGGGCTCCACCAGTCAATCGGCGACGATTGATCGGGTGGCTTAGTGACGGATTGTGAGACCAGGATACTAAGCGGATGGGGCAGAAGTAGTTATGCCCGAGTAACGGCATGCCTGCCAATATGTGTTGATGAAGTGCCAGAAGCGTTCAATTGCGCTTTGCATACTGGTAGCGTGATTGCCCACGCCGGCGGCCGTAGTTACGGTGACATAGCGCTGAACAGTAACGGTGGAGCGTTGTTGATGCGGCGGCTCAACCGGATTATCTCTTTTGATCCGGAGACCAGGGAACTGGTTTGTGAGCCAGGAGTGACCTTCCATAAGCTGCTGCGCGAATACCTTCCACAGGGCTATTGCGTGCCGGTGAGTCCCGGTACGGGTTTTGCTACGGTTGGCGGCGCAATTGCCAACGACGTGCACGGCAAGAATCATGATGTAGCAGGGAGTTTTGGCCGGCACGTGGTATGGATTGACCTGTTGTTGCCGACGGGCGAGCAAAGGCGTATCTCGCGGCAGCGGTATGCCGATCTATTCAGGGCCACCATCGGAGGTGCTGGCCTTACCGGCATTATTCTGGCGGCTTGCATCAGAATGAGCCGAAGAGAGGTCAATGCGGTTCGGGTGCGGGAGCGGCGTATAGCCAGTTTGGAAGATTTCTTTACAGCATTTGAACAGGCGCGAGCAGATGGCGTCGGCTACTCGGTTGGCTGGATTGATGCCATGGCGCGAGGCGCCCAGCTTGGGCGGGGTATTCTGGAGCTTGCGGAACCGGCGGCGGAGTCGCTGGACGAACCGGCACCAAGGCGTTTGCGAGTGCCGGTGGATATGCCAGATTTTGTGCTGAATCCCGTGAGTATTGGAGTTTTCAACACGCTGTATTTTCACCGTATACCCAGGGAGGGGCGGGAGAAAACGGTGCTGCTGGAGCGCTTTCTCTATCCACTGGATACGCTGCTTGAATGGAACCGTATTTACGGCAGGCGGGGTTTTTATCAATTTCAGTGCGTGCTGCCGAATGAAGCCGGCATTTCGGGCATTCGTCGACTACTTGAACGGATTGTCCGTTCCCGCGCCGCCTCTTTTCTGGCGGTGCTCAAGACGCTGGGCGGGGAGGGCGAAGGTTATCTCTCTTTTCCGCAACGTGGTTACACTCTGGCACTGGATTTTCCCTGCAAGGCGGGAACGGGCGAGCTGCTTGGGTCCCTGGAGTCGATTACCCGTGATCATGGCGGCCGGGTCTACCTTGCCAAGGATGCTTGTCTGTCGCCGGAAGGTTTCGCCGCCATGTATCCTAAGCTGGATCTTTTTCGTGCGGTTCTCCATGATATCGATACAGAATCACGGATGCACTCCGATCTGGCGCGGCGGCTACGCATTCGCTAATACAAAGAGTTGGGGGAAGCATGCCAAATCAAACCATAAACAAGCCCGAACTGCTGAGTGTTGAACAGGCAAAGAACCTGGATGTGTTGGCTGTAACGGATCTGTTTTGTGAACATATGAATCCGGGGCAGCTCCACTTTCTCAAGTTACTGGGTTTTAACAAGGTAAAAGTGGAAAGTGCGGAGGGGATGTATTACACGGATCAGAATGGTCGCAAAATCCTCGATTTCTTTGGTGGCTTTGGTTCAGTTGCTTGTGGTCACAACCATCCGCGCCTGCTGGCGATGAGAAAACGGTTTCAGGATGAAAAACGTCATGAAATCGCCATTGCTTTCATGTCCCAGTATGCGGCGGCTTTGTCAAAAAACCTTGCCGCCATTGCGCCAGAGGACCTCGATATGGTGTTTCTGGGAACGAGTGGTTCCGAGGCTGTGGAGGCTGCTCTCAAGCTGGCCGAAAGATTTCAGGGGCCGGAGCGGGCAAAAATCGCCTATGCAGAGCACTCATTTCACGGCAAGACCCGCGGAGCGTTGTCGGTAACTGATTCGGAGTTCTATCAGTCCTCTTTCCGGTTGCTGAACAACCGGGTACGTATTCCTTTTGGTGACAGCACGGCATTGGAGGAAGCTTTGCGTAATGACTCTTCCATTGGTGTGCTGATCCTGGAAACTGTGCAGGGCGGCGCAGGGATCGTAGGGGCTCCAACCGGCTATTGGCAGGATGTTCGCCGTTTATGCGACCAGTATAATGTTGTATGGATAGCGGATGAAGTTCAATGTGGTGTTGGACGTACCGGGCTTTTTTTTGCGTTTGAGCATGCAGGGGTGGCACCTGATATCGTGACGCTGGCCAAATCCCTGGGGGGCGGCAAGGCGGCCATGGGCGCCATGATTGCTCGCCGTTCTGTCTACATGGCTGCCTATGGAGCTCCCCAAACTGCATTGATTCATGGGCCGGCAACTTTTGGTGGAATGGGGGAAGCCAGCTGTACCTCTATTGAGACTCTGAATATTCTTTATGACGAGAACTTGATCGAGAACTCCGCCCGGCAAGGGGCGTATCTGCTGGAGAGATTGCAGAAGGTCCAGGCCAAGTATCCAAATATCATCAAAGAGGTCCGCGGCTACGGGTTGATGATTGGACTGGAATTTTGCGATTTCAGTAACACACTGCCGTTTGGGCTGCGTACGGTCGTATCGGTACTGGATAACAAGCTGAAGGGTAGTCTGTGCGGTTTTGTCGGTTGTCTGCTGTTGAAAGAGTATGACATTCTGGTGGCTTTTACAGAATATAACCGCAATGTGATTCGACTGGAACCTCCTTTGGTTGTGACCCGCGAACAGGTTGATACCTTTGTGGACGCCTTGGACGATCTGCTATCCCGGGGTGTGACTCGCATTGTAACCGCCTTTGCCAAAGAGGTGGTTGGGAACAAGTAGCCAGCGTGATGAGTCAACATCGTCCGGAAAAACCGGCCATTCTGTTAGATAACTTGCTGTTGCTACAAAAATAATATGCAATTTTTCCCTGTCACCGACTTGAACTGCCCGGTTGATCCGGGCCAGGCTACGGTCCGGGATTCCGGATTCAGGCGAAGAAACATCCGCCTATGCATGCTCTTTGGCGCGTATTCTGGCCACAACGGCAATCGCCACGTCAGGCGTTTCGGCTGCCTGGGCCGGTAGCGGTGCATGGCCTTCGCACGACAGACCTGCCGGGAGACCCTGCCAGTACTCTTTCAAGGTGGTAAATCAGGGTTCGGAGTATATGTTTTCAATGCTCAGCAGAAAGGCAAGGATGTGCCTTATACGAAGTGGACTTGGAGTGGTGGATGATGGTGATTAAGATGATCCCGGAGTGGAAGTTCAGGGGGATGGGCTCATGAGGGAAATCTCCCTGGCCTTAAGTAGGAAACAGTATTTTGTTTCGATATCTGTTTTAGGGGCAATAGGCGCTATATCACTGGCCGCGGGCTTATATAATGCCTGGTCTTATTTCATGGACTTCCAGCAATCCGCTGCATGTTTGTTTATTTCCGGTGACAACCCCTACCTGGCCCATTTGGAGGGAAGGCACCGCGAAAACTGGACACCCCCGAATTATTTGCATCCGCTCTATATCCTGCAGTCGCCTCTATGCCTTTTTGACGACGCGACGGCTCGGCTGGTGTGGGGAGCAATCAACACCATTCTGGCGATTTGGATCTGCTATACTCTTGCCAAAATGGCGAAGCATCGGGAATATTTTCTGCCAGTCACCCTGTTCTTGTTTGCGTCATTGCCATTTAGAATCGGAATAGGAAATGATCAAAATCAGATTTTGATTCTGACACTCTTCATTCTATCCATGCAAGCGAGCGCCTCCTGGCTCAGAGGATTGTTTGGATCCTTGTCTTTTATGAAATACTCTTTTGCAGGCTCATGGATAGGAATGAATATCTATCATGACCGACATTCGGTAGTATGGAGTGTTTTTTTTGTTGCTTTGCTGATGCTTGGTGGGGCTTTATGGATTTCAAGCGGGGATTTCTCCGTGGATTTTCTCGGGCCATTCATGGTTGCCGCCCATGGGGTTGCAGCGGGACATGGAGACCTGTTGACAATAATTGACTATCTGTATGCCGGACAACCTCCCTACAGAACTGTCATTGGAGGGTTGCTTTTAATCCTGAATATAATAGTTGTTGCTTGGATTACAAGAAACTCAACAGATGCGCTGTTTATTCTGTCTGTCGCCGGAGTAGGTTCATTAATGTTTGTTACCCACTTGATATATGATGGGGTGTTCTTGTTGCCTGCTTTGGTGTTCTTGCTTGTTAAAGGAGGCGCCGTATCGCTGTTGGGCCTGGCTGCCATAGTTTATACCTGGCAAATAGTAAAAGTCCTGGATGTGCTCAACATAAGCGAGACCTCAATAGAGTGGACTGTACTGCATTTTTTTGTATATCTGATACTTATGGCCAGCTTGATAATTTCTGAAAGAAAAAGCAACAGGCCACTGCTAATCTTGCCATCAATAAGATGACTATATGAATATAGCTTTTTTTGACTTCGATGGCACTATAACAACAGATGACAGTCTTATAAGGTTCGTCCGCTTCGCCGTAGGCGATGTTAAATTCACGCTCGGCATGGCGGCTCTCTCTCCCATGCTCGTCACCTACAAACTGAAACTCATCCCCAACTACAAGGCCAAGCAGATGCTGCTTTCGTACTTCTTCAAGGGTATGAGAGAAGAGGTGTTCCAAGCTTTGGCCAGAGAGTTTTCCCTGGGACATATCGATCCTGTTCTAAGACCAAAGGCTATGGAAAAGATAGCATGGCATAAGGAGCGAGGTCATAAGGTTGTCATTGTCACCGCCTCCATAGAGTGCTGGCTCAAACCATGGTGCGACAAAAATGATATCGATTTAATAGCCACCCGCCTTGAAGTGGTGAATGGAAGAATCACTGGGAAGCTTGCAACGAGAAATTGTTACGGCATAGAAAAGGTCAACAGAATCAGGGAGTCATACGATCTGACCGAATACGGCACAATATACGCTTACGGTGACAGCGCCGGAGATAAGGAGATGTTGGGAATCGCAAACAAATTTTATTATAGATATTTTGAATCCCCTTAGCCCATCTTTGTCATCCCCCTTGGAA
>WFVH01000006.1 GCA_015491735.1 Gammaproteobacteria bacterium
ACGCCACAGCCGGTAGGTGGCATCGCCCACCATCGCCACAGCCTCCCGTTGGTGGGCCTCCAGCGCCCGCACCCAGTGGCGCAGGGTGAGGGTGTAGTGGCGGCGCAGGCTCTCCACGTCGAGGATCTCGAATCCGGCATCCTCCATCGCCTCCTGCACCTTGCTGATACGCTCCAGCTCCCCGTCGGGGAAGACATAGCGGTTCATGAAACGGGTGATCGGGGTGTCCTGCCAGCCGGTGTCGTTGGTGATGCCGTGGTTGAGAAACAGCCCGCCGGGTTTGAGCTGCCGTTTGACGGTACCAAAGTAGAGCGGGAAGTTGGCCACGCCGATGTGCTCGAACATGCCGACGCTGACGATGCGGTCGTAGCAGGCCTCCCCCTCCAGCTCGCGGTAGTCACGCAGCTCGATGGTGACCTGCCCCTCCAGCCCCTCACGCCGCACCCGCTCGGTGGCGTGTCGATACTGCTGCTCGCTCAGGGTGATGCCGTGTGACTGCACCCCGTAGTGACGGGCCGCCCAGATGGCCAGCGCACCCCAGCCGCAACCGATGTCGAGCAGCTTCTGCCCCGGCTCGAGGCGCAGCTTGCGGCAGATGTAGTCCAGCTTGTCCTGCTGGGCCCCGGCCAGGGTCTGCCCGGCATCACGAAAATAGGCGCAGGAGTAGACCATCTCCGGATCCAGCCACAGCCGGTAGAACTCGTTGCTGACGTCATAGTGATAGGCGATGCTCTCCTTGCTGTTGTGCCGCGGTGCCTTCACCCCGTCACGAACCGCCACCGTGGCCGCTGTGCGCCGCCGGGGCAGGCGGAACGCCTGCTGCAGCATTCGCCACTTGTCCATTCCGGACAGACGCAGTTTCGATGCATACTCGATCAGGTCGAACAGCTGCTCCATGTCACCTTCCGCATCCAGCTCTCCGGCCATATAGCACTCGGCCAGATGAAGCAGATCCCGATGCAGTATCAGGTGGCGCAGCACCGATGGCTCGTGAACCACCACGGTACAAGGAGCGGTCGTGTTACCGTTGATACACTCGCCGTTCCAGAGACGCACGGCAACCGGCCCGTCGTAGCCGGCCAGCAAGCGCTCCAGAATCTCACGCCCGGCAGCGGCTACTGTCTGCTCCCTGTCGGTTGCTCGCAACCCCTGCACGAATTCGTTTTGTATCGCCTTTTTCTGTTTCATTTGCATCGCTCCTTTTCGGTATCTCCTGCTTTTTCCTTCATGCGATGGCAGCCGTGGTCAGCAACACGCCCCGGCCGCGACTTCGCGCATCTCTGTAACAACAACCTTCTGAGAAGACTCTCTTCCCTGCTGCCGATCGAATGAAACATGATGCCGATCCCCTCATCTTCCACACGCACGACCCAGCCGTGCAGACAGACACCTCGAACCAGCTCGACATCCACCACCTTGTAACCTGACACCGCCTCGCGGGGGAGCCGGACAAACATGCCATCCGGAGAAATGTCTCGAGTCCTGCCTTGAAGGGCCAACCCGTTACGCCCGAGCACCCTGACGTTCAAAGACAATTGGCAGCGACTCCTCAATCGATGTTCCATACCACTACTCCTGACCAAGTTCCCTCTCGTCCCGAACCCGCACCGTCAGAAACGCTTTCCATTGACGCAGCGGCGGGAAAAACGCTGGCGTCTTGCGCGCATACTCCCTGTACGCCTCGCCAAACTCCTCCTCGGCGCGCCGCTCCTCGACCCTGGCCAGATGCACATAGGCATAGATGAGAAAGGGCGCCATCAACACGGTGAGCAGCGTGGGCCACTGCACCAGAAAACCGATGATGATCAGAAACAGACCTGTGTACTGAGGGTGGCGAGCATAGGCATAGACGCCATCGGTAACCAGGCCGCCATGCGCCGCGTGAATCTGGGTCCATCCTTTCGAAAGCAGCATGTACCCCATGATCAGCAGCACCAGGCTCAGGCCCATCACTACCGCCCAGGCCAGATTCGAACCGCCAAACAGCACCACCCACAGGTGGCCAAACTTGTGATCAAAAGGCTGCAGTACCGGATAGGCATCGCCCAGCAGGCCGGTGAGCAGGTAGATGGTCAAGGGGAAGCCGTACATCTCACCGAACAGGGCCACCAGAAAGGCAACCACCACCCCCATGCTGCGCCACTCCTGATCACCACGCGGCTTGAGAAAACTCAGGATAAAAAAAAGGAAGATGCCGACATTGAACGCCGCCACTATCCACATCCCGTAGGCGTATCCGGCTTCACCGTGCATCTGCTCAGTCCCGCGGCCGCCGGAAGACGAATTCCGCTACAGAAACGTGCTTGCTGTCACCGCGCCGGATCTGAACCTTGATGCGATACAGCTCCGGCTCGTGCAGGATGAAGTAGTTGCCGTAACTCAACGGCTCATCCCGCATCGGCTCCAGCTTCCTGGTGCTGCCACCCATCCCCAGCAGCGACACCGTGGCCTTTACCCTGGCATCGGTAATACGCATGCGGGTCTTGCTGTCGAACAGGGCGACCAGCACATGGTAGCTGTGCTCCTTGTCCACCTTGCTGCCGTGCATACCGGGATGCTCCTGGGTGAGCTGTGCCGGCATCACACCAAGATAGATGTCCATGCCATCGACCTGCTGATGGCGCTCCGAATCAGACGCCATAACCGCAGTGACGGCAAACAGAAGAGAGGATATTAACCCGGCAACAATATATGTCGTATTCAGCCGTCGTGTGCCGGTCTGCTGCAAGGCGGCAAAACGCCGCTGGAGCCTCCCTCCAGCAAGTTTTGCCAACCCCGTCAGCAGGCCGGTACACGACCGCCCCTCTTCCAAAATCAATTTGCCAGGGGGATCAGGAACAGGCTGGCCCGGCGTTGCGGCCCTTGGAAAGGGCCAGTCACTTCCTGCGGGCCGCGCCTTGATACGGGACGCCTGGGTTGCTCCGAAGGCCGCTTTACTATCGATTATCCTGGTATATTGTTGCCGGGTTAATAAAACGAACGGATTCCTATGTATCATTGCCCCTGCCCTCCATACCGGCCCTTGAGATGTTGACTGCATCCACGATCGCCTCGGCCTCCAACCAGTCGTCCAGAGCGGCACCCTCCTGAAAACCACGCCGCTCCGCCAGAAAATAGGCCTGTTCACAAATCATGCGGTGGCGCTCTTCCGGAGTGCATATTCGCTTGCCGCCCTGGGTTGCGGGATGCCTTTCCGCCGCCTTCCTTCGCCTGACGGTTCCAGACGCAGCTTTTTTTTCCACCTGCGCCCGGCTGTCGCCTGCTTTCGCTTTAGTCTGCCTTGCCATTGCACCGCTCCTTGCCGTTGTACTACCTGTGATCGCATCCCTGCTGTGCCTTCCCGCGCCTGACGCCGATAGTGCTGATGGCATGGCCCCGCTACTTTCTGGAGAAAAGCGCATACGCCACGACCGCAACCACCACTACCAGCGCAACCATCCAGAATACCTGGCCAAACATCCCATGGCCGAAACCAATGCCCCGGGACCACCCTTCCGTACCATGCATCAACGCTCGTCTCCCTGCCCGAGGATTCAGATGGAAAAAAGCATAGAACATGTGTGCCGCACACAGGTCAAGAAACCGCCTTGATCCAGGCTCCCGGAACCGGCAGCAGGCTGCGCATCCCTGTCATGTCAGCTTGTCACTGGTGGTCATGGTAACCATAACCGGTGGATGCTGACGCTACGATGACAGCATCGTTACAGTTTCATTAACCCGGGTTGATATTGAGAAAACGCCGGCGGCAGGGCAAGACTGTTTGGCACAAAGCCAAATGCGGGCCGTCAAACCTGTCCCTGTTGCGAATTGTGATTCATTCCCGTTCTGTCTTTGCTGTCCATACTCATTTCTGAATCATCCATCTCCATTTCCATATGCATTACTCCGTTGCTGTCGGTATGTGTCGTCATAAAGAGACGCTCGGCGGCGATGACCATCACTATTCCAAAGATGGAGACAGCAGGCACGAGGGGATCACTATTGAACTTCAGGACAAAAAATGCAGCAAGAATGGTGACATCAAGAATTATCGCAAACCGGACAACCCAGGGGTTGAAATCGATCTCCTTGCGCAGGTGCCTGAGCAGCCCCCAGTGGATGGCAATATCCATGACCAGATAGAAAATAGCGCCCATGGCGGCTATTCTGGTCAAATCGAACAGAATTGTCAGGACAATCGCCAGCAACACAGTGACGATCAGCGCGGGGTTGGCGACGCGGGAACCCATGCCGGGGATCTGTTTCATTCTCGCCAGCATCGCCAGCAGCCGGGAGGCGGAGAAAACGCTGGCGATCAAACCCGACACGGTGGCAACAATGGCCAGAATGACGGTAAACCATAAGCCCCATTCACCAAATACCGGCCGTGCTGCTTCTGCAAGTGCGTAGTCCTTTGCGGCAACGATCTCCGGGATGCCCAGGTTGGCGGCAACAGACAGAGCCAGCGCCACATAAATAAACGTGCAAATAAATACAGATAAAATAATGGATCGGCCAATATTCCGGTGGGGATTGGTGATATCTCCACCCTGATTGGTAATGGTTGTAAACCCTTTGTAGGCAAGTATTGACAAAGCCAGTGCAGCAACAAAACCACCCACGCTCACACTGTCTGTCATTCCGGCAGCGCCGCTCTCCAGGGACGGAAATACACCGGCAGTCAGCCCGGCAATAGCCAGGGCGGCAATACCGAAAATCTTGATGGTTGCGGTCAGTGTTGCCGTTGCTTCAATAATTTTGTTTCCGGAAATGTTGATGATAAATGCAGTGGCAATCAACAGCACTCCGAGGATCGGCACCAGCACACTTGTGCTTTCGATATCGAACAGTCTCAACGTATAGGTGCCGAACGTCCGGGCAACGAGGCTTTCGGCAATCACCATCGAGACATACATCAGCAGGGAGAAAGTTCCTGTAACCGTGCCGGGCCCATAGGCCTTCCTCAGAAATCTGGCAACGCCCCCGGAGGAGGGGTAGGCATTGGAAAACTTGACATAAGAGTAGGCGCTGAATCCGGTGACACACGCCCCGATGAAAAAGGCCAGCGGGAAGAACCGGCCCGCCAGTTCGGCGACCTGCCCCATCAGCACAAATATTCCCGCCCCGATCATCACCCCGGTTCCCAGGGATACGGAGCCGATGAGGGACAGTTTTTTATCTCCGTGATTTTTTTTCATGAGTCACTTCTGTTTGACGGTTTTCAGCCGGGATGAGGAGGCCACGGAGCGGGCACTGAACAGTGCGCCCGCTCCTGCTCGAAATGATCGGTTCGCTGTTTCGCGCCCGCTACAGTTTTACGCTGCGCAATCTGAGCGCATTGAGAATCACCGATACGGAGCTGAAGCTCATGGCCGCGGCAGCTATGATCGGGGAAAGCAATATACCGAAGAAGGGATAGAGCACCCCGGCCGCGACCGGCACTCCCGAAGCGTTATAGATAAACGCGAAAAACAGGTTCTGGCGGATGTTGCGCATGGTGGCGTGGGAGAGACGCCGGGCGCGCACGATGCCGCGCAGGTCACCCTTCACCAAAGTCACTCCGGCGCTCTCCATGGCCACGTCGGTACCGGTACCCATGGCGATGCCCACATGGGCCTGGGCCAGTGCCGGGGCATCGTTGATCCCGTCGCCAGCCATGGCAACGGTGCGGCCTTCTGCCTGGAGTTTTTTCACTACCTCGGCCTTCTGTTCCGGCAGCACTTCGGCCTGAACCTGGTCGATATCCAGTCTGGCGGCCACCGCTTCGGCGGTCTTGCGGCTGTCGCCGGTAAGCATCACTACCTGAATCCCCTCGCCGTGCAGATCACGAATGGCCTCTGGGGTGGTCTCCTTGATGGGGTCGGCAACACCGATCATTCCGGCAGCCTTGCCGTCGATCGCCAGCAGCATCACGGTTTGACCTTCGGCCCGCTGGCTGTCCGCCTGCCGCGGCAGATCACCGGCATCGATATCGAGACTCTGCAGCAGTTTCAGATTACCCAGCGCCACCTTGCGGCCATCCACAACACCGGTCACCCCCTTGCCGGTCACCGACTGGAACTCGTCGGCCTGAATCAGTTCCACGCCTCTCTCTTCCGCGCCCTGTACGATCGCCTCGGCCAGCGGGTGCTCGCTGCCCCGCTCCAGGCTGGCGGCCAGACGCAGGATGTCATTTTCCTGAAAACCCCCGCTGGCAATCACCGAGACCAGTTTCGGCCTGCCTTCGGTGAGAGTGCCGGTCTTGTCCACCACCAGCGTGTCAACCTTGCGCAATACCTCCAGCGCCTCGGCATTCTTGAACAGTACGCCCATCATCGC
>WFVH01000007.1 GCA_015491735.1 Gammaproteobacteria bacterium
CCGCGCTGAAATTCAAGCTGAAGCCGGAGCTGTTCCTCGGCGTGGGCTCCCAGTTTCCCCTCACCTCGGACAAGGAGTTCGATGCACGGGCGCTTGTTCAGATAGATGTGGCGTGGTAAACATACATCAACACGCCCGCGGAAAGAGAGACAATGAAACTTTTGGTTGTAGAAGATGAGATCAAGACCGGCGAATACCTTCGGCAGGGATTGAGCGAAGCGGGCTTCGTGGTCGATCTGGCCCACAACGGACTGGACGGCCACCACCTGGCGATGACGGAGCAGTATGATCTGGCAATCCTCGATGTGATGCTGCCGGACGTGGACGGCTGGCGGATCCTGAAATCGATCCGCGAGGCAGGCATGGATATCCCGGTGCTGTTCCTCACCGCCCGCGACAGTATCGACGATCGGGTCAAGGGGCTGGAACTGGGGGCCGATGACTACCTGGTCAAGCCGTTTGCCTTTGCCGAACTGCTGGCACGCGTCCGCACCCTGCTGCGGCGGGGAGCGGTCACCGCCACCGAGCTGAACCTGAGCATCGCCAATCTGGAGCTGGATCTGGCCCGTCACCGCGCCAGCCGGGGCGGCAAGCCAATCCACCTGACCGCCAAGGAGTTCGCCCTGCTGGAGCTGCTGGTGCGCCGTCAGGGTGAGGTACTGCCCCGTTCCCTGATCGCCTCCCAGGTCTGGGATATGAATTTCGACAGCGACACCAACGTCATCGACGTCGCCATCCGCCGCCTGCGCGCCAAGATCGACGACGACTTCGAGCCCAAACTGATTCAGACCGTGCGTGGCATGGGCTACATGATCGACACGCCGGACAACAGCACGAACAGCCCTGCCAGATGAGGCGGCCGACCTCGCTGACGCTGCGGCTGACCCTGATGTTCGGCGCCGTCGCCACCGTCGTGCTGCTCACCTTCGGCTTCATCATCGAACACCTCCTCAGCGAACATTTCAAGGCGGAGGACATCAAGGAGCTGCACATGATCACCCAGGTGGTGGAGCAGTCGCTCGCCACCCTGCAATCCGGGCGCAACCTGGCGCAGCTCAAACAGCGCTTCGATGACCTCCTGGTCGGCCATCACGGGCCACAGCTGCGCATCAGCGACGCAGCGGGGAAACTGCTCTACAGCAATCCCGGGCCGGATCTCTCCCGGGTTCCCCGACCACCCGCCGGGCAGTCCCCGCCAGGCGATATCCAGCAGTGGAACGACGGCAAACATAACTACCGGGTACTGTTCAAACAGGCGAGTGGAGGAAACGGCCTCCCCTACACCATCATCACCGCCGTCGCCATCGACTTCCATCTACACTTTCTCAACACCTTCCACCGCACCCTCTGGCTGATGGTGCTGGGCGGAATTGCGGCAATGGGAATCATGGGCTGGATGGCGGTGCGGCACGGCCACCGGCCATTGCACAGCATGGTCGATCGCATCAGCCGCATCAGCGCCAGCGAACTGAACACCCGCCTCACCCCCGAAGCGGTCCCCGCCGAACTCACCGAACTGGCCGCCTCATTCAACGAAATGCTGCAACGCATGGAAGAGGCCTTCAACCGGCTCTCCAACTTTTCCGCCGACATCGCCCACGAACTGCGCACCCCGGTCACCAACCTGATGACCCAGACCCAGGTCGCCCTCTCCCAGGTGCGCAGTGCGGAGGAGTATCAGGAGATCCTCTACTCCAACATGGAGGAGTACGAACGCATGGCGCAGATGGTCGGCGACATGCTGTTCCTGGCCAAGGCCGACAATGAACTGAACCCCCTCCACACCGAGGAGATCGACCTGGAAAGCGAACTGCACAACCTGTTCGACTACTACGAAGCCTGGGCCGAAGGGCACCGCGTCTCACTGAAACTGGAAGGCAGCGCCCGGGTTCAGGGCGACCGCCTGATGCTGCGCCGCGCCCTCAGCAACCTGCTCTCCAACGCCATCCGCTACACCCCGGAAAACCGGTCCGTAACCGTCCGGCTCGACCAAACCAAAGAGCAGGTAACCATCGTGGTGCAGAACCCCGGTACACCCCTCCCCGCCGAACACCTCACCCGCGTATTCGACCGCTTCTACCGCACCGATCCCTCCCGGCAACGCAGCGGCGAAGGAGCGGGACTGGGGCTGGCCATCGTAAAAACCATTATCGAGGCCCACGGCGGAAAAATCATCGCCACCTCGGACCAGAGCGGCACCCGGTTCAGCATTACCCTGCCAGGTTGAGAGCGGTTAAGCCGCAACACCCAATGCGCCAAAATTCGCAGGATGGGCGAAGCGAAGCGCGCCAATCAGCCCCTTCCCAAAGGCTGGCCTGCCCTATCCGGAACCGCTCAGCTCAGCGGCTCCGCGCCGGGTCCTCCGGGGCGCTGTTTTCGGCCAGCTTGGTGAGCAGTGTCTCCATTCGCTCCATACGCTGTTCCATGATTTCGGTATGTTCCCGAATCCAGTGGACTTCGCCGGCCTCCCCTTCGCCCTGCTCCCGGTCGAATTTTTCGTGCTCTTTCTGCATCACATCTATCACTACGCCTATCATCATGTTCAGGAACACGAACGCGCTTAAAATGATGAAGCTGATATAGAACATCCAGCTGAGCGGATAGACCTCCATGGTTTCATACATCACATCGGTCCAGTCTTCGAAGGTTGCGACGCGGAACAGGGTCAGCATGGCGATAGTGATATCGCCCCACAGCACGGGGTTGATCTGTTCAAAGAAAAAGCTGCCAAACGCAGCATAGACGTAGAAGATGATAAACATCAGCAGGGCCACGTAGCCGATGCGGGGAATGGCCTTTACCAGGGCGTTCATCAGTATACGCAGTTCAGGAATGATGGAGATCAGTCGAAGTACGCGGAAAATGCGCAGCAGTCTGGCCAGCAGTACCATCTGGCTTTCATCAATGGGGATCAGACTGGCGGTTACAATGACAAAGTCGAAAATGTTCCAGCCGCTTTTGAAGAAGTTGCGTATCTTCTCTTCCGCCGCCATGCGAATCATCACCTCAACCAGGAAAAACAGCGTAACGGCAATGTCGAGTACGCCCAGCAGTTTGAGCCAGAAGGGATCGATATCGTAGGTGGTGGCACCAATCAGGATCGCCGAGAGAATAATGATGGCGATAACCGTCATTTCGAACATTTTGTTACTGCGCAAAGCGACAAACCGCTCTCGCAAACCTGACATCGAAAAACTCATTCACTAACCTCCAAAAAATCGAATCCACTATTCCCGCAGGAGGGCGGGCTGAATCATGCGGATTCTATATGGAGTTGGATTGGTGGTCTAATCTTTCCGGTGGGGAATTTTTTGGGACTAATCCAGTGCGCTTTTACGGCCCAAGGCGGCGGTTTCCAGGGCCGACGGGTGGCTGAATCGTGTGCTATTCTTCAAACATACCGACACGAAAACCCCGTTCCATCCGGGACATTTTCAACGTCTGTCGCCACACAAGTCGGTGCGGCCAGAGTGTCGGTCTTCTGCCGAAAAATGGAGAGCTGTCGGCATGTATTCGACAGTGTGTATCATCTCTGGCATCGCTGCGCTGGCTTGTGGGCAGGGAATGGCTTTGGCCGCCGAGCGGGAGATGGAGGGAGGTCCTGCGGGTTCGGCCAGGGTGTCGCTGGAACATGCCGCGCAGTCGGAGATTCACAGCTCCGGCACTGCCGTCGGACACCGGCAGGTCTCCGTCAGATTGGAGTGGCGGTTTCTGCTTTTTGATCTGAACCACCGCGAGTACCAGTGGCGTAACGGCGCAGATTTCAGGTTTGGCTCCGATGTTGAACCGTGGCGCGAGTTAACCCAGGTCGCACCGGGACTGCAGTACTACCATCAATTCAACGAGAACTGGGGCACCTGGATCAAGCTTGTGGCCATCGCCGGTTTCGAGGACGCCATTTCGGCACGGGCATGGAGCTATAATCCGCAAATTCTCGGTTTCTATATGCCCTCGCAGCAAACCACACTCTATGGCGGTGTGGGCACGCTTTACCATGCTGTTTATTCGATCAGCTATCCTGTAATTGGTGTTGCCTGGCACACGGACTCGCGGCAGGGGCTGTCCTTTGCGGCGGGTTTTCCGGAAACCATGCTGCGCTACGGATTCAACAAAAAACTTGCCCTGAAAATGGATTTCCAATGGGACATTCGCATCTATCATCTGGCCCGGAATAGTAGCTTGGCGTCAGGGGGATATCTTCAAACCGTGGATCTGAAACCCGGCCTGATACTCGAATATGAGCCTCTCAACGGGCTGATATTCAGCGCCGGAATCCGTCGGCATCTGGGTCGAACGCTGACTGTTTTTGATAACCATCGGAAAAAACTGATATCCCGTGATGTCGATTCCTCTCGGGCTTTTCTGCTCGAAATTGAATACCCCTTTTAGCGATGATCAATGGAGTGTGTAAGGATGGACATCAGAGTTGCGGTTTCATCAAAGGCTTTCCGCGGATTGGGGGCAGCGCTCCCGCTGTTGATCTGTTACTCATCCAGTCTGGCAGTTCAGGGGATCGAGCCTCACGCACCCCTGCGTGATTTTACAGATCATCTCGACAAACAGATTACTGCGTTAATGAAGGACTATGAGATTCCAGGGGTCAATATCGCTGTTATTAAAAAAGGTGAGACCGTGTGGAGCAAAGCGTACGGTTACGCCGATGTTGCGCAAGGTCGAAAGATGACCACCGACACCCGCTGCCGAGTGGAGTCAATTTCAAAACCGGTCACCGCCTGGGGGGTGATGAAACTGGTCGAACAGGGAAAAATGGAGCTGGATAAACCGGCGGTTTCGTACCTGAAAAACTGGAACTTTCCAGAGTCGAAATTTCCTGCGGAACAGATAACCGTCAGGCAGCTTCTCAGCCACACCGCCGGGCTGCCGCTGGGGACCATCGGCGTCCGCTACGCCCCGGATGAAGAACGGCCTTCACTGAAACAGCGCCTGTCGAAAGATGCCGTTGTTAAACATCAACCCGGCCGTTCATTCTCTTATTCAAATACGGGCTTCAATCTGTTGGAGCTGTTGATAGAGGAGGTTACGAGGCACGACTTTGCGGAATACATGGCGGAGGAGATCCTGGCTCCGCTGGGAATGCATCACTCCAGCTTCGTCTGGAGCGACGCATGGGATCCGCCGGTCCCTGTTGGCTATGATTTGAAGGGCCGGCCCGTTCCGGTATATGTTTATCCGGAAAAAGGCGCAGGCGGACTGTTTGCGACAGTTGAAGATATTGCAGCATTTGTCACCGCCGGAATGTCCAACTTTCCGCCCACGCGGCGCGCTGTACTGAGTAGCCAAGCCATTCATGAACTCTACACGCCGGTAGTGAAAATTCCCGGCCTGTACGGCATTGCTTTTGATTCGTATGGCTTGGGGCACTTTATCGAGACACTTCCTGATGGCAGCAAAGCAGTTTCTCACGGCGGCCAGGGCAGCGGTTGGATGACTCACTTTCACTCTGTTCCGGAAACCGGGGATGCCATTGTCATCTTGACCAACAGCCAGCGAAGCTGGCCATTTTTTGCACGGATTTTAACCGACTGGGCAAAATGGAATGGATTCTATTCCGTGGGAATGGGGAATATTGTTTACGGCCAAAAAATTCTGTGGGGATTGATCTGGCTGTTTTTATTTGGCCTGCTGTGGCAGACATGGCGGCTGGTAACAGGGGTTTTATCCGGCGCGCGGTGGTTCGCTCCGCTATCATCAAAGTCGCGACCCCTGCGCCTGATACAGAGCGGTTTTGCTGCAGTTCTTCTGTCAGCACTTTTGTGGGCTGCCAATCAACATTATCTGGTGATCTCTTCTTTGTTTCCTGTCGCATCTGTGTGGCTTGGGTATTCGATTTTTCTGTCCGCCATGGTTCTGTTGCTGTCGGCACTGTTTTCGTCTGGTGAGAAATGATGCTGAATAGACCGCTTCAATTTGACCGCTCTTTTTTTACCATCATGCGGTGCCTGTTGCTGGTGCTGGCCGCATGCCTGCCTGGTGGCTGCGCCCACCGGGACAGTGAAAATCCGCGCGTAATGCAGGATGTGTCTTTCAAGATCCTGAGCAACCGTTTTCAGGCCGAACTGCAGCGGTTGCGGGCGGATGCCGGATTCCCCGGGGCCACGGCCGCGTTCGTTCTCGGGGACGGAGGTCATGCCGCTTTTGCCATCGGTCAGGCGGATGTGGAGCGCGAGATTCCGATGACGCCGGATGCCCGCATGCTTTCCGGCAGCACCGGCAAGTCGTTCGTTGCTGCGACAGCACTGGCTCTGGCGCTGGAGGGGCGGCTCGATCTGGATAAGCCCATCGCAGTGTGGCTGGGCTCCGAACCGTGGTTTGCCCATCTGCCGAATGGCCCCCACATCACGCTGCGCATGCTGTTGCGTCACCAGAGCGGTCTGCCGGATCATGTGCACAGCCCGCGATTTGCCGCCGCCCTGCGCACCAAGGTGCAGACCGAGGGGCTTGATGCCACACTCGGTCCTCTTGAACTGGTAGCACTGATACTGGATACCCCTCCCTTGTTTGCCGCGGGTCAGGGTTACGCCTATTCGGATACCAACTATATTCTCGCCGGCCTGATCATCGAACGGGCAAGCGGAAAATCTTACTACCAGGAGCTGCGGCAACGTTTTCTCTCCCCGCTGGGATTGCGGCTTACCACGCCGGCCGACCGCCGCCGGTTACCGGGGCTGGTTCCGGGGTACATTCGCGGCAAGGCCCCGTTCGGCCTGCCCCATAAAATAATGGGCGATGACGGCGCCCTTCTGTTCAACCCGGCAACCGAGTGGACCGGCGGCGGCCTGGTGACCAATCCGGCGGACCTCGTTCTCTGGGCCAAGACGTTGTACGAAGGCAAAGCGATGCCGGGCGCCTATCTGCGTGATCTGCTGGCCGCCGTGCCCAAGGATGCCGCACAGCAGGCGCGCTACGGAGCATCGGTTCGCTACGGCCTGGGAGTGACCCTGCGCAAGAGCCGGCTGGGTACCGCATACGGCCACCGGGGTTGGACTCCGGGCTACCAGTCGGGATTCGAATACTACCCCGCCTATCGCATGGCGGTGGCGCTGCAGATCAACCAGCTTGGAGGCCACGATATGGCACGCTATGTGGAACGTCTCGCCGATGTATTGCGTCAGCCGGTTTCCTATTAACCCGCCCGTCTGACCGCAAAGGTTATAAAGGCGACGGATGATGCTCTCCATCCACGGAAAATTTCTGTTTTTTTGCTCCGGAAAATGTACATCAACGCCTTTTGACTCTGTGGAATCCGGGCTGAACTCCAAAAACCGAGTACCAGTAAAGAAAGATCAGATGCAATACCGTAGGTGTCGATTTATTTAACCCGGCAGGTGGTTGGCATTACCCTCCTCCTCCAGCTCAACCGCTGCTTCGATTAAATAGCAGATCGAATCCTCGGCCGATATTCCGTCGGGCAGATTTTCCCACTGTTCTATCGCCTGTTCCATGCGCTTCTGCAGCGCACTCAGTTCCGCCAGTTTTGTTCTGTTTTCCCGGATGCGCCGCTCCAGAAACTCCCTGACTCTGGGACAGGGAGAACGTCCGCTGCGACTCTCCTGAAAGATCTGCTTGATCTCCTTTAAAGTATAGCCAAGCTGTTTTGCCCGCCGGATAAAGCGGATGCGCATCACATCCTGTTCGGAAAAAAGCTTATAGCCATTGTGTCTGTCACGCTCCGGCTGCAGCAGCCCGATGCGGACATAATAGCGCACCACTTCCGATTTTACGTTGGCTCTTTCCGCAAGTTCCCGGACGGTCATTTGCAATCCCGCTGCCGGTTTGCTGTGGGGGGGTTCCGATAGAGCAGTACGGTTCATAACATCACCTCACTGGGATTCCTTCTCCATTCGATACCATGCCTGGTAGAGTTCATCGGGCCACAGTGACTGGAACCAGGCGATCACGGCGTCTATCTGTTGCGCGGACAGTTTGTCGGCAAACCCCGGCATGACACCACCCAGCGGCACGCCTCCCCGGCGGATGGTTTCACGCAGTACGGAGAGGGGATGATGCCAGGCGTGGGCCGAGCCGTTCAGCGGTGGCGGCGGGTAGTTGCCGGACGCATCGGTCTTGCGCCAATCGGGAGTGGCCGCAGCATTGTTGCCGTGACATCCGGCACAGTGCTGCGCAAACAGCTCCCGCCCCTGGATAACCTGCTCCGCCGTGTACCAGCGCTCCACGCTGCTGTCTGCCGGTTCGACAATTTTCGGGATAACAACGGGGGCTTCCGAAGCGGGAAAAAGCAGCAAAAACAGCATGGAGACAGCAATAGCCACCAGGATCCACACACCTGTCCTGCGCCGGTTCTTTGCGCCGCTTTTGGCTTCACTCCGTTCCCGTTGTGACATGATTAATATCTCGTATATACCCGGGTACGTCCCTCTTTGTCGAACATCAGCACGCTGTAACCTCTTGGTTTTTCACCGAGAGGCTGCATGCCGGGTGAGTGCTGGGGCATGCCGGGGGCAGTCAGTCCGGCGGCAGCGGGTTTTTCTTTCAGAAGACGCTTGATGTCATCGGCGGGGACATGGCCTTCAATCACGTAACCGTCGATGACGCCGGTATGGCAGGAGGCCAGATGGGATTTTACGCCGAGCTCTTTCTTGATGCTGTCCATGTTGGTCCTCTTGTGCGAAATAACCTTGAACCCCTCTTTTTCAAGGTAAACCTCCCAGTCGGTACAGCAGCCGCAGGTGGGGGATTTATAAACCGTAATCTCCGGAAGCTGTTCCGTTTGTCCGGATGAGGAATCCGAGGCATGGGCCTCATCCATTGGTTTCGACCAGTACAGCGTTGCCGCCACGATCGCTACCGTGACGGCCAGGGCGATCAGGCCAAAGGAAAAAATCCGGGAGCCTTTTTTCCCGGTGGTTAATGTTACTCTGCTTGGTTTGCTCACTATTCAGCTCCTCAGTTAGATACAACTCTCAGTGGTCATGGTCATCACCATCACCCCCCATCCCGTCATCCATGCCGCTAAAGTCCATTGGCTCGTCATGCCCGGCGGCTTTATCTGCGCCATGCCCATCTCCATGTTCCTCGCCGGGGCCGTGGGGATGATCGTGTCCTTCACCACCCGACTGTGGCAGTGACATCACACCCAGGCCATACCGGTAGACGAGTTCACCTCCGTGCCAGGCTGCGCTCAACAGAACCAGCTGGGCGGTCAGCAACAGGGCGACGAACATCCCGCCCGTCTTTTTTGCGGTCCTTGCGCCAACCATTGACCAGATGGCGGCAACAACAATCAGCGCGGCGGCGGCGAGCGCCCAGTTTCGGTGTTCTGTCATCGCCGCGTGGGACGGACCATCGTGGGCCACGGTACTGTAGGCGTAGAACCCCGCCGCCACGGTAACCAGGGTAATGGCTGCCCCGAACCACAGATTCCAGCGCGCCACGATCCCGAATTGGTGTTGCAGACGCTCTGAAAAAACATGTTTGACCGTTAGCAGTACAACGAAAAGGCCTGTCGAGACCGACACCAGTGCAACCGTAAAGTGCACAAAGATCGGGTGATAGTTTGGAATTATCTCCGGCATGCTAAAATTACCTTTGTTGTTAGATATGTTCTGTTGTTGCTTCTGATTTGGTGCGGATCCGGTAGAGTTTTTCCACCGGCAGTACCGCAACGATACCATCCCCGGACAGCCCCACATGGGCGGCCTCTACAATGGCCTGGGCGATATCATCCGCCTTCTCCTCTGTGGTGAATATCTCGATGCGCGCATAGGTTACCATCCAGTCACGGGCGTAGAAATCAGCATACTCACCATACCCTTTCACTCTGGTGACGCTAATCCCGTTCACCCCGACCTGCTGTAGTTTACGCTCCACCTTTTCCAGCGCATCACGCCGTATAATTGCAGTCACTTTTCTGTATTTCATGATATTTTCTCGGCTTAAGTATTACTTCAAACTACCGGGCGGCGGCTTGTTGCAGCAGGAGCTCGGCCTGGCAGCAAGGTTCTTCAATTCAATCTCCTCCGTATCGTGCACCCAGGCGCGGCGCAATCTCTCGCGCCAGCTGTCATCCAGTTGCAGACCTGCCTCTGCCAACGCCTCTTCAATCTGCGCCTCTGTCACCTGCAGCAGGTTGTAACTGATATGCAAGCGTTCTCCCTCAATGGTCACCCCTTTCACGCCCATCAGATCCATAAGATAAGAGGTCAGCAGTTCAGTGACCTCTTTCCCGGGCAACTCGGCAAGATGCAGGGTGCGTTTTTTCAGAATCTCCTTCCGCTCTGCAGCAGGCTTGCTGGCATAGAGGTCAGGATTGTCAAGAAAGGTCTCACGGCACTGGTCTGAACAGAAATAAAAAAATATCCTGTGATATTCCACGCTTGCTACGGCAGGATCTGCCTCCATGCCGCAAACATGACAGATGTCCGGATTGTTGTTCACTGTCTGTTTCCTCCTCTCACCATTGTCGATCCCCGCCCCCTATCCTGCCGGCGGGGATCCACATCACCTCAGGGGTAGTAAACGCCCCCTTTGTGCTTGCTTCCATCGGCTGTCTTGAACAGGATCATCAGCTGATGTTTGCCGTCGTGGCCCAGATCGTAACCGTTCATGTACCAGTCACCCATCTTCATCAGGGGCTTGGTTTCCGCCTTGCCGTCAGGATGAACCACCTTGGAGTTGATTTTGACATCGGTAAGCGCCTTGCCGTTCTGTTCGATCTTGATCATCAGATTGTGGCTGCCGCCGTGCTCCATCCCTTTCCTGGCCTCCATGACGTGAAAACTGACGGTATAGCCATCGATCTCCTTTTTCTCCAGGAACATCCCCCCGGCGTCATGTTTCTGATCGTGCATTTCGTGCGCATGATCATCGTGCTTCATACCCTTGTCATGGTCATGGCCATGCTCATGCCCCTCTTCCGCCAGCGCGGCGGAACCGGCCGCCAGCATTCCGGCAAACGCCAGGGTCAGGATCAATGGTTTTCTCTGCTTCATGGTTTACTCCTCTCTTGGCTAAAAAACTTCTCTTGAACTTGCAACACCATTCCGTAAATCACCGGCAGCACCAGCAGGCACAACAGGGTCACCGTGACCATGCCGCCTACCATCGGTGCGGCGATGCGCTGCATCACCTCCGAGCCGGTACCGGAACTCCACATGATGGGCAGCAACCCGGCAATGATTGCGGTAGCGGTCATGACGATGGGACGCACGCGCTCGGAGGTGCCCTTGAGCACCGCTGCCATGATCTCCCTGTTGCCGAGCACCTTGCCGTCACGGCGCTGGTTGGCCAGCTCATGATCGATGAAGGTGAGCACCAGCACGCCGATCTCCGCCGCCACACCCGCCAGGGCGATGAAGCCCACCGCTACCGCCACCGACATGTTAAACCCCAGCCAGTAGAGCAGCCAGAACCCACCGATGAGACCGAACGGAATCGACAACATCACCACCAGCGGTTCGGTAACATTACGGAAGTTGAAGAACAGCAGCAGGAAGATTACCAGCAGGGTCACCGGCACCACAATCTTCAGCCGCTGCGCGGCGCGCTCCATGTATTCGAACTGCCCCGACCAGACCAGAGTGTAACCGGGCGGGATC
>WFVH01000008.1 GCA_015491735.1 Gammaproteobacteria bacterium
CCTTCAAACAGATGCAGCCGGACTACTTTCCCAAACGCCCCCGGCGGGAGGGCAAGGTGATCGCGCAGCCGCTGGATGGCTTCGACGAGACGGTTCAGGGCCTGGCGGCCGGCGAAGCCCCGGAAGAGGCGGCGCGCTGCCTGAGCTGCGGCGTCTGCTTCCAGTGCGACAACTGCTGGCACTTCTGCCCCGATGCCGCGGTGATAAAAAAGGCCGGTGGTGGCTACGAGATCGACTACGACTTCTGCAAGGGGTGCGGGATCTGCGCCCAGGAGTGTCCCTGCGGACATATCGACATGGAGAGGGTGGATTGAAAGGATCTTCATGAGTCACGAATTTCGTGCGCTTCATGTTCCGGAACGGCTAGCGTTATGCATAACAATCAACAAAAAACCGATTCCGATGGGGCTGTGGAGATCGCCGGCGCCGGTATCGCCGGGCTGACCGCAGCCATCGTCCTGGCCAGGGCAGGCCGGCAGGTGGTGGTGCACGAGGCGCTGGCGCTGCTTCGCGGCAGACAGGTTCGTCATCTGCCGGTGGTCACATCCGCCGGGGTGCTGGCGGGGATGATCTCCGATCGGGATCTCCTGCGCCATCTGGGTGGGGTCAGTGAGGAGTACCGGCAGCTGCAGCGCGGCGGGATCGACGAGCCGATCGCCAAACTGATGAATGCACCGGTCCTGTCCGCCAGCCGGGATACCGATGTCCGCCACATTGCGCGCCTGTTCGTGGAACAGCGGATCGGGGCGTTGCCAATTGTCAGCGATGGCGAGCTGGAGGGGATCATTGCCCGCAGTGATGTGTTGCGGGCGGTGATGCGTCACTTCGTGCTGGAGCTGTGGGCATGAACCGGTATTCTGCGTCGTTGTGCCTGGTCCTGCACACCAGCAGATACATTCAACGGCGGAATCCAGGTTGTGGCCGACCCCTGTTCGTGTAGTCCCCCGGTAGAGCAGCAGGCTGCCGATCAGCCGATTCGGCTCTATACGGAGGGTGACCTGCTGTTCGATGCCATGCTCTCCACCATTGATGCGGCGCGGCACCAGGTATGGTTGGAGACCTACATTTTCGCCGACGATGAGGTGGGCCGCCGTTTTGCCCACGCCCTGTCGGAGCGGGCCAGGGCCGGCCTCGATGTGCGGTTGATGGTGGATGCAGTGGGATCCCTGTTTCAGTTCTATCGCCGGCTCGGGCCGCAGCTCGAAGAGGCGGGGGTGCAGGTGCGCCACTTCCACCCCTGGCAATGGCGCAAGCCGTTGCGCTTCAACCGGCGAGACCATCGCAAGCTGCTGGTGGTGGATGACAGTATTGCCTTCCTGGGCGGGTTCAATATTCACCGCCAGAGTTCACAACGCTATTTTGGTGAGACGCGCTGGCGCGATACCCAGGCCTCTTTTTCGGGAGAGCTGGCCCGGCAGGCCGCCCGGCTGTTCGACACATTCTGGCATGGTGACCAGAACTGGCTGCCGAGCGGGGAGGTGTACTCAGGCAGTGTGCTGGTCCCGAACCAGACCCGGGCCTGCCGCAGGCAGCTTGCCTGCATTTATGACGATTTCTTTGGCAATGCGGAAAAAAGCATCTGCGTGGAGACCCCCTATTTTGTGCCGGATCACCGAATCCAGAAGGCACTGATCGCGGCAGTGGCGCGCGGTGTGGATGTTCACATCCTGGTGCCGCGGATCAGTGATGTGCCGCTGGCAAGCTGGGCGGCTGACGCGGTCTATGCCCGTCTGCTGGATGCGGGGGTGAGAATCTTCGAATATCTGCCTAGAATGCTGCATGCCAAGGTGACTATCGTGGATGGGAACCGGGCGACACTGGGTACCGCCAATCTCGATTACCGCAGCCTATTTCAAAACTACGAACTGAATCTGATCAGCCACGATCCCGATCTCTGCAGCCGCTTACAAGCGCAGTTCGAGAGCGACCTGGAGGAGGCCGCGGCGGTCTGTGCCACCGGCTGGCGGCAACGCCCATGGGTTCCCCGGTTGGCGGAGCTGGTGGGCTGGAGCGTCAGGCGGTGGCTGTAGCGTCAAGCCGATCTACTTGGTGAGAATAAGCTTTCCCTTGCTGGTGATTCTCAGGCGGTACGCCTCGCCCGCATGCTCGATTATCAATTCGCGCGCGCCGTTGAACAGCCTGTCCGTGGACAGGCGGGACGGTTCCGGCTGCAACTTGCCGGCAGGGTCGTGATTTCGATTGGCCGTTTTTTTTTCTGTATCGTTCATTAGCAGAGTCGTTGTTGAAAACAGGGCTGCTTTCCGCCGGTAATGGTTTTTCCCCGTAGGGTGAATAATAGCTCCTCCCGACAGGAAGTCAATACAAATGCGAATTATTGTTATTTGCATTAGCTCGGTTCTTGTGCTACAAATATCCCCAGCCAGCCAGACACGCCTTTTTCGATTGTTACCAGGCCTGTAGTAAGCCAGCCACCCGATCCGCTCCGTGAGGGAGCGAGCGGCTTTCTCCTTTTCCTGGTAATCAATTGAGGAAACACAGAGTGAATAGAAACAAAGGCTTATCTATAGGTGCTATTACCGCCATGAGTCTGGTGCTGCCGGTGGGTGGTGTGGCCGATGAATCCGGTGCCGGTTCGGAGCCGGAGGTGCTGGACAAGGTGATGGTTATTGGCAACCCGGCCAATATCGAAAAGATTCCCGGTTCCGCCCAGATCGTTACCAAAGAGGACATCCGGGAGCAGAACTACGACGATGTGAGCCGGGTTTTGCGCAAGGTGCCCGGCGTCTATGTACGGGAGGAGGACGGTTTCGGCCTGTTCCCCAACATCAGTCTGCGCGGGGTGGATACCACCCGCAGCGCCAAGGTGACCGTACTGGAGGATGGGGTGATGATGGCGCCGGCGCCGTACTCCGCCCCGGCCGCCTACTACTCGCCCACCATCGGCCGGATGAGTGGTGTGGAGGTGCTGAAGGGCTCCAGCCAGATCAAGTACGGCCCCCACACCACCGGCGGGGTCATTAACTACCTCTCCACGCCGATTCCGACCCGGGAGAGCGTCTATCTGAAATCCACCTTCGGCAGTTTCAACGAGCAGCGTGCCCATGCCTATGTGGGCAATACCTTCGATACGGGGGATGCGGGGCAGTTCGGTGTGCTGGTAGAGGGTTACCAGCGCCGCAACGACGGTTTCAAGCATATTGATGAGACCCCTGATTTCCGTGATGGTGACGACACCGGTTTCAGCAAGAAGGATGCGCTGATCAAGCTGTCATGGGAGCCTGCCACGGCAATCTATCAACGTCTCGAACTGAAGTACGGCAGCAGTGATCTGGATGCCAACGAGACCTACCTGGGGTTGACCGATGCGGATTTTCGTAAGGATCCCAACCGCCGTTACGCGGCATCCCGGTTCGACAACATGGACTCCAATCAGACCCAGGCCTCGTTGCGCTATGCTGTCAGCCCCAACGATGATCTGGATATCATCGCAACGCTGTACAACAACGATTTCCGGCGCAACTGGTACAAGCTGAACAAGGTGGACGGCCAGAACCTCTCCAAGGTGCTGGCCACCCCCGGCACTGCACAGGAGTGTATGAAAGGTCGCGCGGAGTGCGAGCTGAAGGTGAAGGCGAACAACCGCAAGTACAACGCCCGGGGGGTGGAGACGGTGGCCTACTATCGTTTCGGTCCGGACAGTGTGCGGCATGAACTCAATGCGGGAGCCCGCCTCCACCAGGATCAGGTGCGTCGTTTCCAGTGGGAGGACAAATATGCCCAGAACGCCAACGGCACCATCGCCGACATGACGCCGGGCGTGCCGGGTGATGCCGGTGACCGGCTGCAGAAGACCGATGCCCTGGCGCTGTTTGTCCAGGACACCATCGAGATGGGGCGGCTCACTCTTGTCCCCGGTATCCGTTATGAGCGGTTGAAGCAGGTATCCGAAGAGCCCAAGGGGACGCTGCAGGGGCGTGGTGGCACCAAGAACCGCGACGGCAAGAACAGCTTTGACATGGTCGCCGGTGGTATCGGCGCCGCCTGGCAGTTCAACGCGTTGTGGACCGGGTTCGGCGGTGTGCACACCGGCTTTTCCCCACCCAGCCCGCGCGGAACCCGTGGCGGTCTCGACCCGGAAACCAGCACCGCCTTCGAGGCAGGTGCGCGCTACACCAACCCCCGGCAGGCGCTGGCCGCCGAGGCCACCCTCTTCTACACCCTGTTCAAGGATCTGGTGGTGATCGACAATGTTGGCGGCGTGGGTTCGGGCGATAACGAGAACTTCGGTGAGGTGACCAGCTCCGGTGTCGAGCTGGCGGTCCAGTACGATGCCGGTATCGCCAACGGCTGGGGGCTGCGCAACCCCTGGTATCTGAGCATGACCTGGACCAACGCCGAGCAGCAGAACGATGCCCGCTCCACCGATGCGGAATCCGTGTTCAGCTTTGGCAAAAAGGGCAACAAGGTGCCCTACATCCCGGAGTTGACCGCCAGCCTGGGGACAAGTGTCGAACTGTCCCGCTGGGGCCTCTCCGTTTCGGGCAACTATGTGTCTGAGACCTGGACCAGCGCCAGCAACGTGGACCAGCCGATTGATGGCAATGGCAACCCCGATGCCCGCTTCGGCAAGACCGACAGCTATTTCGTAACCGATCTTTCCGCGTTCTACCGCATCGGCGACAACGTCCGGTTGTTCGGTGGCGTGCAGAACCTGTTCGACGAGCAGTATCTGGTCTCGCGCCAGCCGCACGGACCGCGCGGTGGCATGCCGCAGTTCGCCTACGCCGGTATCGAAGTGTCGATGTGAGCACTGGATGACTACGGAAATCGAGTTGGTAACAACCCCTTGTACGGGGAGTTCGCAACGGATTCCCCCTTTTTTAACAGCGGTTGAGAGGCTATGAATATAACGAATCTATTCCAGCAAGGCGGGCCGATAATGGGGGTGCTGCTGGCGCTGTCAGTGCTGGCGGTTGCCATCATTATGGCCAAACTGTTTCAGTTTTTTCGCAGCGGTCTGCGTCGTTCGGGGTTCGTTGAACCGGCGCTGGCGGCACTCGATAGCGGCGACAACGATGCGGCGCTGGCGCTGTTGCAGCAGCAGCGCAGCCCGGTGGCGCGGGTGATGGAGAGTGCCATCCGGTATGGCATTGATCCCCGCCTGTCGGCGCAGGATACCGAGGCGGAGGTGAGCCGGGTGGGTTCGGCCCGGATCCGTGATCTGGAGTCGTGGCTGCGCGGGCTCTCCGCCATTGCCCACCTGAGCCCCTTGCTTGGGTTGCTCGGTACCGTCACCGGTATGATCGCCGCATTCATGCGTCTCGAAGAGGCGGGCAGCCGCGTCGATCCGTCGATCCTCTCCGGCGGGATCTGGGAAGCGCTGCTGACCACCGCCTTCGGTCTTACAGTGGCGATTCCTGCCATGGCCGCCTTCTACTTTCTGGAGGGTGAGGTGGATGGCGTGCGTGCCGCGATGAAGGATGCCAGCGTGCGGGTACTGCGCCGTTTCGGTAAAAGCCCGCAGCGTGTCGAGACCCGTGATGATGAACGAATCGAGGATGAAAGCCATGGAATTTGAGGGCCGCGCCCGCATCCACTCCCACCTCGATATCGCACCGCTCATCGACATTGTTTTTCTGCTGCTGGTGTTCTTCATGCTTACCAGCACCTTTCTGGTGCCGGAGGCCATTGAGCTGGAGCTGCCGGAGTCGGCCAGTGCCAGCACGACGGAGGTGACGCCGATCACAGTATCACTGGACAGCAAGGGTCAGCTTGCGCTGGATGGCGAGCTCATCGAGCTGGAGAAGCTCCGGCCGGCGCTGGCGGCGCGGCTGAAACAGCAGCCCGACTCCGCCATTACCCTGAAAAGTGACGCCCACACCGAGCTGCAGCCGCTGCTCCGGGTGATGGACGAGATCCGTGCCGCCGGTGGTACCCAGATTGCGCTGGCGACCCTCCAGAAATGACCCTCACCCGTCTTCAGCTTGGTGTTGCGGTGATCATTGCGTTGCTGCTGCACGGCGGTGTCGCCCTCTGGCTCGGGCCGTTGAAATCCGATCCGCTGCCGGAACCCCCTTCGCCACCGATCCGGATCAGCCTGATAGCTCCTGTTGAGGAGAAAACGGCAATCCCCAGCCCCCCGATCCCTGCGCCGCCACCTCTCGAACCCGTGATGGAGACTGCACCTCCGCCGCCGGCAAAGGCGAAACCGATCCCGAAACCCAAACCTGCGCCAAAACCCGAGCCTGTGGTGCAAAAGCCGGCGCCTGCCCCCGAGCCCGCGCCGGTTGCGGCGCAACCAGTGGAACGCCCGGCGGAAACCGCGCCATCGCCCCCGCCGGCCGTCGCTCCGCTGGATACAGCGGCGGTGGCAGAGTATGAACGACTGCTGGTTGCCTGGCTGGAAAAACACAAAAAATACCCGCGCCGCGCAAAACGTCTGCGCATCGAAGGAGAGGGGTGGTTACGTATTGTCATTGACCGCACCGGGCGGACACAGCAGATTGAGCTGGAGCGGCGGACCGGCAACCGTCTGTTGGACAAGGCTGCCCTGGAGATGGCGCGACGGGCCAATCCATTCCCGCCCATGCCGGAGGGTGATCCCCGGCAGAAGCTGGAGTTCGTCGTCCCAGTGGCGTTTGTGCTCCGGTAAGCAGTCCTCGAAGACTAGTACTCTTTCAAGGTAATAATTCAGGATTCAGTTGGTCTGTCAGCGTTCAGGGCAAGGCGCTCCTCGCAGCGAATGGCCGTCGCCCTTTGCAAGAGGAGCAACGCCGCCATGGACGCTGACAGGCCAACCCTTCGGGCGCCCCTGTGGTGTTCCGCTGCAGCGTTGCAGTGCTTGACAAGGGAACAACCATTGCCTGCGCACTGCGCCTTGCCGCGAAACACCACAGGGACGCTGAATCCTGATTTATTACCTTGAAAGAATACTAGCCTGTCAATTTCGCCAGGGATGTAAAACCTTTCACCGCAGCCAGCGCCACCAGGCCGATGGCGAGGCCCACCAGCAAACCCGCTGGCAGGGAGGGGATGGCATGGAGAAACTGCTCCAGCCGTTCGATGTTGTGAAGGTAGATGCCACCGGCCACCAGAAGCATGGCCAGCGTTCCAATGATGGTCAGCAGCCGGATCACCTTTGGCAGGGCGTTGATCAGGAAGGTGCCGGCTCTCCGGGTGATACTCTTTTCACTGCTGTCGAGCTGCAGCAGCCGGTAGCCGAAGTCATCCATCCGCACAATCAGGGCGACGACGCCATAGACCCCCACCGTAGCCAGCAGCGCCACTATCGAGACTACGACAATCTGCACCGTCAACGGTTTGTCCAGCACGGGTTCGAGGGCAATAATGACGATCTCCAGCGACAGGATGAAATCGGTTGTGATGGCCGATTTTATCTTGCGCTGCTCATGTTTCAGAATATCCTCCCGGGAGGAGGCCGGTGCAACTTTTTCCCTCCCGCGCGGTTTGTGGGGAAAGAGATATTCGTAAATTTTTTCTGCTCCCTCATAGGCCAGATAGAGTCCGCCAATCAGCAGAATCGGCACAATCAGCCAGCTCGCGAAACTGCTCAGAAGGAAAATAAACGGCAGGATGATAATCTTGTTCAGCAGGGAGCCCTTGGTGATGGCCCACAGGACCGGAAGCTCTCTCGATGAGGCAAATCCTGATGCCTTTTGTGCATTGACGGCCAGGTCGTCGGCCAGAATGCCGACGGTTTTTTTTGTGGCCACCTTGCTCATTGTCGCGATGTCGTCCAGAAGTAGCGCCACATCGTCAAACAGTGCAAAAAATCCTGATGCCATTGTTGTCCCTTGAATCTTTTTTTGAAGGTAACTATTCAGCTCACCCCTGAAATCCGCCATTTCTGCGTTAAAAAATGGTCATTTACACGCGTAAACTCACATTTTTCGCCTTGAACTGACGAACTTCAGGGGTGATCTGAACAGTTACCAGCCTGTTTCATACTATGCTGAATAGTTACTTTTGGAGTATATCAAAGCCGGGAGAGCGATAGGTGTCCCGCTTCAATCATCACTTCCGCCCCCTAGTGAAAATAGAAATAAAAAAGGGGATAGCACCCGCAGGCGCTATCCCCCTGTCCGACCTTGGCCGTTATGGCCGGGTCGCTTCTATTTCACTTCGAAGGTTCCCATCATCCCGGCATCTTCATGCTCGAGAATGTGGCAGTGGTACATATATTTCCCACTATTGATAACGGGATCGAAGTGGCCGATGAAGCGAACCGTTTCACCCGGTTGTACCAGCACCGTGTCTTTCCAGCCCAGATCAACGCCGCTGGCGGGAGTGCCGTTGCGGTCCAGGATCTGCCACTGAATAGCGTGGGCGTGGAACGGGTGCGCCATGGGTGAGGTGTTGCGTATGGCCCAGATCTCTGTGTCGCCTGCTGCGACCTCTTCATCGACCCGGTTCATATCGAACGATTTGCCGTTGATGAGGAACTGCATGCCGCTTCCCATGCCGCCGCTCATATCGCCCATACCCATGCTCATCACAAATTCACGGCTTTTGGTAGCTTCTGCCGCGGTCAGGCGGGTGTGGATGTCGGCGCTGTCCGGCAGACGGGTATAGAGAGTGACGTCGTCGGTAACCGCGGTGGTGATGTCGAAGCGCATGATGTCGAAGCGCTGGCCATTGGCCATCATGCCGGACATTTCTTCCATATCATCTGAGCCCATGCCATCGGAGTCCATACCGCCATGATTCATCATCGAGCTCTGCATCATGCCACCGCCCATGCTACCCATACCGCCATTCATGCCCATCATCAGGCTGCCATTGAAGGGACGGCTGATCAACATGACTTTGTCGTTTACGCTGTAGCCGCTGAAATCGATGACGATTTCGGCACGCTCGGCTGCACCCAGCAGGATGTGGTCAGTCTCTACCGGTTCGGGTAGCAACCCGCCGTCCGTTCCCACCACATGGAATTTTGCGCCGTCACTCAGGGCAATATCCATGTTCCGGGCGTTGGAGGTGTTATAGATCCTGAAACGGTACTTGCGGCTCTCGACATCGAGCTTCGGCAGCTCCACGCCGTTGACCAGAATGATATCTCCCAGGTTGCCTTCCATGTCTTCACCACGGTTCTTGTAGGCCAGTTCCCGTACCCCGGCGTTCTCCTGCTTGAAGCGGCGATCCTGAATCAGCAGGGGAATGTCATAGTTGCCGGCAGGCAGCTGCTTGTTGGCCTCCAACTGACGGCTGATTTCATCGTCAATCAGAAATACCCCGGCCAGTCCGTGATAGACCTGTTCGCCGGTTTTCTCATGCGGATGCGGATGGAACCAGAGCGGTGCTGCGGCCTGGTTGATGGTAAAGCTGTAGGTGCGTGATCCTCCGGCTGCGATGGGGAAGTCGGGGCCGCCATCCTGGTCCCCCGGAATCTTGAAACCGTGCCAGTGGACAGTGGTAATGTCATCCAGATTGTTGGTGACCGGGAAGGTCATCACGTCGCCCCGCTTGGCGCGAATCACCGGCGGCAGGGCAGAGCCGTTGTAGCGCAGCATCGGCGTGACCCAGCTGCCGTCAGGGGTTTCTATAGTTACCTGAACATTTTTTTCTGCAGTGAGTGTATAGGTGCCCCGGTTGTCA
>WFVH01000009.1 GCA_015491735.1 Gammaproteobacteria bacterium
ACTCCCACTCTATTATCAATAAGCCTTTTTTATCTTTTATATTCAATGGCTTATTTTCCTGCTAAACGGTAATACCATGAAAAATACCATGCTCAGAAAATCCTTCAAAATGCTCGAAAAAAATTGCCGATTGAGCGCAGCTACACAGCACCTTAGGCGACCTTCCGGGCTTTGACTTCCAGATGTATGCCTTCCTGCCCCTGCAGATAACCGATCACCGCAAACAGGTTGCTCGCCTGGGGGTTCCCTTTTGGCCCGAACATGCGCATGAGGCTCTTGCTCGACTTGCTGAAAACCCGGGACAGTTCTTCGAACCCGATCGTCGTGTTGATATAGTCGCACAGCACCGCCTTGCCGGTATCGACGTCACCGGAAAGCAGGCATTCGACCCCTTCTTGCAGCAGGGCCTTGCGAAATGCTGGATCCCGTTGGGCGCGTGCCTGAATGGTGCCCTTAAAATCCTTCGTCAGAGCCATCATGTCACCTCTTGCCGTTTCCGGTGCTTATAGTCACACCAGCGCGCTTTTGCGGCGGATATATCCGCATCTCGGCGCTTCTTAGGCCACCAGCGAGCAATATCACCAACCGATTCCCACCCTTGCCAAAGTAGATCCGATAGCCAGGGCCAAAATCAACCCGATACTCATAGACGCCGGCACCGACACCTTTCACGTTAGGAAAGTTACCTTGCTCCATCCAATGGACTGCTGTCGCCACCCCCCTGTGTCAGGGTAGTTGTCGCCTCTAATTTTCATTAGAGGTAGACAGAAATGCGTACAAGACATAGTCAATCATTTAAGATACGAGCAGTAGAAAAAGCGCTGAACAGAGCTGACGGAATGACGCTAAACGAAATAATCGAAGAGCTCGGAATAGGCCGTTCAACATTGAGCAAGTGGATGAGAGATGCAAGAAACAACAACCTGGAAAGTACATTGAGTTCACACAACAAGAAAAAGGAGAAAAGGCCGCAGGACTGGTTGCTTGGGGATCGGCTTGAAATCGTGATGGCATGCGCTTCGTTGGATGCAGAAGAAAAAAGCGAATACTGTCGCAAACAAGGTGTTTATCCACACCATGTCAATCAATGGAAGCTTGATTTTGCCAGTGGGAATTCATCGAGTGAGAAAGTAACTACGCGGCAGGAGATGAAGGACCTTAAGAATGAAAACAAGGAGTTGAGGAAAGAATTAAATCGTAAAGACAAGGCTCTGGCGGAGACGGCGGCATTATTGGTTCTCCAAAAAAAAGTCCACGCGATCTGGGGAAACGACGAGGACAACTCACAATGAGCAGCGAGAGAAAAGAAATCATTACGCTGATAAACGACGCTCGTGCATCTGGTGCCAGGCAATCAGAGGCTTGTGAGTGCATTGGTATTAGCGCTAAAACCTTTCAACGTTGGATCCGTCCAGACAACGGTCGGGACGGGCGACTGGATGCCAAACACGAACCGGGAAACAAGCTGTCAGAGCTAGAACGCCAGCGCATCATCAAGGTTGCCAATGAGCCGGAATACGCTGATTTACCGCCGAGCAAGATCGTACCAAAGCTTGCTGACAAAGGGATATACCTCGCATCAGAGTCAACGTACTACCGGGTATTGAAAGATGCGAAGCAACTCAGTCACCGTCAAAAAGCGAGACCGACAGGGCAGCGAAAAAAGCCCATGGCGTTAGTGGCAACGGGTCCCAATCAGCTTTATAGCTGGGATATTACCTACTTGCCGACGGCGGTAAAAGGTATCTTTCTGTACCTTTACCTGGTGATGGATATCTACAGCCGTAAAATCGTTGGCTGGCAGGTGTATGAGGAAGAATCCAGCACATTGGCCGGTGAACTTATGACCGACATTTGCCAGTGTGAAGGCATTTCTCCTAACCAGGTAACGCTACATTCGGATAATGGCAGCCCGATGAAAGGTGCGACCATGTTAGCGACGCTGCAGGAACTGGGTGTTATTCCGTCGTTTAGCCGCCCATCAGTGAGCAATGATAACCCCTATTCAGAATCCTTATTCCGCACGCTTAAATACACACCGGAATATCCTGGTGGACCTTTTTCAGATCTGCTGGCAGTACGCACATGGGTGCAGAGGTTTGTCGATTGGTACAATCATGAACATCTGCACAGTGCGATAAACTTTGTTACACCTGAGCAGCGCCACAAGGGACTGGATGCAAAGATATTGGCTAACCGCAAGCAAGTATATGAACTGGCAAAATCAAACCATCCAGAACGCTGGAGTGGTGATATAAGAAACTGGGAACCGGTAGAAGAGGTTTACCTTAACCCAGAAAATAAACCATCTGAAACCGAGGCGGCATAACTTTAAACTTTAGGCGACAACTATCTTGACAAACGCCGCCACTTTAACCGTAGCGGCGACATTCAGACCCAATAAACTTAAGCAGCAATCGGTTTAGCCTTCTCGATCCGTGCTCTCCGCTTTGGTGTGTTAAGCGCTTTCCACAGCTCGTTGCGCTGCTGCAGATTCAACCAGAAATCAGCAGTATTCCCAAATACAGTCGCCAGCATCAGTGCTGTGTCGGCCGTAATTGCACGGCGATTGGTACACAACTCATTGACGGTTTTTCGACTGACGCCCATTGCTTCAGCCAGTTGTCCCTGAGTCAGCGACATGGGCACGAGAAATTCCTCGGTAATCATTTCACCGACACTGACGGGCTGTCGTTTTGTGATGTTCATAGCATACCTCACCGATAGTCGTGATTATCCAGATAGAGATCCTGGGCCTCACCTCGTTCGCCTGACCAGGTAAACACCAACCGCCATTGCTTGTTAACACGGATCGAATGCTTGCCGGCCAAATTTCCTCTCAACTTTTCAAAATGATTGCTCGGAGGCGACCGCAAGTCGAGATCACAGGTCGCGTCATCAATTAACTGCAGCTTTCGGAACAGTCGGTCTTGAACTTCAGCGGGTATCTTCTTGCTGGTTTTATCTTTCAGATAAAAATCCCTTAACCAGCGATCCCGAAAACTTTGAATCAATGACAATCCCCTTCTTTTTGGTATACTGTAACGTACTTAGTTACTTTTTGCAAGCAACAAACTGGGAGAGTATAGACACAGGCATCGCGGGGAGGCCCAACCTTCTTCACAAGAAAAACTACTGAAATAATTTATTTTTCAGTAAGTTATGTAGCAACCACTCTGCCAGTAATTTCAGAAAAACAGTACTGTTTTTCTGAAACACTGTGCTGGGATTGCCGGTTTCCGGCTTGCTTCAGAGCAGCTACAAATCAAGCCCTCCGATACCATGCCAAGCTCGATTTTCATCTCATGGTATCGATGTCTTCTGCCTTGCCACATGCAAGAAATACCATGAATAATACCATTGATGATGCAGCTTATATCATCTTTTTGATTATTTTTATTTTATATTTCAATATGTTATGAATTCCAGTCACTCCCACTCGATGGTGGCCGGCGGTTTTCCTGAGATGTCATAGGTCACCCGCGAAATACCGGGGATCTCGTTGATGATGCGGTTGGATACGGTGGCGAGCAGTTCGTAGGGGAGGTGTGCCCAGCGGGCGGTCATGAAGTCTACCGTCTCCACCGCGCGCAGGGCGATGACGTAGTCATAGCGGCGTCCGTCCCCGGTCACTCCCACGGATCGCACCGGCAGGAAGACCGCGAAGGCCTGGGAGACCTTGTCGTAGTAGCCTTGGTTGCGCAGCTCTTCGATGAAGATGGCATCGGCGCGGCGCAACAGATCGGCAAAGGTTTTTTTTACTTCACCCAGGATACGTACTCCCAGCCCCGGACCCGGGAACGGGTGTCGATAAACCATATCATAGGGCAGCCCCAGCTCCAGTCCCAGTTTGCGTACCTCGTCCTTGAACAGTTCACGCAGAGGCTCCAGCAGTTCCAGTTTCATATGCGCCGGAAGTCCGCCCACATTGTGATGCGATTTGATGACGTGGGCCTTGCCGGATTTGGCGCCTGCGGATTCAATGACATCGGGATAGATAGTCCCCTGAGCCAGCCATTTGATCTTTTTCAGTTGCGTTGCCTGTTCGTCAAACAGTTTGATGAACAGGTGACCGATAATCTTGCGTTTTTGCTCCGGATCGGCGACGCCTGCCAGGGCATCAAGAAACCGCTGTTCCGCATCCACGCGGATAACACGCACTCCCATGTGTTCGGCAAAGGTGGCCATCACCTGATCACCTTCGTGAAGCCGTAGCAGGCCGTTGTCCACGAATACGCAGGTGAGCTGATCCCCAATGGCCCTGTGCAGCAGCGCGGCTACCACCGAGGAGTCCACCCCGCCGGACAGCCCCAACAACACCTTATCCTCTCCCACCTGCTGACGGATCCGGGTAATGCTGTCCTCGACAATGTTGCCTGCTGTCCATAACGGAGGGCAGTTGCAGATGTCGTTTACAAAGCGGCTGAGGATGCGCGCCCCCTGTTTGGTATGGGTAACTTCCGGGTGAAACTGCACACCATAGAAACGGCGCTGCTCGTCGGCCATTCCGGCGATGGGTGCGGCGTCGGTGGAGGCCATCAATCTGAATCCAGGTGGCAGCTCAACAACCCGATCACCGTGGCTCATCCAGACATCCAGCAGACCGAAACCTTCAGGACTGGTGTGGTCCTCGATGTCACGTAGCAACAGGGTATGCCCGCGGGCGCGCACCTGGGCGTAACCGTACTCGTGGCGCACGGCACTCTCAACCCTCCCCCCCAGTTGCTGTGCCATGGTCTGCATGCCGTAGCAGATCCCCAGCACCGGCACCCCCAGTTCAAAAACGGCGGGCGCCGCACGGGGTGTCTCGCCTTCGGTGACGGATTCGGGTCCGCCGGAGAGAATAATTCCCCGCGGCGCAAACTCATGAATGGCCTCACTATCCATGCTGCAAGCATGGATCTCGCAGTAAACGCCGGCCTCACGCACCCGGCGGGCAATCAGCTGGGTATACTGCGAGCCAAAATCGAGGATCAACAGACGGTGGGAATGAATATCAGCGGTCATGCTCAGATTCGATAGTTGGGGGCTTCTTTGGTGATCTGTACATCATGGACATGGCTCTCTTTCATGCCCGCTCCGGTCACCCGTACAAACTCCGGCCGGGTGCGCATCTCATCGATGGTTGCATTGCCGGTATAACCCATGCTGGATCGCAACCCGCCCAGCAGTTGATGAATGACCGGCTGCATAGCGCCTTTGTAGGGAACCCTTCCTTCAATCCCTTCCGGAACCAGCTTTTCAGCGTCACTGCTCTCTTGAAAATAGCGGTCACTGGACCCCTCCTGCCCGGCCATTGCTCCCAGCGATCCCATCCCTCGATAGGATTTATAGGAGCGGCCCTGAAACAGCTCCACCTCGCCGGGTGCCTCTTCGGTACCGGCAAACATACCGCCGATCATGACCACATAGGCGCCGGCGGCGATGGCCTTGGCCATGTCACCGGAGTAGCGGATGCCTCCATCGGCAACCAGCGGCACACCGGTTTCTCGCAGTGCTTCGGCAACATTGGTTATCGCCGTAATCTGCGGCACCCCCACCCCGGCGACGATGCGTGTGGTGCAGATGGAGCCGGGGCCGATGCCCACCTTCACCCCGTCCGCGCCGGCCGCCACCAGATCCAGCGCAGCCTGGGCCGTTGCGATGTTACCGCCGATCACATCGACCGCAGGAAAGTGCTGCTTTACCCAACGGACCCTGTCCAACACCCCCTGGGAGTGTCCATGCGCCGTATCCACCACGATCACGTCCACTCCTGCCCTGACCAGCGCTTCCACCCGTTCATCGGTGCCCGCGCCCACCCCGACGGCAGCGCCAACCCGCAGCCGCCCCTGTTCGTCCTTGCAGGCGTTCGGCTTTTCTGTTGCTTTCTGGATATCCTTGACGGTTATCATGCCCCGCAACTGAAAATTATTGTTGACCACCAGGATTTTTTCGATGCGGTGAGTATGCAGCAGACGAACCACCTCCTCCCGTTCCGCTCCCTCCCGCACCGTCACCAGGCGCTCCTTGGGTGTCATGATGCTGGTCACCGGCTCATCATGGTGCTCCTCGGAGACGAAACGCAGGTCGCGGCTGGTGACGATACCCACCAGGCTTTCACCCTCTACCACCGGCACACCCGAGATGTTTTCCTTCCGGGTCAGGGCCAGCACATCGCGGACAGTGGTGGCCGGCGTGACCGAGATCGGCTCCTTGATGACGCCGCTTTCAAACTTTTTTACCTTGCGGATCGCTTCCGCCTGGGCCGCGACAGGCATGTTTTTATGGATGACACCCAAGCCCCCTTCCTGTGCCAGCGCGATGGCCAGGCGCGCTTCAGTAACGGTATCCATGGCGGCGGATACCAAGGGGATATTCAACGCAATGTTACGGGTGAGCCAGGTTTTCAGGCTCACTTCGCGCGGCATTACCCTGGAGTGGGCCGGTAACAGCAGAACATCATCAAAGGTCAACGCTTCCTGAATGATACGCATGGACGGAATTCCAAATGTGGGGCCAAATATCTGCCGCATTATACGGTTTGTCAACATGCTGGTAAACTTGGCGACTATGCCGACGCTCCCAGACCAACAACAGGATATCCCTTTCCGCCAGGTGATCACCGTTTCCGAGCTGAACCGGGAGGCGCGCTCACTGCTGGAGGCCAGTTTTCCGCTGTTGTGGATTGAAGGCGAACTCTCCAATCTGGCCCGTCCCGCCTCCGGTCATCTCTATTTCTCCCTGAAAGACAGCACTGCGCAGGTGCGCGGGGCCATGTTCTGCAACCGCTCCCTTCACCTCCGCTTCCGTCCGGAAAACGGGATGCAGGTTCTGGTGCGCGCCAGAGTCAGTCTCTATGAGCCGCGTGGTGATTACCAGTTGCTGGTGGAGCAGATGGAGGAAGCCGGGGACGGGGCGCTGCGGCGTGCATTTGAAGCACTCAAAGCCCGTCTGGATCGGGAGGGGCTGTTTGCCGGCGAAAACAAAAAGCCACTGCCACCGCTTCCCCGCTGCATCGGCGTGGTGACCTCCCCCGGCGGGGCCGCAATCCGGGATATTCTGAGTGTACTGAAGCGCCGTTTCCCGGCCATTGCTGTGATTGTCTATCCGGCGGCAGTACAGGGAGAGGGAGCGGCCCGGCAAATTGCCACCATGATTGAGCTGGCAGGCAAACGCAGCGAATGTGATGTGCTGATCGTCGGGCGCGGCGGCGGTTCGCTGGAGGATCTCTGGGCCTTCAACGAAGAGGTGGTGGCGCGGGCCATCCACGCCTGTCCTCTGCCGGTGGTCTCCGCCGTCGGCCATGAGATTGATTTCACCATCGCGGATTTTGTCGCAGACCAACGCGCCCCAACGCCGTCCGCCGCGGCGGAGTTGCTGAGTCCGGATGGCCAGGAGCTTCTGCAGCGCCTGCTGCGTCTGCATGGCCGTCTCCGTCAGGCGATGGACAGGCATCTGGCGCGAACCGGTGAGCGGCTGCGCTGGCTGCGCAAACGGCTGCGCCATCCAGGGAAACGGCTGCAGGATATCGCCCAGCGCCTCGATGAACTGGAGCTGCGCCTGAACACAGCCTGCCATCACCAATTGCGCCACAAGCAGGCCGATCTCGGCGGAGTTGCCGCCCGGCTTCGCCACTGTACCCCGGCCCACCGGATCCGGCTGGTATCAACAAAATGCGCAACCGTCCGAAATAAACTACATTCACTCATGTATCAGCGACTGGAGAGCTGCCGCTACCGGCTGCGGATGCAGATGGGCCAGTTAGATGCGGTCAGCCCCCTGGCAGTACTGGCTCGCGGTTACGCCATTATCCACAAGGTACCGGACGGTACGATTGTCCGCGATAGCGAGGCGGTAACCGGGGGTGATCGTATCGAGGCCCGATTGAAGGCCGGGCGCATCATTTGCCAGGTTCAGGAAACGATAAATGATTAGTCAATACTGCTCAAAACCTGTTCTATTGCTGATCGGCTGGATATCGGCATCTCTGTTCACCGCTTCAGCCAACAGCACTGAACTTCCCCGTTCCACGACTGTTCCTGGCGGCGTAGCAGTCATCGAACTCGGCGCCGGGACAGAAAAGACTCCAGAGGCCTGGTACCGGGGCAACCGGCTCCTGGTTGCCCGCAAATCCGGCCGTTGGTATGCCATTGTGGGCATCCCGCTCAATGCAAGGCCCGGGTCTCATCAAATCACCCTGAAAGGTGCTGGCGAGCGAAACATCTCTTTTGAGGTAACCGGGAAAAAATACAGAGAACAGCATCTGACCATCTCGAACAAACGCATGGTAAATCCCGATGCGGATGATTTGCGACGTATTCGCAGGGAGACGGAGGAGATTGCCGCCGCTTTTTCCCGCTGGCGGGATGTCGGGCAGATCGACACCCGGTTTGCCAAACCTGTGGACGGCATTCTGAGCAGCCCTTTCGGATTGCGCCGTTTTTTCAACGGACAACCCAGAAAGCCGCATAGTGGACTGGATATTGCCGCGCCCGAAGGTACTCCCATTCGTTCGCCTGCTGCTGGAGTCGTAGCCGCTACCGGCAACTTTTTTTTTAACGGGAACACGGTATTCATCGATCATGGTCAGGGATTGATCACCATGTATTGCCACATGGAGCGCATCGATGTCAAAAAGGATGATCTGTTGGCCAAGGGTGATATTATCGGCACGGTGGGAATGACCGGCAGGGTAACAGGTGCGCATCTGCACTGGTCCGTCAGTCTCAACAATACCCGCGTCGATCCGGAGCTGTTCATGGCTGACTCTACCCCGTAACGCAGCCGGAGAAAAATCATGGCGCAAGTTGTTCTGTTCGAAAATGAAGAGCACAAAAACATTCTGCTCGAAGATCACACCGAGGGGGAGATGGTGCCCGCAAACCAGCACCTGATCATCCACAAAGGGAGAGGCATGTTGCTGGATCCCGGCGGGCACAAAATTCACTCCCAGGTGTTTTCTGAACTCTCGGTGCTCATGCCGCCCGGCAACCTCAAATACCTGTTCTTCTCCCATCAGGATCCGGACATTGTCGCCGCGGCCAATTTCTGGTTCATGATGACGCCAGCCGATGGTCTGATCTCGGAACTCTGGCTGCGTTTTGTCGCGCATTTCGGCATTGACAAAATGGTGTTTCACCGCATTAGAACCATCCCCGACGAGGGCCTGTTACTGGAGCTGGAGGGGGTACACCTTTCTGTTATCCCGGCGCATTTTCTCCACTCTGCGGGTAATTTCCAGGTCTACGATCCTGTCTCCAAAATTCTCTATTCGGGCGATCTGGGAGCATCCATCGGGGTTGATTACCGCATTGTCGGGGATTTCGAATCACATATTGAAGCGATTCAGGGGTTTCATCAGCGCTACATGCCAACCGCCAAGGTCTACCGGCTGTGGGCCAAAATGGCCCGAACACTGGATATCGAAACCATTGCTCCCCAGCATGGTGCCATTTTTCAGGGAAAAGAGAACGTCAAGAAGTTCATTGACTGGATAGAGAACCAGCCCTGCGGGCTGGATTTAATGGAGGATATCTATGCCCTCCCCTGACACCCTTGAATGCGATAAACATTGTTGCCGGGTAATAGTCTGGTCGCGCGGATTGATAAAGTTATAATCTGGGTAACTATTCAGCTCACCCCTGAAATCCGCCATTTCTGCGTTGAAAAATGGTCATTTACACGCGTAAACTCCCATTTTTCGCCTTGAACTGACGCATTTCAGGGGCAATCTGAACAGTTACCGGCTTGTTTCATGCCATGCTGAATAGTTACTAATCTGGATAGTCTGTCGACGCAATACTGTCATACAACCTGGGGGATACATGTCTCAAATAATACTGTTTGAAAATAGTGATCACAAAAATATTCTGCTGGAAGACTATACCGAAGGAGAGATGATTCCCGCCAATCAGCACCTCATCGTGCACAATGGCAAAGGCATGTTGCTGGATCCGGGTGGACATAAAATACACTCAAAAGTGTTTTCTGAACTGTCTACCCTGATAGCGCCACCCAATCTGAAGTATCTTTTTTTCTCCCATCAGGATCCGGATATCGTCGCTGCGGCCAATTTCTGGTTCATGATGACCTCCGCGGAAGGGTTGATGTCACAGCTATGGACCCGGTTCGTCGCCCACTTCGGCATCGATCGAATCGTGTTCAGCCGCATCAAGACCATCCCGGATGCAGGAATGATTCTCGATCTGGAGGGGGTCGATCTACTCATTCTCCCGGGGCATTTTCTTCATTCCGCCGGTAATTTTCAGGTTTACGATCCGGTTTCAAAGATTCTTTACTCCGGCGATCTGGGCGCCTCTATCGGAACAGAGTACCGAGTCGTCGAGGATTTCGAGGCTCACATTCCACGCATTGAATGGTTTCATCACCGCTATATGCCCACGGTAAAGGCGTTCCAGCTATGGGCCGCGATGGTTCGAAGACTGGACATCGAAACCATTGCACCGCAACACGGGGCGATCTATCAGGGGAAAGAGAATGTCAACAAATTCATCGACTGGGTGGAAAATCAGCCCAGCGGGCTGGATAGAATGGAAGATCTGTTCCGCATTCCCGAAAAAGAGTAGATACCCTGCCGGATAATGCGCTCAGCCCGATCTTTTTTCGCCTTCAGAGACGGTTGGCAGACGATGAGTGGCCTTCCCAAGCAAAAACCACAATGCAAACGCCAGCACGCCGCCAGCAGCACCGTACAGGTGAGAGTCCACCACGACCCTCCCGCCAATCAGTTGCCCGGATCCGGGCATGGCGCCGGCAAACTGCTCCCACGCCAGTTTTGCCGCAATGAGTGACAGCAGAAGACCACCCGCAACCCGGTTGATACGGAACTCCCGCAGGATTCCGGCCAGTATCAGGCCATGCAGGGCGCCGGAAAGGCCCACGTACCACCGAAGCTCGGGATTCAACAACCAAAGCCCACAGCCGACGGCCAATGCGGATACGGCGACAATCCATAACCAATAGAGAGGTGAACCATAGCGCCCGAACAGCAGCGCCACAATCGACAATCCAGCCATGTTCAACCCCCAGTGCGGCCAGTTGAGATGCACCAGTTGAGAGCTGAACAACAGCCAGAGATGGCCGCTGTCCAGCAGTGAACGATCGAATCGCAGCCAATCTATCCACCCGAGCAGTTGAAACAGCGTACTCAACCCGAACAGTCCCACCCATACAACCCAGTGGGAGCGCCACAGTCTGTCCTTTCTGAAACCCAATTCAGACTCCATTAGTTTGCAAATAAATGTTTATATTGATTAAACTGTCAACCTTCAACATGCAGGTATTGTCAACAGAAAATGCACGCCGCCCCGGAAACAAAACCTCGCGTACTGGTTGTCGACGATGTCCCGGCCAACTGCCGGATTCTGCTGGAATCGCTGAAGACCGATTACCATGTCGACATCGCTACCAGTGGCGAACAGGCGCTTGAAACCGTCATTGTAAACCAACCTGATCTGATATTGCTGGACATCATGATGCCGGAGATGGATGGGTATGAGGTCTGCAGCCGTCTGAAGCAGGATACATCCTTGCAGGACATTCCGGTCATCTTTCTTACGGCCAAAAACGACAAGGACGACGAGGTCAAGGGGTTTGAGTGGGGTGTGGTCGATTACATCGCCAAGCCATTCTATATCCCGATAATCAAGGCGCGCATCAAAACCCACCTGAAACAGAAGAAGAAACATGATTTGTTGACGAAGCTGGCCTCAATCGATCCACTGACCGGGATTCCCAACCGCCGCCACTTCACCAACGTTTTCGATACCGAATGGAGGCGTGCCAAACGGGGAAAAACCGCCATCTCTCTCATGCTGGTGGATGTTGATTACTTCAAACAGTATAACGATACCTACGGCCACTCAGCGGGAGACGACTGCCTCAAACAGATCGCGCAGGGTCTGCTCCACTCGTTGAAACGCCCCGGTGATTGCGCTGCCCGCATCGGCGGTGAGGAGTTTGCCATTCTGCTTCCGGAAACGGACGCCCTGGGCGCAGTAACCCTGGCTGACCGTATTCGTATTGATATTGAAAAACTGGGCATCGCCCATGAGCACTCGAAAACGGTTGGCCACGTCACGGTCAGCGCCGGCGTGGCGACCACCACGCCCAGCGTGGAGATGGATCGCAAAGCGCTTCTGAATGCGGCGGACGAGATGTTATACCAGGCGAAGGAGCGCGGGCGGAACCAGGTGCTGGGAAGAGTACTCTAAGCCAAATCAAACGCCATCGCGAATCACCGCTACGCCCCGGCCCGGACAGATACTCCGCACGATTAGGGTGGCGTGCCAGCAGAAGAAGCGGCATCACTACCCAGCGGGCTGCAGAGTCTGAAGGCCACCGCTCGGAATGGCCCTGAAATCCGTTGGTTCAAGGCAGAAAATGCGGGTTTACAACGGGGCTGCTCCGCGGCGTTGGAACACCCTGCTCAGCATCAATGAGCATTGTTCACCGCAGAAAAGGAAACCCGAAAACAGATATCACAAACATGATACAATGAAAGACTGTGAAGCAGGTCACAGACTTTCAGCGCAGAATCATGGCAGGAAGGCATTATCACAGAGATCATCACAGCGGTGACAGCCCCTGCCGCTTCACGGCAGACCGTGACAGAAGGCTGGCGACTCTCACAACGTTGCTTCCATTGACCCGGCAACCAAACATATCGGGTTCGGTTGCCGCATGTGTGCCTGCAGCAAATTTCGATAACGCAGCCTGCGGACGCGCCCACGGCGTCCTTTCTGTAAAACGACAGCCGGTTGGCGACAATACAGGCCCGCTCTCTGCAAGCCGCATCTTGAGACACGCCATGCAGATTGCCCTGTTCCCGGTATGTTTGGCTGCCGGGTCAATATACTCCGGCGCAGCCCCTGCCGCCAGCAGCATCATTCCTCACTCGTACACAAAAATAGCAATCGGCACCGAGTGGTTCAGTTGGGAGTCAACAGAGCCAGCCACTTCCGAGGCCGGACCCCGGCTGACCCTCACTCTCTCGGCGGACAATTTCCATCGTTATGAACGGGGTGCCGTCTTTGGACTGGAGGGAAGAGTCTATGGAGGGAGAGTCGATTTTACGGAAGGATCAGAATCTGACAAAACCACCGAAACCACATCCGACTACCTTGGACTTCGCCTGGAGGGGCTACTGGGTTATGGCGGCAACCGCACGAATATTTTCGTCGTCCTGGGAGCGGATACCTGGCAACGGAGCATACGAGACTATTTGACCGCCGACACCAGAGTCGAAGGATTCAAGGAAAAACATCTCATTGTCTACGGAAAGCTGGGGGGAACAGTCCGTGAATATGATTACTATACGGATTTGGGCTTTCCGTTACCGTTCGAGATCAGTGCCGGATTCAAATTCCCGATTTTTGTTTCAGCGATGCAGGATCTGGACGGCAGCACCGCGGAGGCATCCCTTCCACTGGGTGGAGCAAATACCATTTTTATAAGGCTCTCCAAGCGATTCTGGATGAAATACGCCGTCTCCATCTATTCTGAATTTTACCAGATCGACAATCTGTCGGAATCCTTGAATGACAGTGTAACCGGAGACAAAGAGAGCATCAAACGTCTGCAAAAAGACATATCGATTATCGGCCTGCAGCTCAGCCGCCGGTTCTGATGCTGCTTTTCAAAACGGGATGTCTCGACCAGCAAGGCCGCGGTGGAGCGCGTTACGCAGAGCCGCACCTGGCCTATGGCAAGGTTTGGTGGTAACCGCTCGCCCTCCTCTGTTCAATCACCGGTACGATAACGGGAAGATGCCAAGGCATAACAAAAAAAACCGCTATTATCGAATATGTCATTATGTTAATATTCCAGTTGTGCAAAACCCGTGGGGAAACACTCCCCTGGTCAAGTGACAAATAGCCAAAAATGAGAACCAGTTAAAGTTTTTTTTCTACACGCCGTATACCATAAGTGGATGGCAAAAAAGATTTGCCAAGCGGCACAGGAGCGTCCCCATGTTTGAGATACTGTTTTTGATATGGCTGGCAGCGTCCGTATTGATGACCATTGTATTTTGCATTGCGGCACGGCGGTTCGTTTCCGAACCGGACAGTGCCGAGGAACCAGCCAACTCCTCTTCTTCGGCCAGCGAACAGAACCCGCTTATTGCGGTTCAGCACAAGGCATATGGCAACAACCCCCCCTATGTGCTGTAGAGCGGCCGCTCTTTGAGCTGAAAACGCAGGGATGGCGGTATGTTTCCGGCAGACACCGGAACCTGCCCCGCCCCTTTGTTACCGACCGGAGCGGAGGTGGGCGCGCGCCGAGATGAGCGCTGCGACAACAATCAAACAGCCACCCAGCCACTCCCGCAGGCTGATGATCTCGTCTGTCAGCAACCAGGCGGAAAGCGCCCCCACCACCAGTTCAAACAGCAAAATAACTGCCGAACGGTGTACCGGCATATGGATAACGCCATACTGTACGCTGAAGGTCGCCACGACAATCACCACAGCGCCGAACAGGGCTGCCGCCGCAATGACTGCCGGTTCGGCCGGAGGCCATGGAGCACCGGCCGTGACAATCCACGCTCCGGCCACCAGCAGAACGCCCCACCAGCTAACCAGCATCTTCGCCGGTATGCCGATTCGCTGCCCCTGGCGAACCAGCGCATTCAAAACGGCAAACCCCATGCCGGAACCGATTGCCAGCCAGTCGGCCCTGTCGGTCGGCCAGGGGAGCATCATGCCGGGCTGCCACAGCATGGACAGAGCACCCACTACAGAGACCGCCAGCAGCAAGATGGAGAGCAGGGTCAGACGCTCGCCCATGAAGCCCCATCCAATCAGTGTCGCCCACAGCGGTGAGAGGTAGAACAGCAACAGCATCCGCATGACGTTTCCTTCCAGCATGGCCAGATTGAAGCTGGTGTTGGTCCAGCCGCTGGCCAGTGCGATACCCAGGGCGATCCAGGGCTGTCTGCGCAGCTCGCCCAGATGACGTGACACCAGCGCCATACCAACCGCAGTGGCTGCTGCAAAGAAGATAAAGGTGACCCACAGCCCACCCAGTCCACGCGCCTCGAACAGACGCAACGGATACCACATCACCCCCCAGATGGTCGCGCTGAACAGCAGCGCCAGAACCGGCAGGACGGTTGTTTCGTGTTTGGACGGCATCATTTATACTGTTCTGCTTGTAACTATTCAGCTCACCCCTGAAATTCGCCATTTCTGCGTTGAAAAATGGTCATTTACACGCGTAAACTCCCATTTTTCGCCTTGAACTGACGAATTTCAGGGGCAATCTGAACAGTTACCGGCTTGTTTCATACCATGCTGAATAGTTA
>WFVH01000010.1 GCA_015491735.1 Gammaproteobacteria bacterium
AAGGCCTTTCATGTTATCTTCATGGTCACCTGGTTCGCCGGGCTGTTCTATCTGCCACGTCTGTTCGTCTACCACGCCATGAGTGATGACGCGATCAGCAATGAGCGTTTCAAGGTCATGGAGCGCAAACTCTACCGCTTTACCACACCATCGATGCTGTTGACTGTGGGGCTCGGCGTCTGGCTACTGATCGATTACGCCTGGGCCGCCTGGCCACACTCGGGCTGGCTGCACACCAAGCTGCTGCTGGTAACGCTGCTGGTCGGTTATCACTTCTATTGCGGAAAACTGGTAAAGGATTTCCAGCAGGATCGCAACCGGCGCAGCCACGTATTCTATCGCTGGATAAATGAGGTGCCGGTACCGATCCTGCTGATTGTGGTCATTCTGGTCATCGTCAAGCCATTCTAAAATAGTAACGATTCAGCATAGTATGAAACAACCCGGTAACTGTTCAGATTTCCCCTGAAATCCGTCAGTTCAAGGCGAAAAATGGGAGTTTGCGCGGCGTGTAAATGACCATTTTTCAACGCAGAAATGGCGGATTTCAGGGGTGAGCTGAATAGTTACCTGAAATATTGTCATTAATGACGCTCATCAAGACCGGGAGTGACTCTCCCGTTTGAAAAACAGACTGTCAATAATCAGCATGATGGCCCCTGCGGTGATGGCTGAATCGGCAATATTGAACGCCGGATAGGCCCAGCGCCGGTAATAGAGCTGGACAAAGTCCACCACATGGCCCAACAGAATCCGGTCCCACAGATTACCCAATGCCCCACCCAGAATCAGCGCCAGGGCGATGGCGAGCCATCGTTCCGAGGCATCCAGCCGCCACATCCACCATACAATACCTGCACTCACCGTGCTCGAAAGAATGGTAAAAAACCAGCGCTGCCAGCCGCCGGCATCATGCAGGAAGCTGAAGGCGGCGCCGGTATTGTAGGCCAGCATCAGGTTGAATCCCGGAACCACTGCTACCGGATCGTGCAGTTGCAGGTAGTGCTCGGCCAGCTGTTTGGTAAGCTGATCCAGTACCAGCACGGCCAGCGACAGCCAAAGCCATTTCAGCATCAGGCGAACTCCCGCCGTTCGCCCTCACCGGCGACATTTTCCACACAGCGCCCGCACAGCTCGGGGTGTTCAGGATGGCGGCCCACATCCTCCCGATGATGCCAGCAGCGGACACACTTGGGATAGACAGAGGGGGCCGCGGCGATCCACAGCTCGTCCCCCGAAGGAAGCGTGTAGTGGATGGCGTCGTCCGGCGGAGTCTCCAGGCGGTGGATACGGGCAGCGGAGGTAATCAGGACAAAGCGCAGCTCATCGCCAAACGGCTCGAGCAGATCGAAGATCTCCCGCCCGCAGTGAAGATCCACCTCGGCATCCAGGGAGGAGCCGATGCCACCCGCCACGCGCAGCCGTTCCAGCTCCTTGGAGACCGCGTCGCGCACCGCCATCACCTGCTCCCACCAGGCCAGATCCATCCGCTCCTCCTCCGGCAGCGGCGGCAGTTGGTACCAGGTCTGGAGGAATACCGACGCCTCCCGCTGGCCCGGCAGATGGTCCCGGATCTCTTCTGCGGTAAAACTCAGGATCGGCGCCAGCCAGCGGGTCATGGCTTCGGCGACGTGGTACATGGCGCTCTGGGCGGAACGGCGCGCGATGCTGTTCTCCTGGGTGGTGTACTGACGATCCTTGATCACATCCAGATAGAAGCTGCCCAGATCCACCGAGCAGAAGTTGTGGATCTTCTGGTAGATGCGGTGAAACTCGTAGCTGTCATAGGCGGCGGTGATCTCCTCCTGCAACTGCCGGGTACGCGCCACCAGCCAGCGGTCCAGCGCCAGCATGTTGCCCGCTCCCAACAGGTGCAGGTCTGGGTCGAAACCGTGCAGGTTGGCCAGCAGGAACCGGGCGGTGTTGCGGATGCGGCGGTAGGCGTCGCTGGTGCGTTTCAGGATCTCGTCGGAGACGGTCATCTCGCCGCTATAGTCGGTGGCCGCCACCCACAGCCGCAGAATGTCGGCCCCCAGGCTGTTCACCACCTTCTGTGGCGCCACCACGTTGCCCTTCGACTTGGACATCTTCTGCCCCCGGGCATCCACCGTGAAGCCGTGGGTCAGCACCCCCCGGTAGGGAGCCACGTCACGCATCGCCACCGAAGTGAGCAGGGAGGACTGGAACCAGCCGCGATGCTGGTCGGAGCCCTCCAGATAGAGATCCGCCGCGGGAAATTCAGCCAACCCCTCACGCCGCTCCAGCACAGCATAGTGAGAAACACCGGAGTCGAACCAGACATCCAGCGTGTCGGTCACCTTCTGGTACTGCTCCGCCTCGCTGCCCAGCAGTTCGGCGGGATCCAGCTCGAACCAGGCGTCGATCCCCTGCTGCTCCACGCGCTGCGCCACCTGTTCGATCAGCCGCCCGGTATCGGGATGCAGCGCGCCGCTCTGCCGGTGCACGAACAGCGCAATCGGAACCCCCCAGGTACGCTGGCGCGAGATGCACCAGTCGGGGCGGTTACGCACCATCCCCTCGATGCGCGCCTCGCCCCAGTCAGGGGTCCAGCGGGTCTGCCCGATGGCGCGCAGGGCCGCCTCGCGCAGGCCGTTCTGCTCCATGCTGATGAACCATTGCAGTGTGGCACGGAAGATGATCGGCGTCTTGTGGCGCCAGCAGTGGGGGTAGCTGTGGGTGATCTCCTCCTCGTGAACCAACTTGCCGTTGACCAGCAGCAGCTCGATGAGCTTGTCGTTGGCATCCCACACATCTTTCCTGCCGAGGTCAGGTACACCGGGCATAAAACGGCCGTCAGGCCCCACGGGGGATTCCATCTTCAGGCGATAACGACTACCCACCACGTAGTCCTCCTGGCCGTGGGCGGGTGCAATATGGACCATGCCGGTGCCGGCATCCAGGGTGACATGGTCACTGAGTACCACCGGAACCTCGAGTTGCTCATAGAGAGCATGGACCAGCTTCAGCCCCTCCAGTTCGGCCCCGAGACAGGTGCCGATCACCCGGTAGTCGCCGAGCAGGTAACGGTCGGTCACCTGCTTGAGCAACGGCTCGGCAATCAACAGTCGCTCGGTACCGTGCTCGCCCACACCGCCGCACTGGATCAGGCCGTAGACCACCTCCGGGTTGACCGCCACCGCCTGGTTGGCGGGCAGGGTCCAGGGGGTGGTGGTCCAGATCACCATCGAAATAGGCCCCTCTCCTTCGTACCCCTCCACATGGTCGCAGCGGGCCATCAGCGCCTCCTCGTCCAGCAGCTCGAAGCGCACGTCGATGGCGGGGGAGGTCTTGTCCTCGTACTCCACCTCCGCCTCGGCCAGGGCGGAGCCGCAATCGGTACACCAGTGCACCGGCTTAGCTCCCCGATGCAGATGACCGTTGGCGATGATCCGGCCCAGGGCGCGGATGATGTCCGCCTCGTAGCGGTAGTCCATGGTCAGGTAGGGATTGTCCCAGTCGCCGAACACCCCCAGCCGCCTGAAATCCTCACGCTGCCCCTCCACCTGCCTGCGGGCGTACTCCCGGCAGGCGCTGCGGAATCCGGCGGCATCCACCTTGCGCCCCGGCTTGCCGATCTTCTTCTCCACGTTCAGCTCGATGGGCAGACCGTGGCAGTCCCAGCCGGGAATGTAGGGGGCATCGAAACCGCTCAGGGTACGGGCCTTGACGATGATATCCTTGAGCACCTTGTTGACCGCGTGGCCGATGTGGATGTCGCCATTGGCGTAGGGAGGGCCGTCGTGCAGGATGAACGGCTTGCGACCCTTGCCAGCCTGGCGCATCCTGCCGTACAGGTCCATCTCCTGCCAGCGCTGGAGCATCTCCGGCTCACGCTTTGGCAGGTTGCCGCGCATCGGGAAGTCAGTCTGGGGAAGATTCAGCGTGTGTTTGTAGTCAGCCACAGTCAACTATCCTTAATAAAGGTCTTTCAAGAATCACGGATCCCGGAAAAAAACAAACGGGCATCCCTGATATCCAATTCTATCTGTTTCACCAGCTCCTGTAAGGAGTCGAAACGCCGTTCGGGGCGTATTTTGTGGAGAAAATCCACATGCACGTGAGCACCATAGATATCACGTGAAAAATCGAACAGGTGCACCTCCAGCCGGGCCTGGGTTCCGTTCACTGTCGGGCGTATCCCCACGTTGGCCACGCCAGGAACCGGCTCCCCCGTCACACCGAACAGCTCAACAGCAAATACGCCGTTTACCGGACTGACCATACGGTGCAGATGGATGTTGGCGGTGGGGAATCCCAGATCCCGTCCCCGCTTGTCACCGTGGGCTACCCGGCCGCACATGCGGTAGGGTCGGCCCAGCATCTGCTCCGCCAGCGCCAGCTTCCCCTGGCCCAGCGCTGCGCGGATGCGGGTGCTGCTGATACGCTCCCCCTCCAGCTCCACGGTATGCATTCTGGCCACCTGGAAACCATGCTTTTCTCCGGCCTCCCGCAGCAGCTCAAAATCCCCCTCCCGCTGCCAGCCGAAGCGGAAGTCGTCTCCCACCACCAGATAGCTCACCCCCAGCCGGCCCACCAGCAGCTCGGTGATAAAATTCCGTGCCGGCATATCGGCCAGCCGCTGATTGAAGCGCAGGCAGAGCACCCGGTCCACGGCATAACGGCGCAGCGCCAACATCTTTTCGCGGAACCGGGTCAACCGGGGCACCGCCGCCGCGGGAGAAAAAAACTCCTGCGGATAGGGTTCAAAACTCATCAACACCGAGGGCAGATGCAGCTCCGCCGCCTTCTCCGCCAGCTGGCCGATTACCGCCTGGTGACCAAGATGCACCCCATCGAAGTTACCGATGGTCAGCACACACCCCTCGTGGTGTGGTTGTAGATTGTAGAGGTCCCGAATGAGTTCCATGACAAGATGCCAAAAAAAGCCAGAGTATAACGGCTATCCCGTGCTGCGTCCCAACAACTGGGCCGGACGAATCCCCAACAGCCACAATACCGCGCCGTAGGCCAAGGCACCAGTCCCGATAGAGAATGCAAGCCGCCCCACCCGCTCCATCCAGCCCCATGCCAGCCATTCCGCCGTGACACCGGCGCTATATCCGACCACCACAGCCAACACCAGGTTGGCCAACAGCACCTGCAGCAATAACCGGCCCCATCCCGGCTGCGCCTGGAACACCCCCTCCCGGCGCAACCCCCGCAGCAGCAAGCCGGCATTGAGAAAGGCCGAACAGGCGGTGGCCAGCGCCAATCCGGTATGCGGACCGGGAACATCGAGCCAGACCAGCGGTGCAACGAACAGCACATTCAGCACCATATTGGCAAGCATGGCGATCACGCCGATGCGCACCGGAGTGCGGGTATCCTGCCGGGCGTAGTAACCCGGCGCCAGTACCTTGACCAGAATGAAACCGAGCAGCCCCAGCGCATAGGCCATCAGGCTCAGGGAGGCCATCTGCACATCGACTGCCGCGAACTCGCCGTAGTGAAACAGGGTGGTCAACATCGGCCCGGCCAGGATAAACAGTCCGACACTGCAGGGGGTGCCAAGCAGCAATACCCAGCGCAACGCCCAGTCCAGCGTGCGGGAAAACTCCTCCGGAGAACGGCTGGCATGCTGGCGGGAGAGGCTGGGCAGAATCACCGTCGCCAGGGCGATACCAAATACCCCCAACGGAAACTCCACCAGCCGATCGGAATAGTAGAGCCAGGAGACGCTGCCCGTAACCAGCAGCGAGGCCAGCAGCGTATCAAACAACAGATTGATCTGCGCCACCGAGGAGCCAAAAATAGCCGGCAGCATCAGCTGGATGATACGTTTTACACCACTGTCATGCCAATCCCAACGCGGCCATCCGAGCAGACGCAGGCGGAACAGAAACGGTAACTGGAACAGCAGCTGCGCCACCCCGGCGATGAACACCCCCCAAGCCAGCGCCGTTACCGGCTGCTCCATATGGGGTGCCAACCAGATGGCGACACTGATCATGGAAATATTGAGCAGCACCGGCGTAAAAGCCGGCACACCAAAACGACCGTAACTGTTGAGCACCCCCCCCGCCAGCGCCGTCAGGGAGATAAACAGCAGATAAGGGAAGGTGATGCGCAACATGCCGGACGCCAGCTCAAACTTCTCCTGCTCACCGATAAAACCGGGAGCAAACACCATAATCAACAGCGGCGCGGCAACCACTCCGATCAGAGTCACCAGAAACAGGATCCCCCCCAACGTGCCCGCCACCTTGCGGGTCAGCTGCTCGACCTCCTCGTGCTCACGGTTGGACTTGTATTCCGACAGCACCGGAACAAAGGCCTGGGAAAACGCCCCTTCGGCAAACAGCCGGCGCAGAAAATTGGGGATCTTGAACGCCACGAAAAAGGCATCGGTCCCCATGCCCGCCCCGAACACCCGCGCAATAACCATATCCCGCACAAAACCGAGCAGACGCGAAATCAACGTCATCCCGCTGACAACAGCAGTAGACTTCACCAGTTTTTTGCTCATCGTTCGAGAAACCACCCGCCGTTGTTCGCCACAGGCCGCCTATCATCAACCCGTTGTTGCAAATAGGCAAGCGCTGTCATAAAACGGTAATACTTCCGTAATATACTGATCACACGCATCATATACAGTGGCTGTGAATCAACCACGGGAGTATTGAACTATGAAGAAGCCTTTTCGGAAACTGTTTTTCGCCGCAGGTATCGCAGGCGCCATCGCCGGTGGTAATGCCAAGGCTGCTGCCATCGAGCTGGAACCCGGCCTGCCCGAGTATACCGCCGCAAGCGGGGTTTCCGGTAATGTATCCAGTGTCGGTTCCGATACGCTGGCCAATCTGATGACGTTGTGGGCCGAAAAGTACAAACGCATCTACCCCAACGTCAACATTCAGATCCAGGCTGCGGGTTCGTCCACCGCGCCACCGGCGCTGACCGAAGGGACCTCCAACCTGGGTCCGATGAGCCGGAGGATGAAAAGCAAGGAGATCGAGGCGTTTGAAAAACGGTATGGTTACAAACCGACCCCTATCCGGGTCGCGGTTGATGCGCTGGCGGTATATGTGAACAAGGACAATCCGTTGCAGGGGCTGACGATTCCCCAACTCGACGCCATTTTCTCCACCACCCGCAAATGTGGCTACCCGGAGGATATTACCAAATGGGGACAGCTGGGACTCTCCGGTTCGTGGATAAACCGCAGTATTCAGCTGTATGGGCGCAATTCGGTATCCGGCACCTATGGTTACTTCAAGAAAAGAGCACTGTGCAAGGGTGACTTCAAAAATACCGTAAACGAACAGCCTGGTTCCGCTTCGGTAGTGCAGTCGGTTACCGCCTCAATCAACAGCATCGGATATTCCGGTATCGGTTACAAGACATCCGGAGTAAAGGCGTTGCCGCTGGCCAAGCGGGAGGGTGACGAATTTGTGGAGGCTACGGCAGAAAATGCAGCTCATGGCAGCTACCCTCTCTCGCGCTACCTCTATGTTTATATCAACAAACACCCGAACAAGCCTGTCGAGCCGCTGGTCAGGGAGTTTCTTAAAATGGTGCTTTCCCGGATTGGTCAAGAGGTTGTAATCAAGGATGGCTACGTCCCGGTTCCTGCCAAAGTCGTTGAGAAGGAGCTGGCCAAGCTTGATTAGTGTGCCATCTTCCCGGGCTTGCTTTCATCAGCCCCGTCTGCGCGGGGCTGACAGGTTTGCTGGCCATCCAGGCTGTGAAATATTTGTGCTGATAAGGTAATATCCACCTGACCCGATTTGAAGCGGAAACAACCTGAACTTCACATGGCTGCTCCCGGTAACGACTCCACCACAGCGTCACTCACTGAAACGCAGCTTCGACAGCGGGCGCGCATCCTGAAGGATGTTATCGCCCGTTATGCCATTACGCTTGGCGGGATCAGCGTCATCCTGGCTGTGGTGCTGATCTTCTTCTATCTGCTGTTCGTGGTTGTTCCTCTGTTCAAACCGGCACATATCGAGGAGGTTGCCAGTTATCAGCTGACGCCACCCAGTATCGGCGATCAGACATTGCATCTGGCAATGGAAGAGCAGGCGGAGATTGGAGTGCGTTTCACCCGCTCCGGTCTCGCGCAGTTTTTTTTCACCCGCAGCGGCGCGATCATTACGGAGCAATCCATCCCGTTGCCGCCGGAGACCACCATCACCAGTTTTACCAGCGGCTCTCCCCATACCGCAATGGTTGCCCTTGGCCTGTCCAATGGCAGTGCTATTCTGGTACGTCATGTCTATCAAGTAACCTTTCCCAACGACAAGCGGGTAATCACTCCCCGTCTCGATTATCCGTTGGGAGAGACTCCGCTGGTCATCGATGACGCCGGCCGCGCTCTGCGGCTGCTGGCCGTCCAGAGCGATGAGGAGCAAACCAGTTTCGGCGCCATAACCGACGATAACCGCCTGTTGTTTACCCATTTCAGTTCCGAAGAGTCTTTCCTTGATGAAGATGAGGTTGCGCAGGAGCGCACCAGTATTGAGCTGAAGGGGTTGCCGGACAACAGCCGTTATCTGCTGCTCGATACAGAGCAGCGGTACCTCTATGCGGCTAACCGGGAGGGGGTGCTCAGTATCTTCAATCTGGCCGACAAACAGCAGCCCTATCTCGATCAACGGTTGCCGTCGGTAGCCGATGGAACCCGGATAACGGCCATGAAACTGTTGACCGGGGGGATCTCCCTGATGATCGGCAGCGCCGACGGGCAGATCTCACAGTGGTTCCCGGTACGTAACGAGTCGGGAAAATCTGTTTTTACCCGGATCCGTGATTTCAACGCACAAACCGCGCCGATTACCGCCCTGGCTCCCGAATTCAGCCGTAAGGGGTTTCTTGCGGCAGACGGTTCGGGAAAACTGGGGATCTACCATGCAACCGCCCATCGTACCCTGCTGGTGGAGCAGATCGGCAAGGAGCCGCTGGAGCAGCTGGCCATTGCCCCTCGCGCCAATGCGCTGCTGGGAGAAGACGATGCGGGAAATATCCATTTTCTGCGAATAGATAATGAGCATCCGGAGATCTCCTTTTCATCCCTGTGGGGGAAGGTGTGGTATGAGAGCTACGACGAGCCGGAATATATTTGGCAGTCCTCCTCGTCAAGCGATGACTTTGAACCCAAGCTCAGCCTGACACCGATTACCTTCGGCACGTTGAAAGCGGCGTTTTACGCCATGCTGATAGCGGTTCCGCTGGCCATTCTGGGCGCCATATTTACCGCTCAGTTCATGGCGCCACGCATGCGCCGGATCGTGAAACCCACGATTGAAATCATGGAGGCCCTGCCCACGGTCATCATCGGCTTTCTGGCGGGTCTGTGGCTGGCTCCGGTGCTGGAGACCCATCTGCCCGGTGTATTTGCCCTGTTGCTGGTTATGCCGGTGGGGATCCTGCTGTTTGCCTATACCTGGTCACATTGGATCCCGGCTGCCATTCGGAGCAGCCTCCCCGAAAGCTGGGAGGCTGCCCTGCTGATCCCGGTCGTGCTGTTCCTGGCCTGGGGTTCTTTTGCGATCAGTCCGGTGCTGGAAAAAATGCTGTTCGACGGCGACATGATTCAGTGGCTTACTCATGAGCTCGGTATCGCTTTCGACCAGCGTAACTCGATGGTGGTCGGCATCGCCATGGGTTTTGCCGTCATCCCCACCATTTTTTCCATGGCCGAAGATGCCCTGTTCGGCGTACCCAAACACCTGGTTCGCGGCTCCCTTGCCCTGGGTGCAACCCCCTGGCAGACGCTGGTGCGGGTAATTCTGCTGACTGCCAGCCCGGGAATCTTCGCAGCAGTGATGATTGGCCTTGGCCGTGCCGTTGGCGAAACCATGATTGTTCTGATGGCAACCGGCAATACTCCGATCATGGATTTCAGTATCTTCCAGGGGATGCGCACGTTGTCGGCCAACATTGCCGTGGAGATGCCAGAAGCGGAGGTGGCCAGTACGCACTACCGGGTTCTGTTCCTGGCGGCGCTGGTACTGTTTGCCTTGACCTTTGTTTTCAATACCCTGGCGGAGGTGGTCCGGCAGCGGTTACGCAAGAAATACAGCTCGCTATGATTCGTAACTGGTTCAAGAGTGGTTCCCCCTGGGTGTGGCTGTCCGCGTCGGCGGTTAGCATCAGCATTCTGCTGGTGGTGGCCCTGCTCGGATTGATAGCTGCCCGGGGACTGGTCTATTTCTGGCCCAGCCCGGTGTTGCAGACCCAGTACCAGGAGCATGGTGGCAGCAGTTACCGCCTGATTGGGGAGATCCAGGATCGTGAGAAGATCCCCGCCGCCCGGCTCACAGAGAGTGGTATGGAGCCGCCCGGTGACGAAGCATCCTATGTGCGCTATCTGTTCAAAACCGGTAACCGGGATACCCTGGGAATGGATTTCCGCCTCGTGCTGCCGGATTTCATGACCAACATTGAATACCCCGCCGATCTGCTGGTGGTGGAGCGCCGTGAGTGGGGCAACCTGTATGGCTATCTGAAGCAGGTAAAGGAGAACGGAGAGGTCGTTGCCGAAGGCAAGGCGGCTGTCACCGAGCTTCACCAGCGATTGGAACGCGCGCTGGAGCTGTTCCGTCAGATCAGGCATATCGAAAAGGATCTCATCGGGGCCATCAATTACCAGTTGGAACAACTGCGGCTGGAGGAGCGCAGGCTGGATCTGGACAACGACCAGGATCCCGCCAGGCGCGCCGCTATCGCTACCCAGCGCAGTGAGCTGCAGAACCGGTATCAGGCACTGGAAAAACAGCGCAACGACCTCTATCCACAATTCAATCGTGACAGTTTCACCGCCGAGATCATGGATGGAAGGGTAGTGGAGATCCCGCTGTCGAAAGTGGTGCGCTTCTATTTCCCCAATGCCATGGGGCTGGGAGATAAAATCGGCCACTATTTCAGCAAGCTGTGGGAATTTGTCAGCGAGGAGCCGCGTGAAGCCAACACCGAGGGTGGAATCTTCCCCGCCATCTTCGGCACAGTGATGATGGTGCTGTTGATGTCGATACTGGTAACCCCCTGCGGGGTCGTGGCGGCGGTTTATTTGCGCGAATACGCAAAACAGGGTTTTGTCGTGCGCCTGATCCGTATTGCGGTGAACAATCTGGCTGGTGTGCCGTCCATTGTCTACGGCGTGTTCGGCCTCGGGTTCTTTGTCTATTTTCTTGGCGGCAATATCGATGCACTGTTTTATCCCGAGGCCCAGCCGAGTCCCACTTTCGGCACGCCGGGAATACTGTGGTCATCCATCACCCTGGCCCTGCTTACCCTGCCGGTGGTTATCGTTGCTACCGAAGAGGGGTTGTCGCGGGTGCCACGTTCCATCCGGGAAGGGAGTCTGGCGCTGGGCGCCACCAAGGCGGAAACCCTGTGGCGCACCGTACTGCCGATGGCCAGCCCGGCGATGATGACCGGGCTGATCCTGGCCGTTGCACGGGCCGCCGGCGAGGTGGCCCCGCTGATGCTGGTCGGGGTGGTCAAGCTGGCGCCCTCCCTGCCGCTGGATGGCAACGCCCCGTACCTGCACCTGGACCGGAAATTCATGCACCTGGGTTTTCATATCTATGATGTCGGCTTCCAAAGCCCCAATGTGGAAGCGGCACGGCCGCTGGTGTATGCAACCGCCCTGCTGCTGGTACTGGTTATCATTGTTCTGAACCTGGCGGCAATCCACATCCGTAACCGTTTGCGCGAAAAGTACCGCACACTGGAGTCCTGATAGTTCCATGCACGAAAACAACACCAACGTTCCCACTGTCGATGTCAGCGCCCTGCGAGGGAGTTCTGCGCCAGCCGGCTCTCTGGATGATGAAGCCATCGCCCTGCAGGTCAAAAACCTGGATTTTTACTACGGCAGCAGCAAGGCGCTGAAAAATATCAACATGGTCATCCCGCAGAACCGGGTAACCGCCTTTATTGGGCCCAGCGGTTGCGGAAAGTCCACGCTGTTGCGCTGCTTTAACCGGATGAATGATCTAATCGATGATATCCGTATCGAAGGTGAAATTTTGCTGCACGGGCAGAATATCTATGACAGGGCGGTCAATGTGGCCAGCCTGCGCCGCCGGGTGGGAATGGTGTTCCAGAAGCCCAATCCGTTTCCCAAGTCCATTTTTGAAAACGTCGCCTACGGCCTGCGTATTCAGGGAACCAACGATCGCCGCCGCCTGGCTGAGGTGGTGGAGAAATCACTCAAGGGGGCGGCGCTCTGGGACGAGGTCAAGGATCGGCTGGAGGACAACGCGCTGGGACTCTCCGGCGGCCAGCAACAACGGCTGGTAATTGCGCGCGCCATCGCTATCGAACCGGAAGTGCTGCTGCTGGACGAACCGGCCTCGGCGCTGGATCCAATCTCCACCCTCAAGCTGGAGGAGCTGATCTATGAGCTGAAATCCCGCTACACTATTATTATCGTTACCCACAACATGCAGCAGGCAGCGCGGGTCTCCGACTACTGCACCTTTCTGTTGCTGGGTGAGCTGATTGAGATGGCGAATACCAACACCCTGTTTACCAACCCGCAACAGAAACAGACCGAAGACTATATCACCGGCCGATACGGATAGCACCATGAACGATACAACACTTCCGCACCATATCTCGCAACAGTTCGACGCCGATCTGGAAGAGGTTCGCAACAACGTCCTTGCCATGGGCGGCATCGTGGAGCAGCAGCTCGCCAATGCGTTGGCCGCACTCACTGAAAACGATGTTCGCCTGGGTGAAACGGTGGTTACCAATGACTACAAGGTCAATGCGCTGGAGGTCACCATCGACGAGGAGTGTAACCGCATTCTGGCGCTGCGCCAGCCCACCGCCATCGATCTGCGGCTGATTGTCGCCATCATCAAGACGATTACCGATCTGGAGCGTATCGGTGATGAGGCGGAAAAGATTGGCCATCTTGCCGTGCAGTTGGCGGATCAGGGGGGGCATGACAAATTCAGCGCCCTGGCCCATCTTGGCGATCATGCGCGCAGCATGGTTCACGAAGCCCTCGACGCCTTCGCCCGTCTGGATGTGGAGCAGGCCATCCAGGTGGTAAAAAAGGATCTGAAAACCGACAAGGAGTATGAGGCTATCTCCCGCCAGTTGATAACCTTCATGATGGAGGATCCGCGCTCAATCAGCCGTTTTCTCAACGTGATGTGGGCGGCGCGCTCCCTGGAGCGTATTGGCGATCATGCCCGTAACATCTGTGAGTACATCATCTATCTGGTAAAGGGAAAGGATGTCCGTCACACCAGTCTGGAACAGATGGAGCAGGCGGCGCGGGAGCCGCGTTAGATCTGTCCCTGCTTCCCATGCGGAGCGCAGTGCCATACAGGAACCACTCGCTCCAGAGTGGAGTCGCCGCCATGGGAGTAGCCGTCACCGCTGCTGGTCATGCGAAAACCGTGATCCGCAAAGATCAGCAGGGGTCTCCCGGGATCCAGGCGTGACAACAACCGCCTTGCGGAAATGCGCAGCTCCGCGCTGATTCGAATCACCAGTTCATCGAAATCCGCCGATGCCGCGTGGATCAGTTCGTCAACAATATCCATCTTCTCCAGCGAGTGGTTGATACCTGCATCCAGTAGCTGGCGGTAGCAGCCATCGGTGGTGGTATCGGCAGAGACTTCGGCGAAAGAGACAACGGGCGGTTTCCAGGCGGAAAGTATTTCACCGATAACATGCCGTAGCGGTTCCAGCAGTGGCAGCCCCAGGCAGTCGATCAGCAGCCATTGGGCGCCAGCGTGCTGCTGCAGCACGTCAGGAAGGGAGGGAACTCCTGACAAGGGGGTGGCCGCCATCTTGTTCAACCACTCGAACCAGCCAGTACCGGCCAGCCGTTGCAGGGTAGTGGAGTGACGGTACAGGGTGGCAATGCTCCGAGCCAGATCCGTTGGTGTGGCAGGGCGCTGCCGGTCGCGCAGCAGCTGTACCGCCCGCACAACCGAGTTCTCCGGCAGTGGCTCTGCCGGTAACGGCATCCTGCCCTCCAGCAGCCAGCGGAGAATACGCTCCCTGCCCGCAGGATTGAGACCCATGTCATCCAGACGCCACAGTGTGGCAGTGCCGATCCGCTCCGGTGCGAGCTGCCCGGTAATAAGTTGCAAGGCGTTCCTGTCCAGCCCCTCGGGCAGAGGGACACCGTGGCGGATCGCCTGTTCGCCGCACCAGCGGATGACCGGTTCCGGAATGGCGCCTTTCCCGGCGAGCTGCCGGAAGCGGATCCGCTGTCCGCCGATGCCTGCAAACAGATGTTCCAGTTTGCGCAGCAGCTGCGCCGGCTCCCAGGCCCGCTGGGTCAGCAGCTCCAGAACCACGGAATCATCTATCTCTTTGACCAGATCGAGCCCCGACAGATGCTGATCGAGCAGTTCGATATCGCCAATCTCCGGTAGCGGTTGCGACCCCTGAAGATAGAGATTGGTGGAGTGGCCGAGTTCGATCCCTTTCTGCTGCCACTCCCGCAGCCGCGTTTTGACCCGCTCTTGCTGAAAAAACAGCCGGATCTGCTCGTCGATCTCTTCGCTCAACGCCTCGAAACGTCGCAGTTGCTCCGCAATGGGAGCGGAATTCCCGTCGAAACCACAACTGCAGACCGGTTGGTAATCAAGGTTGACCAGGCCGCGGCAGCGCAGGGAGTTTGCCTGCTGACGGCACGCCTCCACCGCAGCGAGTTGCTGCCCCAGCCCGATATGACGGCTGGTGGCCAGCGTTGAAGGTTGCCAGAGCCAGATGGGGTGCTGGCCGGTGGTTTGCCACCAGTGTTCATGGGCTGTGCGGTAGTCGCGTTTGTACTCCGCGTAAAGGGTCGTGGCCTGCTGCAGCCAGCGCTCCAGCTCCCTGGTCTGTTCCAGCGCCGGCATCTCGCCGAGCGCGGCTATCTTTTCGGCCACGGAGCCTTCGGACAGCGCCGGATGTTGCAGCAGGTAGCGGTAGCGCTCGATCTCGCCAAGCAGTTGTGTCAGCCGCTCTTCCAGCAGGATGAAGGCGTCTGTTTCCGCCAGATGTCCCTGCACCGAACCCACCTCGTAAAGAAACTGGCGCATCCCTTGCAGCGCATCCTCCCCTTCTGCCAACGGTTTCCAGGCGGTGATGTGGGCACACAGCCGCTGCTGCAGCGCCTCCTCCCGGGGGATCTCCCGCAGCCTGTCCACCAGCCGCTGGAGGCGGGCGGCAACTTTCTGAGCCGCCTTGCGCAGCCGCTCACTGGTACGGCGCTGCGCCAGTACGTTCCACTGACGGGGAACGGGAATATCGAGTCCACCGCAAAGCAGCTCAATCGCCTGCAGTTGTCCGGCGTCGAGGGAGCTGCCCGGAACCACCTGCTCATACTGCAGCGGATTGGGGAGGGTTTCGAATGCGTCCCGGTAGGAGACATTCTGTTTGACAATGTCCAGTTCTCCCTGCAGCAGCAGGAAGATCAGCAGGGCCTTGACCTGATCCGGCACCAGGCCGTAGATGGGGTTGGCCAGATGGCGGGCGATGGTTTGTGGTGATGGACTATGCTCCAGCAGGGGCGATACGAGGGCCACCAGTTCATGCCGTTCCAGATTGCCGGGAATAGCGTATTCACGCCCCTTGCGGCGTAGCAGCCCCATCGGAACCAGATAGGCTTCGCGGATCAGCATCACATATTCATCCGCCTGTTCAGACAGCGGATCCGCCTTGGAGGCAAACCGCATGAAACGCCGCCATGCTTCTTTGGCGAGCGGTCCGTGGGCAGGTGAAAAACGCTCAAAAGCGGGGAAGGTGCGCCGCAGCGCCCACAATGCCAGCGCCTCCAGCCACCCCTCCGGCGGACCATTGATATCGAAAGGGGGTGGCGTTTCCCGATTCCCTTCCGGGGTCAGTACCACTGCCTCCAGCCAGGCATTGCGCACCGCGCTTTGCCAGGCCGGAATACGGGTCTGGATGCGCTTTCCCAGCCGCTGCTTATGCTCCAGCCCCAGTGGATGCTCCTGGAGTCTGGCCAGTGCGGCCAGCTCCAGCAGATTTTCGCCAACCTGGATGGAGGCCGGGATCAGTGTGTAGCACTTCGCCCCGGCGGCAGCCTCTCCCCAGGGCAGGCGGATCCAGAGCTGAAGATCGTCACCTTCCACGGCTGGTTCCGTCTCACCAAACCAGACGGCGTAGCGCCGCTCATGGAAGCGCCAGCTCAAGCGCCGGTGCTGATACTGTTCGCGGGGCAGCGTGAACGGGTTGAAGCCGCTGTCGGGCAGCAGTGGCACCAGCAGCTCCAGAATCAGCGCCTGCTGACCACGCAGCCCGGCCATCTCCCGTTTTAGCTGTCGCTCGAAAGCGGCGCTGCCGTCATCCTTCAGCTCCAGTCGATAACCACCCCCCCGGTGCACCACGAAACGCCCCTGATCGGCGAATCGGGAAAGGATCTTCTCCATAATCTTCAGATTGCGGGCCGGATCCACCCGGCTGGCGCTGAACAGTAGCCAGCTGGCGGCTTCGTGGGTGGTCAGGTTGTCCCGCGCCGGCGAGAGATGGACCAGCACCAGCAGTTTCAGCAGCCGTTCCGCCAGGGTGCGCAGAGCCGGTTGTTCAAACAGCGTTTCCAGATGTTTGCGGTACCAGGGGAACAGCTGCTGCGCGAGAGCGATAAACTCCGGCTGCAGCTCGAACAGATCCCGGAAGTGATCCACAATGAGATCAGGTGTTATCAGTGCGCCCCAGCTCTGATCGAGGAAGGGTTCTATGCCGCGGGCCGGATCACCGCGCAGGCTGGTCACCACGAAATCCACCACTCCCCGGGTCTGCGAGAAGCGATCCCGTATCTCTTCCAGCAGGTCGAGGGTAGCGGGATGCAACGGATAGATGGTTTGCAGCAGCGGCAGATCCAGCGCCGCAGAGGGGAAACTTTCTTTCAACTCCCGTCCCAGATGGCGCACCGCCTCGGCATAACCGGTCTTCTTGACCAGAATGCTGTCGGCGATCAAAGTCTGCACATGGGCCGGCGTCAACAGCAGGCGCAGCGGATAACGATCCTTGATTTTGCGGTAGAGGCTATGTTCCAGCTCGCCCGTGTGCTCGATTCCCTCCTGCATCGCCGCCAGAATCCAGAAACGGCGATCCCGCGACCACTCGCCCAGAAACTGAAGAAAACGGACATCTTCATTGAAGGCTTGCGCATCCCCTTTGGAGCGCAGAAACTCCGATAGCTCATCCACTATCAACAGGATTCCATCCGGTGTCTGCTCCAGTTGATCCCAGATCAGACGGCGATCCCCTTCATCTACCTTCAGCCCCAGTGCGGAGCAGATGATATCCTCCAGCCGGTTACTGGCGCTGAAGTTGACCAAAGAGACCGGGATCACCTGCACGGAGCCGGAAATCAGCTTTCCGGCGCGTAACTGCTGGGTCAGATAGGTCAGAAAATGGGACTTGCCGGAGCCGTAGTGGCCAATAAGAAAGGCACCGCCACCTTCCCTGCGCTCGAGCAGTTGACCCAGGGCGCAGAGGTGGGTTCTGACCTCGGGCGTAACCAGAAAACTGTCACTCAGCCACTCCGCCGAGCCGCTCTCCAGATCCGTCAGACGCACGACGGTCGGATGCGGTCTGACCTCGAGCCGTTCGCGGATATTGATGATTTTTCCCGACATAAAGCATATTCAGCATAGTATGAAACAAGCCGGTAACTGTTCAGATTGCCCCTGAAATTCGTCAGTTCAAGGCGAAAAATGTGAGTTTACGCGTGTAAATGACCATTTTTCAACGCAGAAATGGCGGATTTCAGGGGTGAGCTGAATAGTTACGCAAACTTTAGCCTGGCGCCCAGCCTACTCCCGTTTTATCCGATGATGCAAAAAAGCCATGTAAACTGCGCACTTTTTCCTCGAACAAGGCGGGAGAGACTTGGGCAGCGACAGAGATATTTTCAGGTATTTGTTCAACGAGTTGTAGCGTTTGAAAATAGCGGTTCGGGTTGCTGCCGAAATTTGTCAATCCACACAGGTAAGATCTTTAGAGAAAAAACAAGTCATATCATGAGCTTGTAGCGCCCCACCCGATCCGATCGCAGTAGCTCAATACGACGATTGGAGTGGATCGGATAGGACACGAACAGATTAGCCGTGTTTTGAGACAAATGAAACAGGTTTTTCCGGAGAAGAGCTTCGACGGCCGGGCAGGTGCTGAATTTCAGCCCGGAAAGTCCATTTTCGCGTTTTGGCCCTGTCATTCTGCATGATGGCAGCTCATTTGCGCTGAAGCCCTGCCGCGGTGGAGCTGTTGAGCGAACGAACCCAATCGGTGTTTGTCAACATAGTTTGGCCGCAAGTCCCGTATGAGAGCTACCAGGTGGGGGGAGGTCAGGTTGGCAATAACCGTCTTCTTCTGTGCTATATTGGCATTGTATATGCTTCGAGCCACCGTCATTCGAGGAGGCGGCCGCAATGATGCCATCGATAAAGAGTTATCCCGGCCGGCCAGCACCGGCGGGCAGGCGATGGATAGCGGTATGGTTCTGTCTGCAGCGTTCAGCGAAGAGACAGGGATGGCGGTTGTCAAATTTTTTGGTAACTATTCAGCTCACCCCTGAAATCCGCCATTTCTGCGTTGAAAAATGGTCATTTACACGCGTAAACTCCCATTTTTCGCCTTGAACTGACGAATTTCAGGGGCAATCTGAGCAGTTACCGGCTTGTTTCATACTATGCTGAATAGTTACATTTTTTGAACGTTAAGCGTCATAAGGAAGGGCTGCTGTGATACAAGGCAAACTGGGTGGATGGTTTACAAGTTTTTCGAAAAGAAAGACATTGATCGAAGATATAATTCTTCTGGTTCTGCTGGTGCTATGCCTGGTGGGAATGGCCATTACCAATTTTTCACCTGCCCGGAGTTATCGCTATTGGCTCAGCATGACGGCGGTTTTCTGGGTTGCCGGGATGGCGATCGTTTGGTCCAAAAAACCGGAACACAAGGTGCGGGCGGTGTTGCTGGTGCAGACGGCCCACTGGTTGGCGACGGCAATCGCTGTTATTGGTGTTTTTGTGCTACTCAATACGGGGCGGCTGAACTACGAAACCACCGGGTTGGTTCTGCTGTTGGTTCTCGGCCTGGCCGTGTTTCTGGATGGCTACCGGATTAGCTGGCGATTGAGCCTGCTGGGTATCATGCTGGGTATTTCGTCTATTCTGGCCGCATTGGTTGAGCAATATATATGGATAATCACGTTTGGCTCGCTTGCGGCGCTGGTCGCCATCATCCTGTGGGAGCGTTTCTGGAGCCGCCGAACCTTGTTGCGTGAGCAGAAATTGAAGTGAGAGGCAGGGTGAAGCGGGGCTATTCCGGAATGGTCAGCAGATAGCGTATCGCCTTGGCAACGAGTGCGGGAGATGTGCCGTGAGGAAAAAGAAAACGCAGGGCGCCACCCTTGGTGATGAGGTACAGCGCGGCTGAATGATTGATGTCGTAGTCAGACGAGGAGTGTCCTGATTCCACGCGATAGTGCTTTACCCCGTATAATTTGGCTGTCCGGGCAATCTCCTCTTCCGATCCGGTAAGACCCACGAGCTTGGGGTGAAAGAATTTGACGTATTTATCCAGTTTTTTCGCGGTATCCCTTTGGGGATCGAGGGTTATGAAGAGCGGTTGAACCTGTTCCAGCTCGGTTTTGTCCAGGCTGTTCAACGCCCTGGCGGAAAATGCCAGTGAGGTGGGACAGACATCGGGACAGCTGGTGTAGCCAAAGAAAAGCAGCACGACCTTTCCCTTGAAATCACTCAATGAGATTGGCCCGTCTTTCGAGTGCAAGGTGAAATTTCCACCAGGAGGGGGCTTTGGCGCGTCGCTTTCGTTGCCCAGCCCCGTCGTGGCACAACCGAACGTCACCATCAGGCAGAGTAACAGACTGCTCCATTTTGTTAATGTCGGCATATTCATTTCGGGCGATGGTTACTGGTTGCTGAGCGCTGACTTCCGGATATTATCAACCCGGCCACATAATATGTCGTGTTCGGTCGCGCCGGGTAGTTACACCAGCAGCAGTTCCAGCAGCGCTTTTTGGCTGTGCAGCCGGTTTTCCGCCTCGTCCCATACGACGCTTTGCGGCCCATCGATGATCGCGGACGCCACCTCCTCGCCGCGATGGGCGGGAAGACAGTGCATAAACAGCGCATCCGGTTTGGCCATCTTCATAATCTCCTCGGTGACCTGATAGGCGGTGAACGCTTCGACCCTGCGGGCCTGCTCCTCCTCCTGCCCCATGCTGGCCCATACATCGGTAACCACCAGATCGCAGTTTGTCGCGGCTTCCATTGGATCATGGATGATTGTGACATGTTTTTCAGCGCCACTGCCGAGTATAGTAGCCGGATCCGGTTCATACCCTTCAGGACAGGCGATGTGAAGGTGGAAGTCAAACAGCCGGGCGGCCTCGATATAGGAGTGGCACATATTGTTACCATCGCCTATCCAGGCAACTTTCCGCCCGCGGATGCTACCGCGGTGTTCCAGATAGGTTTGCATATCGGCCAGAAGCTGGCAGGGATGAAAGCGATCGGTCAGTGCGTTGATAACGGGCACCTGGGAGCAAGCAGCAAACCGTTCGATTTTTTCATGTTCATACGTACGGATCATGATCACATCGACCATTCGTGACAACACGTGCGCGCTATCCTCGACAGGCTCTCCTCGCCCCAGTTGGGTATCACGGGGTGAAAGAAAGATGGCATGCCCCCCGAATTGCGCCATGCCGGTTTCGAACGAGACGCGGGTGCGGGTGGATGATTTTTCAAAAATCATCCCCAGCACTTTCCCCTTGAGCGGTTGATAAAGTTCTCTCTTGTGCTGTTTGGCCTTGAGCTCGATGGCTCTTCTCAGCAGACCGTGCAGTTGCTCGGAGGAGAGATCCATCAAGGTAAGAAAGTGCGTTGGAGCGCTCATATCAGGCGGCTTCCGTATCCATTGACGAAAATTCGTTGACCAGCTTGCATACCCGGTGGACGATCTCGTTTGCCTCCTGTTTGCTCAAAATCAGCGGCGGCAGCAGACGAACAACGTTTTCAGCGGTGACGTTAATCAGCAGGTTGGCCTCCAGCGCCTTCATTACCAGCTCGCCACAGGGCCGCTCCAGTTCAATGCCAAACATCATTCCCAGGCCACGAATCGCTTTGACGTGGGCGGTCTCAGACAGGAAATTGCGGAAATCCTTCAGCATCTGTTCTGCCAGGACCGCTGCCCGGGCGGGAAGATCGTGCTGCTCCAGCGTCCGGACAACTGCCAGCGCAGCGCTGCATACCAGCGGGTTGCCGCCAAAGGTGGTTGCGTGATTTCCGGGTTGAAAGACGGTGGCTGCGGCCCCACGGGCCAGGCAGGCGCCAATGGGGACGCCGTTACCCAACCCCTTGGCCAGGGTCATCACATCGGGCATGATACCGCTGTGCTGAAAGGCAAACATTTTACCGGTGCGGCCCATGCCGGTCTGCACCTCGTCCAGCATCAGCAGCCACCCCTGTTCATCACATAGCGTGCGCAGAGCCGGCAGATAGCCCTTGTCAGGCAGACGGACACCCCCTTCGCCTTGCACCGGTTCCACCAGCACCGCAACAACGTCCGGGTCGTTTCTGGCGATGTTCTGCATGGCGTCGAGATCATTGTACTCAACCCTCAAAAACCCCCGCACCAGCGGTTCGAATCCGGCCCGAATCCTGCGGTTGCCGGTAGCGCTGAGGGTGGCCAGGGTTCGGCCATGAAAGCTGCCATTGGCAACAACGATAGCAGGGGTTTTGATTCCTTTCTGGTGGCCGTACAGGCGTGCCAGCTTGATGGCTGCCTCGTTGGCCTCGGCGCCAGAGTTGCAGAAAAATGCTTTGTCCATTCCCGCCAGCCGCGTCAATGCCATGGCAAGCTCTTGTTGCAGCGGGATATTATATAAATTTGAGGTATGCAGCAGTTTGCCGGCCTGCTCACAGAGTGCTTTGCTGACTGCTGGATGGGCGTGCCCCAGATTGCATACCGCAACGCCGCTGAGGGCATCCAGATACCGGTTTCCTTGACTGTCCCACAGCCAGGCGCCATCCCCTCGTTCAAAAGAGACTGGCAGAGGAGCGTAAGTGTCCATAAGTCTGCTGGACATCGGGTTCATCCTCCCTAAAACAAAAAGGCAGCCATCAAAGGGCCGCCAATCGAATTCCACATTATACTTCATGCTCCGGTAAAATGCAAGTTAAGGTTGCATCCGGCGTCTGAATTCGAGTATATATAGGCATGCGCTTCGGATCAGGCGGAGATTCCCTGATCGCCGAAGGGATATACTGAACCCGGTGGAAACGGTACCGGGCTGCACGCACGACAACAAAATGCAACCAAGCAACCCCTCCTTTATCCACTGGTTCCGCGATTCAGCTCCGTATATCAATGCGTTCCGTGGCCGAACGTTCGTTATCCATTTCAGCAGCGATGCCATTGATGGAAAGAGCCATCCCCATCTGGTGCATGATTTGGCGCTGCTCAACAGTCTTGGTATCCGGCTGGTGCTGGTATACGGAGCACGCTCGCGGATCGAGCGTTTTTTCCGGGAGCGGGGCATCGACAGCCGTTATCATGAGGGGTTGCGGATTACCGACCCTCGATCCCTGGAGTGTGTCAAACAGGCTGTTGGCAGTCTGCGTCTGGAGATCGAGGCGCTGTTTTCCATGGGATTGGCGAATTCACCCATGGCGGGGGCCGATATTCAAATCAGCTCGGGCAACTACGTTGTGGCTCAACCATTGGGGGTGCGGGATGGCGTCGATTACCGTTATACCGGGGAGTTTCGCCGGGTCGACACAGCCGCCATTTCAGCCCAGTTGGATTCCGGTAACATCGTGCTGCTGCCGCCGCTGGGTTACTCTCCTACCGGAGAGATCTTCAATTTGCGTGCTGAACAGGTGGCCTGTTCGGTAGGGCAGGCGGTCAAGGCAGAAAAACTGATCTATCTGACCGAAGCGGCCGGTTTGCTGGATCCGCAGGGAAAGCTGATACGGGAGTTGACTGTGACCGAAGTGGAGCAGCAGTTGGCGCAGCGTGACGATATCCCGCCCGCTGTTGGTGCTCTCCTGGCTTGTGCTGTCAGTGCCTGCCGTGGCCGGGTGCATCGAACCCATTTGCTCGATAGCCGGGTGGATGGAGCGTTGCTGCAGGAGTTGTTCACCCGTGATGGCGCGGGTACCCTGGTGGCGATGGAGCGATTTGAAGGGATTCGCCCCGCCACCATTGAGGATGTGGGCGGCATTCTTGAGTTGATTGCGCCTTTGGAGCGTAATGGCGTCCTGGTTCATCGCTCCCGTGAATGGTTGGAGATGGAAATTGAGCAGTTCTGCGTGGTTGAGCGTGACGGGGCGATCATTGCCTGCGCCGCCCTGCACCCCTTTGCCGGAGAGTCGATTGCTGAAGTGGCGGGGTTGGCGGTTCATCCCGATTATCGTGGGGAGCAGCGCGGCGGCCGGCTGCTGGAGTTTATTGAGCAGCGGGCCAGGCAGCGGGGAATCGGGCGACTGTTTGTGCTGACCACCCATACACCCCACTGGTTTCTGGAGCGGGGTTACCGGCCGGCCGAAATAGGGGATCTGCCCGTTGCGCGTCAAATGATGTACAATTACCAGCGTAACTCCAAGGTTTTTGTCAAACCATTGTGAGTACTCCGGAGCAGCCCCGCCTGGTTCGCCCTTTTCTGAAATGGGCGGGTAACAAATATCGTGTCTTGAAGCATATCCTGCCAAGACTGCCGGCAGGTGAACAGTTGATAGAGCCTTTTGCCGGCTCCTGCGCCGTTTTTCTCAATACCGACTATTCGCATTACCTGATTAGCGATATCAACCCCGATCTGATCCGGCTGTTCAAGCTGTTACAGCGGGAAGGAGAGTGTTTTATTGCCTATGCGCAACAGTATTTTACGCCAAAAAACAACTGCGAGCAGCGCTTTTATCAGCTTCGGCATCAATTCAATACGACCGCTGACCGCAGGAAAAAAGCCGCGCTCTTCCTCTACTTGAACCGCCATGGCTATAACGGCTTATGCCGTTACAACAAGGCCCGCCAGTTCAATGTTCCCTTCGGGCGTTATAAACGGCCCTATTTTCCGGAGCGCGAGATGCGCCGTTTTCATCTCAAGGCACAACGGGCCGAGTTTGTCTGCCAGGATTTTAGAACGACGCTCATGCAGGCGCAGCATGGCAGTATTATCTATGCTGATCCGCCCTACATACCCCTCAACGGCACCTCCCGCTTTACCAGCTACAGCAGTGAGGCTTTCGGCTCCCGCGAACAGGAGGTGCTGGCCGAAACAGCCGAGTTGGTGGCGGAGAGGGATATACCGGTATTGATCTCGAATCACGATACCCCCTATGCCCGCAAGATATACCAAAACGCCACGCTTTTTCACTTCAATATACAGCGCTCAATAAGCTGTAACGGTCAGCAGCGTAACGAGGCTGCCGAACTGCTTGCACTGTTCGGGGCGGATTAGTCTATAATTTGCCCATTGACCCGTTTCTATTTCAGGAGACTCGACAGTGGAACATAAATTACCTGAACTGCCTTTCGCCCAGGACGCCCTTGCTCCGAGGATCTCGGCAGAGACTCTGGCGTATCACTACGGAAAGCATCATGCTGCTTATGTGGCCAATTTGAACAAGCTGATCCCCGGTACGAAGTTCGAAAACATGTCTCTGGAAGAGATCATCAAGACGGCGCCAGCGGGGGCGATTTTCAACAATGCTGCGCAGGTGTGGAATCATACCTTTTACTGGAACTGCCTTAGCCCGGCAGGTGGCGGCAAACCCGACGGAGCGCTGGCGCAGGCAATCAGTCAGGACTTTGGCTCTTACGACGAGTTCAAACAGCAGTTTTCCACCCTGGCTGCCACCAATTTTGGTTCTGGCTGGACCTGGCTCGTGAAAAACACCAACGGTTCGCTCGGCATTATCAACACCAGTAATGCCGGTTGTCCTTTGACCGAAGGAGTGACCCCGCTGTTGACCATCGATATCTGGGAGCACGCCTATTATATCGACTACCGCAATGCCCGCCCCGCCTATATCGAATCTTTCTGGGAGCTGGTAAATTGGGACTTTGCAAGCAAGTCTCTATCGCTGCCGGGTTAATAATAGTAATCGCCTTGCCATATAGAATGAATGTCTGTATCATTGGCGGAATCGGATGCGGGGTGGAGCAGTCCGGTAGCTCGTCGGGCTCATAACCCGAAGGTCGTAGGTTCAAATCCTGCCCCCGCTACCACGTATTCAATAATAAAAAAGCCCCGTAACCGGGGCTTTTTTATTATGAGTTATTAATGCTATAATGCCGAGTCAATACCCAGTGGGTGGGTGTTGCAGATAGTGGGCCGCATGGCCCATTTTTTGTTTGCGGGTAGTGAGGAAGGAAAGACCTGACGGTGCGACAGGCTGCTGAACACTTATACGAGCTTCTGGCTCCAGCGGTAACCGTTCTGGGTTATGAGCTGGTGGGTGTAGAGTATCTTGCGCAGGGGAAACATTCGGTGCTGCGGGTATATATCGATGCTGATGGCGGCATAACCGTGGACGACTGCGCGCGGGCGAGCCACCAGATTAGCGGGGTGCTGGATATAGAGGATCCTGTTCGCGGGGAGTATTCCCTCGAGGTCTCGTCACCGGGGCTGGATCGGCCCCTTTTTGCGTTGGCCCATTTTGAGCGTTTTTCGGGCCGTCAGGCTCGCTTGGTATTGAATGCGCCATGGCGCGGGCGGCGTAAAATAACCGCTTTGCTGAGAGGGGTTCGGGAGCAGAAGGTCATCCTGGCGGTGGATGGTGAAGAGGTGCCGCTTTCTCTGGAGGAGATTGACAAAGCGCGGCTGGTTCCCGAATTGTAACACTGAGCTTGTATGGTGCAATGGTGGTTTTCAGATGGGTCTAACGCCCCGGAGACACGGTTTTTTGTAGAGGCATGGTATGAATAAAGAGATTCTGCTTGTTGTTGATGTCGTATCCAACGAAAAAGGGGTGGAGAAAGCGATTATTTTCGAGGCGATTGAGGCCGCCTTGGCTACGGCAACCAGAAAACGTCATGCAGGAGATATCGATGTTCGCGTGGAGATCGATCGTGAAACCGGCGATTATAAAACCTTCCGGCGCTGGGAAGTGGTGGAGGATGATGCGATGGAGTATCCGCAGCGGCAGTTCACCATCAGCGCGGCGCGTGAGGATGATCCTGGTGTCCAGCTTGGTGATTATCTGGAGGAGGAGATTGAATCTGTCTCCTTTGGCCGTATCGCTGCGCAGACGGCGAAGCAGGTCATTGTCCAGAAGGTCAGGGAAGCGGAGCGTGCGCGAGTGGTTGAGGAGTACAAGGGGCGTGTCGGTGAGATGCTCTATGGCGTCGTCAAACGGGTTGAGCGCGGCAATGTCATACTGGATCTGGGCAACAATGTGGAGGCGTTCATTCCTCGTGAGGAGATGATTCCGCGTGAGCCGGTACGTACCGGCGACCGTCTGCGAGGTTATCTCAAAGAAGTGCGCTTCGAGCCGCGGGGGCCTCAGCTGTTTGTCAGCCGTACTGCGCCGGAATTCATCGTTGAGCTGTTCAAGCTGGAGGTACCCGAGGTGGGTGACGGTTTGATCGAAATCCGCAGTGCGGCGCGCGATCCCGGGTTGCGGGCCAAGATCGCCGTGCATTCGACGGATCCGCGCCTGGATCCGGTGGGGGCCTGTGTCGGTATGCGGGGTTCACGCGTCCAGGCGGTGTCCAACGAACTTTCCGGGGAGCGGGTGGATATCGTGCTGTGGAATGAAAATCCGGCGCTGTTCGTTATCAATGCCATGGCTCCGGCAGAGGTTTCGTCGGTGATGATCGATGAAGATACGCACAGCATGGACGTTGCCGTGGAGGAGGAGATGCTGGCGCAGGCCATCGGCCGCAACGGGCAGAACGTCCGGCTGGCCAGCGAGCTGACCGGCTGGGAGCTCAACGTCATGACCGAAGCGCAGGCGGAGGAGAAGAGCGAGCAGGAGACATCTTCACTGATTGGCCTGTTTCAGCAACATCTCGGTGTTGACGAAGAGGTGGGTGAAATACTGGCGCGGGAGGGTTTCTCCAGCATCGAGGAGGTGGCCTACGTGCCCGCTGGCGAGATGCTGGAGATCGAAGAGTTCGATGAGGAGATTGTCAGCGAGCTGCGCGAGCGCGCCAAGGATGCCCTGTTGACGTTGGCCATCTCGAATGAAGAGGTGATACTGGACGCGGCAGAACCTGCCGAGGATTTGCTGGCGATGGAGGGAATGGATGAAAACCTGGCGGCGCAGCTTGCCAGGCGCGGGGTTACGACCGTGGACGAACTGGCCGAGCAAGCGGTTGACGATCTGCTGGATATCGAAGGTATCGACCAGGCGCGGGCGGCAAAATTGATAATGAAGGCGCGCGAACCCTGGTTTGCCGGACAGGCGCAGGAATAGAGGGAGAGACCAATGGCTGAAGTAAGCGTCAACGAATTTGCCAAAACGGTAGGTATCCCGGTAGAGCGGCTCCTGAAACAGTTGCGGGAAGCCGGTGTTGCTACTATGCAAGCCGATAGTCTTATCGGTGACGAAGACAAGCACAAGTTGCTCAGTTATCTACGCAGCAAACATGGCGTTTCCGAACAGGGTGCTGCGCCAAAGCGGGTGACGCTCAAGCGCAAGAGTGTCAGTGAGGTGAAGCTGGGTTCAGGTCGCGGTGCGTCATCCAAGACCGTGACCGTTGAGGTGCGCAAGAAGCGGACTTACGTGAAACGCAGCGTGGTGATGGAGGAAGAGACCCGGCGTCTGGCGCGGGAGAAGGCCGAACGGGAAGCGGCCGAGGAGGCGCTTCGTCTGGAGGCGGAGGCGCGCAGACAGGAAGAGGCCCGGCGGGCGGAAGAAGAGGCTGCTGCCAGAAGGGCCGAAGAGGAAAAGAGAGCCGCGGCCGAGGCGGCGATTAGCCCGCCCTCTCCAGTTGAGCCAGCGCCTGTTCAGAAAAAGGATGAGAAAAAGGCCTCACGCGTGGATGGCGCGGAAGAGAAGAAGGCAAAGGCCAGGCCGGTGGCGCGCCAGCCCGATAAAAAAGGCAAACACGGCAAACTGGGCCTCTCTGATGAGGCGCGCAGGACTGCCCGAACCCCGCGCAAGAGCAAGAAAAAATCCGGGCGGGGAGCTGCCGTCAAACCCGCGGTGCCGCAGCATGGTTTCGAAAAACCGGTGGGTCCGGTGGTCCGGGAAGTTTCCGTACCGGAAGCCATTACCGTTGCCGAGTTGGCGCAGCGCATGTCGGTAAAGGCCGGGGAGGTTATCAAGGTGCTGATGAAGATGGGTACCATGGTGACCATCAATCAGGTTCTGGACCAGGATACCGCTGTTATTCTGGTGGAAGAGATGGGGCATAAACCCCTGCTCAAGAGAGACAGCAGCATTGAAGACGAGCTTGCCACCCATGCGGAGGATATCGGTGGAGAGGAGTATGTCCGTCCGCCGGTGGTAACCATCATGGGACATGTGGATCACGGTAAAACATCACTGCTCGATTACATCCGCAAATCGAAGGTGACCGCGGGTGAGGCGGGTGGAATCACCCAGCACATTGGCGCCTATCATGTGGATATCGAAGGCGGCACCATCACTTTTCTGGATACGCCGGGGCATGCGGCATTTACGGCAATGCGCGCCCGTGGCGCAAAAGTGACCGATATCATTATACTGGTGGTTGCTGCCGATGATGGCGTAATGCCACAGACCAAGGAGGCGATTGAGCATGCGCGCGCCGCGGATGTGCCGCTGATCGTTGCCGTCAACAAAATCGACAAGCCGGAAGCCGATCCGGAACGGGTAAAGACAGAGCTGTCGCAACTGGAGGTTATTCCGGAAGACTGGGGCGGCGACACCATGTTTGTCAACGTATCTGCCAAGACCGGTCAGGGCGTGGATGATCTGCTGGAAGGGATTCTGCTCCAGTCCGAGGTGCTGGAGTTGAAAGCTCCCCGAGATGGAGCAGCGAGCGGCATTGTTATCGAATCCCGACTCGACAGAGGCCGGGGAGTGGTCGCCTCGCTGCTGATCCAGAAAGGAACGCTTCACAGGGGCGACATACTGCTGGCTGGTCAGGAGTATGGCCGGGTGCGCGCCATGCTGGACGAGAATGGCAAACCGGTTGCCGAGGCCGGGCCTTCGATTCCCGTCGAGATCCTGGGGCTGTCCGGTACGCCGAGCGCCGGGGATGAGGCGATTGTGGTGCCCAGCGAGCGCAAGGCGCGGGAAGTGGCTCTGTTCCGGCAGGGCAAGTTCCGCGAGATCAAGCTGGCGCGGCAGCAGGCTGCCAAGCTGGAAAATATGTTCGAACAGATGAAAGAGGGCGAGGTCAACAGCCTCAATATCGTACTGAAGGCCGATGTGCAGGGTTCCGTGGAGGCCATAGTTGACGCCTTGAACAAGCTCTCTACCAGCGAGGTGCGCGTCAACACCATCTCCAGCGGTGTGGGGGGAGTTACCGAGTCGGATGTCAATCTGGCGCTGGCGTCGGGCGCGATAATCATCGGGTTCAACGTGCGTGCCGAAGCGGGTACCCGCAGCATGGCGCAAGAAGAGGGTGTGGATATCCGCTACTATGGCGTTATCTACGATCTCATCGACGAAATCAAGCAGGCGATGAGCGGCATGCTCGCTCCGGAACTCAAGGAAGAGATCATCGGCCTGGCCGAGGTGCGGGACGTATTCCGTGCGCCCAAAATCGGCGCCATCGCCGGCTGCATGGTTACCGAGGGCGTGGTCAAACGCAGTAATCCGATTCGGGTGTTGCGTGACAACATCGTGATCTACGAAGGTGAACTCGAATCCCTGCGCCGCTTCAAGGATGATGTCAACGAGGTTAAGCAGGGCATGGAGTGCGGGATCGGTGTGAAAAACTATGACGATGTCAGGATTGGTGACCAGATTGAGGTCTACGAGCGGGTTCAGGTTTCCCGGAAAATTGACTGATCGTGCCGAGAGAGTTCAACCGTACCCGCCGTATCGCTGAGCAGCTTCAGCGGGAGCTGGCGCAGGTTATCCGCGAGGAGATGAAAGATCCCCGTTTGGGGCTGGTAACCGTGGTTGCCGCCGATGTGAGCCGGGATCTGTCCCATGCCAGGATCTATGTGACGCTCCTTTCGGGAGATGCCGAAGAGCGCAAGACCAGCGTGGATATCCTCAACCGCTCCGCCGGATTTCTGCGGGGTTTTATCGGCCGCCGCATGCGCTTGCGCGTTGTTCCCCGGTTGCATTTTCAATACGATGTTTCCATCGATCAAGGTGCCGAGCTGAGCGCCCTGATCGATGCGGCGGTAGCATCTGACCGAAAACAGAAGAAATGAGCAGGCGGCGTGACAGGGGGCGGGCAGTCGATGGCATTCTTTTGCTCGACAAGCCACAGGGAATCACCTCCAACAGAGCGTTGCAGATAGTCAAACGTCTGTTCGGCGCACGTAAAGCGGGGCATACCGGCAATCTCGATCCGTTGGCCAGCGGCGTACTGCCTGTCTGCCTGGGTGAGGCTACCAAGATGTCCGCCTTTCTGCTCGATGCGGATAAACGCTATCGCGGAACGGTCAAGCTCGGCGTCCGCACCAGCAGCGCCGATGCCGAGGGCGAGGTGATTGAACGGCTTCCCGTTCCCGTGCTGGAGCGGCAGCAGATTGTCGAAGTGCTGTCCCGTTTCACCGGGGAGATAGCGCAGATCCCGCCCATGCATTCGGCACTTAAATACCAGGGGCAGCCGCTCTACAAACTGGCCCGCCAGGGTGTCGAAGTGGAGCGCAAACCACGGGCCGTTACCATTTATCAACTGGAGCTGTTGCAGTTTGAAACGGATGAGTTGACCATCGATGTTCACTGTTCCAAGGGTACCTATGTGCGTACCCTGGCAGAGGATATCGGAACAGCCCTGGGCAGTTGCGCTCATTTGAGCAACCTTGTCCGCACCCGGGCCGGGCCGTTCGGGCTGAAAGAGGCAGTGACGCTGGAACAGCTGGAAAGTACGGCCCAGCAAGGAATCAGCGGGCTGGACCGGTTGTTGCTGCCGATGGAAAATGCCTTGCTCGACTGGCCTGCCGTCAAGCTCTCCCGGGAAGCAGCCCACTATTTTTGCAAAGGCCAGCCGGTTTTCGTGCCGCAGAACGCTCTCACTGGATGGGTTCGCATCTATGAAGGCAAGGAGCGTTTTCTGGGTGTTGGAACCGTCCTTGATGATGGCCGTGTTGCCCCCAAACGGTTATTGAACGTGTGATGTTTCCGGCCGTTTGTGCATGTGGAGAGCTGTGAATTATCCAGATTCGGCTTGTCCCGGCACCTTGGTTGAAGCTACAATACACCGTTTATACAGGCTGTCTGACAGATAGATGGTTTATCTTGTAAAGTTGGGAGTTTATAATTCATGTCATTGAATGCCGAAGCCAAGTCCGGGATCGTCAAGCAGTTCCAGCGTGGTGACAACGATACCGGTTCACCCGAGGTGCAGGTGGCCCTGCTGACGGCGCAGATTGAACATCTGTCCACCCATTTCAAAACGCATATTCATGATCACCATTCCCGCCGCGGATTGTTGCGAATGGTCAGCCAGCGCCGCAAACTGCTGGATTACCTGAAGCGAAAGAATATCGAGCGTTATCGCAGCCTGATCAGCCGTCTCGGTTTGCGTCGTTGATTTTGTTTTGGTGTAACCACCCGGCAAGTTGTAATGTCTGGAAGTAACTGCCCGCATTTCAGGGGCGGGCTGGGTAGTTGCGTTTTGGTTATCACGGCCTTCGGCCATCACTCCTTCAAGGAATCAATCAAGTGACCCTCGTTAAAAAAGAGTTTCAGTATGGTAATCATCTGGTCAGTCTCGAGACCGGGCAGATTGCCCGTCAGGCCAACGGCGCCGTCAAGGTGGCGATGGGCGATACGGTGGTGCTGGTTACTGCTGTAGCGCACCCGGAGGCAGTGGAGGGGCGCGATTTTTTTCCGCTAACCGTGAATTATCAGGAGCGAACCTATGCCGCAGGCAAGATTCCCGGTGGATTTTTCAAGCGTGAAGGGCGCCCCAGCGAGAAAGAGACACTGACATCCCGTTTGATCGATCGGCCTATCCGGCCACTGTTTCCGAAAGGGTTTACCAATGAAGTGCAGGTTATCTGTACCGTGTTGTCGCTGGATCCGGAGATCGACCCGGATGTGCCCTCCCTGATTGGCGCCTCCGCTGCGCTGGCGATCTCGGGGGCGCCTTTCAACGGGCCGCTGGGCGCAGCGAGAGTTGGCTATAAAGATGGCGGGTACCTGCTGAATCCTACGTTGAGCCAGCTGAAAGAGTCCGCCCTGGATCTGGTGATTGCCGGTACGGAAGCGGCGGTACTGATGGTCGAATCCGAGGCGAAAGAGTTGTCCGAAGAGGTGATGCTGGGTGCGGTCATGTATGGGCATGAGCAGTTGCAGACCGTTATTCAGGCCATCGGCGAGCTGCAAGCGGAAGCCGGCAAGCCGGCTTGGGAGTGGCAGCCGCCCCCCAGAGACGAGGCGTTGCATGCCGCTGTGGCTGCCGAGTGCGAGACGGCGATCAAGGAAGCCTACCAGATTCGGCAAAAGCAGGAGCGATACAGCCGCCTGTCCGATATTCGCAAGGCAGCGGTCGAAAAGCTCTCGGGTGAAGAAGGGGGGGAGCGCCACTCTGCCGAACAGATAGCGGATGCCCTCTCTGCACTGGAGAAACGCATCGTGCGAGAGCGGATTCTTGCTGGCGAGCCGCGCATAGATGGCCGTGACACCCGCACGGTGCGCAATCTGGATATCCAGGTTGGGGTGTTGCCGCGAACCCACGGTTCGGCGCTGTTTACCCGGGGTGAAACCCAGGCGCTGGTGGTAACCACGCTGGGCACCGAGCGGGATGCCCAGCTGATTGATGCCATCGAAGGGGAGCGCAAAGAAGCGTTCATGCTGCATTACAATTTTCCCCCTTACAGTGTTGGCGAGACCGGTTTTGTCGGCAGCCCCAAGCGGCGGGAGATTGGGCACGGCCGTTTGGCCAAGCGGGGCGTTGCTGCGGTGATGCCGAGCGGGGATGAGTTTCCCTACTCTATCCGGGTGGTGTCTGAAATTACCGAATCCAACGGTTCAAGTTCAATGGCTTCCGTCTGCGGAACGAGTTTGGCATTGATGGACGCCGGCGTGCCGATTGAGCGGTCGGTAGCAGGTATCGCCATGGGTTTGATCAAGGAAGAAGAGCGATTCGCCGTACTGACCGATATTCTGGGTGACGAGGATCATCTGGGTGATATGGACTTCAAGGTGGCGGGTACTGAACGCGGTATAACGGCTCTGCAGATGGATATAAAAATCGATGGTATCACTCAAGAGATAATGCAGCAGGCGTTGGCCCAGGCCACTGAAGGCCGTAACCACATCCTGGCAGCCATGGATCAGGTGATTCGGACACCGCGCCGGGAGATGTCGGACTATGCACCCCGTTATATTACTATCAAGATTAATCCTGAAAAGATCCGTGACGTGATCGGCAAGGGCGGCGCCACCATCCGGGCTATTACCGAGGAGACCGGGGCGGTTATCGATATCAGTGATGATGGCGCAATCAAGATCGCTTCCGTGGATAGCGCTGCTGGTCAGGAGGCGTTACGCCGTATCGAGCAGATTACTGCTGATGTCGAGGTGGGGCAGGTCTACGAAGGAAAGGTTGTCAAACTGATGGATTTTGGCGCCTTCGTAACCATTCTGCCAGGCAAGGATGGGCTGGTGCACATCTCCCAGATATCCGAAGAGCGTGTACAGAACGTGAGTGACAAGCTTTCGGAAGGCGATGTAATCAAAGTCAAGGTGCTCGAGGTGGACAAACAGGGCCGCATCCGGCTTAGCATGAAGGCCGTGGGTAGTGGAGAGTAACCCACGCTGATACAACGGATAGCGAAAAGGGCCTTGATGGCCCTTTTTTCGTTCGCGGTGACGTGATTCATGGGTCTCGGCTGAAGAAGGAGGGGCGGCAATGGATAAACGCGAGTCTACAAAGCGTACATGAGCATTTTCCAGCACACATATGGCGGATTTTTCGGGGCCAACGGCGTAGTTAGTGAGCAGATACAGAACAGAATGTCAACTAAAACTGATAGGTTAGGGGTCACAGAAACAGCCCGGTCCGGCGTTGCTGTTGTTGGCGCGAGGGAGCGGGAGTGACCATTGCCGGCGGGCCGTGCCCCGATACGGGCTGTTCTTGCGGCCGTGAGTGCCGGGTAACTTGTATTATTCGGGTTGGTAATTGTTAAATGGTTCGGAAAATGGATAGCGGGAACCCTCCCAGTCCGGCTCCGGAGGGGGTCGAGATAGTGGAGCAGAGGCTTGGTTATGACGGATTTTTCCGTCTCTACCGCTATCGCCTGCGTCATCGCCTGTTTGCCGGTGGCTGGACACCGGTTATCTGCCGTGAACTGTTTGAACGCGGTCATGCGGTGGCGGTGCTCCCCTACGACCCGTGCCGTGACGCCGTCGTGCTGATAGAGCAGTTTCGTATCGGCGCGCTGGAAGCGGGTGGTGGTCCGTGGTTACTGGAGTGTGTGGCCGGTATGATTGAGGTGGGGGAGTCCCCTCAAGCGGTAGCGCACCGGGAGGCGGCGGAAGAGGCCGGGTGCGCCTTGATGGAGCTGGAATATATCAGCGAGTATCTGGTCAGCCCGGGTGGCACCTCGGAGCGTATTACCCTCTATTGCGGGAGAGTGGATACCAACGGCGTTGGTGGTATTCATGGCCTGCCCGAGGAGCACGAGGATATCCGGGTGACCGTGGTTTCGTTCGAGCGGGCGATGGCGCTGTTGCGCACGGGGCGTATCAACTCTGCCGCCCCGATTATCGCCCTGCAGTGGCTGGCGCTGAACCGGCATCAGCTGCTCGCCAAATGGGGTTGTGGGTGATCTATTATTTCGTTAGTCCGGTGACACCCAATATATGGGCCTCGGAACAACAAACAGGTAGGGCGTGTAACAAGGTGTGGTAACAGCAGCTGGTTATTCGGAATGCTCTCTGTTGCCGGTAGCCTCTTCTGCGGCCCGGCGTCTGCGGAGCATGATTCGCGAGAAGAGGAGGCCGGTCTCGAACAGTAGCCACATGGGAATGGCCAGCAAGGTCTGGGATATGATGTCGGGCGGTGTGAGCAGCATGCCGACAATGAAAGCGCCGACAATGATATAAGGGCGCATGGCCGCCAGTTTGTCCGGCGTGGTTGCACCCGTCAGCACCAGGAGAATAGTGGCGACAGGCACCTCGAAAGCGACCCCAAAAGCGAAAAACATCTTGAGTACAAAGTCGAGGTATTTGCTGATATCTGTCATGACCGCTACCCCTTCCGGAGCAGTCGAAGTGAGAAAACCGAATACCAGCGGCATGACGGCATAGTAGGCAAAGGCCATGCCGACATAGAACAGCAGCGTGCTGGAGATGAGCAGGGGGAGCATCAGTTGCCGTTCATGCCGGTACAGCCCGGGAGCCAGGAAGGCCCATGCCTGGTACAGAATAACCGGGATAGCGAGAAACATGGCGATAACGAGCGCCAGTTTGAAAGGGGTCAGAAAAGGCGAGGCGACTTCTGTCGCTATCATGGAGCTGCTATCTGGAAGATGTGCCAGCAGGGGGGCTGCCAATAGCGTATAAAGTGTATTGGCGAAGGGGATCAACGCGATAAAGATCAACCCTACTACCAGCAAGATGCGTAGCAGCCGATCGCGCAGCTCGACCAGGTGAGAGAGGAAAGGTTGCTCCTGTTTTACTTCGTGGTTATCGTCACCGGGCGGAAGGGGGGCATGCGGCGTCATTTTGGCGGAACGTTGTTATCGGTTGCAGCCGGGTTATCCGGGGAGGGCAGATCAGCCTCGGGGAGTTCCCCGGCTGGTTTGATCGCATCCTCGAGGTGGTCGGCGGCTGTCACCCGTTCCAGTTCGGAGCGGGTCTGGTGCAGTGACTGTTTCAGATGTTCGAGTTCCGCCTTTTGTTCATCCATGATCTGTTTTAGTTCACTGGCTCTGAGTTCCTGTTCGATGTCCGCTTTTACCGAGGTGATTAACCGCTGTATTTTCCCGTACCAACTGCCCGCCGTACGCGCAACTGCGGGGAGCCGCTCTGGCCCGATCACCAGCAGGGCGATGATGGCGATGATGGAAAGTTCCCAAAAACCAATGTCGAACATGGGTGTTGTTTCAACGTGCTGCGGCAGACGGGCTGCCTGTTGAGTCAGCTCTTGGTTTTCTCTTTACTGGCTTCACCGTCGATTATCTGGCCTTCTCTCTCCTGCTCCATCTTTTCGATGTGTTCCGCCTTTTTTTCCGTTTCATCATCCTCTTTCATTGCGGTACGGAAGCCTTTGATGGCTGCTCCCATATCGCTGCCAACATTCCGTAGACGCTTGGCGCCAAATAGCACGAGTACGATGGCCAGAATAATCAGCAGCTGCCATGGACTGATACCCATAAATCTATCTCCACTTGTTGAATGCTCTAGAAAATGCGCAGGTCAGGGCCGCCCAGCAGATGAATATGAAGGTGGAAAACGACCTGCCCGCCCCCTTTTCCGGTATTGATTACAGTGCGAAAACCCTTCTCCAGCCCCTGCTCCCGGGCCAGTTTTGGCAGTAACCGCATCATGTGAGCAGTGAGTTCGTCATGTTCCGGCTTGAGATCTTCGAGGCTGGCGAGGTGGATGCGGGGGATTACCAACAGATGCACCCTGGCTTTCGGATTAATGTCATTGAACACCACCACTTGCTCATCCTCGTAGACCTTGTCTGCCGGGATATCACCGGCGGCTATGTTGCAAAACAGGCAGTCATCACTCATCGCGGTTTTCTCCTGGCCTTTTCCTCAATACCTGACAGGCCAAAGCGGCGTTCCAGTTCCGCCAGAACATCTTTGGGGCTGGCGCCGAGATGGGCCAGCATCACCATGCTATGGAACCATAGATCTGCCGTTTCATAAATGACCTGCGGCAGGTTTTCATCTTTGGCAGCGATGACGGTTTCTGTTGCCTCTTCGCCGATTTTCTTGAGAATGGCGTCCAGACCTTCATCATACAGCCCTGCTACATACGACGAGGCCGGGTCAGCCTGTTTCCGCGCCTCCAGTATTTCAGACAGTTTTTCCAGCGTATCATTCATTTTGTTGATGTGTAAATCTCCGCAGGTTCCTTGAGAACCGGCTCGATGCTGTGCCACTGCTTTTTCTCCAACCGTTGGTAGAAGCAGCTTTCACGGCCGGTGTGGCAGGCAATGCCGCCTTGTTGTTCCACGCTCAGCAGGATGACGTCACCGTCGCAGTCCAGACGGATCTCTCTGACCTTCTGCCGGTGGCCTGACGACTCGCCTTTGCGCCACAGTTTGTGGCGCGAGCGGGACCAGTAAACCGCGTAGCCCCGTTCAGCGGTGAGTTGCAGCGCTTCCCGGTTCATCCAGGCGAGCATCAATACCCGGCCGCTGTTTGCGTCCTGGGCTATGACGGGTACCAGACCCTCCGGATTCCAGTGTATCTGATCCAGCCAGCTGGATGCCTGGTTCACAGCCTTACCTCGATCCCCTTGTCCTGCAGATAGCGCTTTGCCTGTTCGATGGTGTATTCACCAAAGTGAAAGATGCTGGCTGCCAGCACGGCATCCGCATGGCCGTCGACTATTCCCTCCACCAGATGTTGCAGGTTGCCGACGCCACCCGATGCGATAACCGGAACCGCAACGGCATCACTGACTGCCCGGGTAAGTTCGAGGTCGAAACCTGCTTTGGTGCCGTCCCGATCCATGCTGGTAAGCAGTATCTCGCCAGCACCGTAGGCCACCATTTTGCGCGCCCACGCCACGGCATCGAGGCCGGTGGGGTTGCGTCCACCGTGGGTGAAGATCTCCCAGCGGGCGGACTCCTCCTCCGCGCTGACCCGCTTGGCGTCGATGGCCACGACGATGCATTGGGATCCAAAGCGCCCCGCGGCTTCCTGGACGAACTTGGGGTTGTTCACAGCGGCAGTATTGATAGCGACTTTATCGGCCCCGGCCTTTAGCATATGGCGGATGTCCGGGTTGGAGCGAATGCCGCCACCCACTGTGAGGGGGATAAAGACCTGTCCGGCGACCTCCTCTACCACCTCGGCCATTGTCTTGCGGTCTTCGTGGCTGGCAGTGATATCCAGAAAAGTGAGCTCATCGGCTCCCTGCTCATCGTAGCGGCGGGCAATTTCGACCGGATCGCCGGCATCGCGGATATCCACGAACCGGACACCTTTGACCACCCGGCCATTGTCTACGTCCAGACAGGGAATGATACGTTTTGCCAGGGTCATGTTCTTGCGCGGGTCAGTTTGTCCGCCAGCTCTTGTCCGGCGCGGAAATCCAGCGTACCCTCATAGATGGCGCGCCCGGTGATTGCGCCCTGAATTCCTTCATCGGCCACTGCGCACAGCGCCCGGATATCATCCAGGCTGGTGATGCCCCCCGAGGCGATGACCGGAATGGTGATGGCCTGGGCCAGCGCCACCGTGGATTCGATATTGACTCCGTTCATCATTCCATCGCGGCTGATATCGGTAAAGATGATCGCCTCTACCCCATCTTTTTCAAAATGTTGCGCCATGTCGATAACGTCATGGTGGGACAGTTTCGACCAGCCATTCACCGCAACCTTGCCATTTTTTGCATCGAGGCCGACCATGATATGGCTGGGGAACTCCAGGCAGAGATCATTGACGAAATGGGGGGCGGTAATGGCCCTGGTGCCGATAATGACATAGCGCACCCCGGCGTCCAGGTATGTCTGCACGGTATCTTCATCCCGGATTCCGCCGCCAATCTGGATTGGCAGATCGGGAAACGCCTCGCAGATCTCATGCACCACTGCCGCGTTCCTGGGCTCTCCGGACAGGGCGCCATCCAGATCAACCATGTGTAACCGGCGGGCGCCTGCTTCCACCCAGCGCCGGGCCATCTCCACCGGGTGATCGGAATAGGTGGTGACATCATCCATGCGGCCTTGGCGCAGGCGCACGCACTTGCCGCCTTTGAGATCGATTGCAGGTATCAGTTCCATATCATCTGGGTCTCTCGTTCATTCAGAGCCTTGGCAAGCAGGGTTCCCCACACCGCCCCTTCTGATGGCGTTGCCGGGGCAACCGCAGAGCGCGGGCGGGTTTATCCATTCCAGCGCAAAAAATTGGCGTACAGTGTCAATCCCGCCTGTTGGCTTTTTTCCGGGTGGAACTGTACCGCAAAGATATTCTCCTGTACTACGGCCGCGGCCAACGGTTCGGGATAGCGGGTGGTAGCCGCTGTCAGCCTGTCTCCGGCCGGGGTCACGTAGTAGCTATGCACAAAATAGAACCGAGTATCCTGTTCGATACCGCGCCAGAGCGGATGGTGAGCGCTTTGGTGTACCTGATTCCAGCCCATGTGAGGGATTTTCAGCCGTGCACCGCTGACGGGATCGGTCATGCCCGGTGTGAAGGCGTGCACTGCTCCCGGCAGGATACCCAGACATGAGGTTCCGCCATTCTCTTCGCTGTGTTCAAACAGCGCCTGCATGCCGACACACACGCCCAGAAAAGGTTTGTTCTGCGCCGCTTCATGGATTACTTCGCGCAGCCCGAGGCGGGTGATTTCAGCCATGCAGTCGCGGATTGCGCCCACCCCCGGCAGCACCACTCGTTCGGCGCGCCGGATCTCCTCGGCATCGTGGCTGATCAAGATCTGCACCGCATCGCCGCCGGCAAACTCCAGCGCCTTGGCGACGGAGTGGATGTTGCCCATACCGTAATCGATAATTGCCACCCGGTTTGCCATCGCCTACAGGGTCCCCTTGGTGGAAGGGATGGTATCCGCGCAGCGGGGATCATGTTCCACGGCCATGCGCAGGGCGCGCCCGAATGCCTTGTAGATCGTCTCCGCCATATGATGGGCGTTTTTGCCCCGTAATCCATCGAGGTGCAGCGTTACCTTGGCATGATTCACAAAGCCCTGGAAAAACTCCCTGAACAGCTCGGTATCGAATTTGCCTATGCTGGTGCGGGGAAACTCCACTGCATACACCAGACCCGGGCGGCCGGAAAGATCCACGACTGCCCGGGAGAGCGCTTCGTCCAGGGGGACATAGGCGTGACCATAACGGCGGATCCCCTTTTTGTCCCCCACGGCCCGGGTGAATGCCTGTCCCAGCGTGATACCGATATCTTCGACGGTGTGGTGCCCGTCGATGTGCAGGTCGCCCTTGGCCTGGATGTCCAGGTCGAAAAGGCCGTGCCGTGCTATCTGATCCAGCATGTGTTCCAGAAACGGCAGGCCGGTATCGAAGCGGCCCCGTCCGCTGCCGTCCAGATCGATTGAGACGGCGATTTGGGTTTCCAGTGTTTTGCGTTCTACTGTGGTGCTGCGTTTTGGCATGTCGTTTCCGCTGTCCGGATTTTGTGCGAAGTGGATAGAATACCCTTATCTGCAACCTGTTTGAATAGGGGTGATGGCCATATTATACGAGGGACTGGATGAGTCCGGCCGGGTGCATGGCGGTTTCAACGGATAGCGGCCATCAACTCATCGATTTTTTCTTTGCCACCTTCGACATGCAGAACGATGGCGCCTTCGCAATCCTCGGCGCCGCCGGAGGCCACCATGGTAGCGGTCAAATCATACAGAATTTGCAGGGCATCCAGTTCGGTGATGACGGTGGCGAATCCGGCCATAACCGGCATGTAGCCCACCGGAGCACCGGTTGCCCGGGAAAGTCGCTGCTGCCCCAACTTGCCGCCGGCGGCAGATACCGATGGGACGAGTTTCGTGAGGGAGATGGGAATAACCAGTTCCGCGCCACGAGCGTAGATGATGGGCAGGGCACTGCCAATTCCGCCGCCGACAGGGGAACCCAGCAGAATTCCCACATTGCCTTCGGTATCGATGGCATTGCCGCTTTTTATGTAGATATCACCCGCCTCGAACTGTTCCAGCAATGGCCCTGGCCACCCTCTCGAGACATGGCTGTGCTCTATCAGATAAGGGCCAGGCCCGCGGCTTTGCGCCGGGGTTTCGGCAAACACCCCACCCTGAATCCAGCCGATGGAAAAGGGGGCATGACCGGGGTCTTCGCCAAGCAGGGCTTTCACCACGTGCCGGGTGGTGCCACTGCCAGCGACAACGATTCTGCCATCGACCATGGCCCGTTTCAGTTGTGGCAGCTCCGTGACGGCCCGGCCAATCAGTTGGCGGGCTGTATCGGGGGGCAGCACAATCAGGGCGGTTTCCTTTTTCATCCGCCCCATTATCCCGGATTCCGCGATTTACCGCTAATCAAAGTTCAGCAAGACGTGTCGGGATACGGATGTTACCGGTTCAATAGTCCTGGAGCAGCGCAGGCTCGGCCGTGAAGCTTTCATAATGGGTCAGACAGTAGCCAAGCCACTCATGAAGCAGCTGATTAAGCTGGCGTTTTTCATCCCGGTGCCGCATCTGGGCGTTGGGATAGTCATAGCGGCCTTCAAAACGGTGCTCTCCCTGGTAGGATAATACCTCGGCAACTTGCGCATCATGATAGATACGAACGGTCATACCCATATCGACGAGATAGGGGGTTTGCTGCTTGAAAGAGTGTTTGATAGTAAGGGTTGTGGTATAACGGCTGCACTCCTGCACAACCACACTCAGCGACATCTGGGCGTTTTGAATGCTGATCGCGGGGGTCGCCATGTCGATCAGATCCGGAAACAGTTGCAGCAGGTCGCGGTAGTTGTTTTCGAAGACCCACATGGGTGAAGGTTGCCGGGTATTGGTATTGGTCTGATATTGATGCATGGCTGTTACTGTTTCGTTGTTAATGTACCTGGGTATAGCTATCGACAGTTACCGCGTTCCCCTATAGTTTTTTATCCTACTCGAAATTGGCGCGGATGGTTAGGGGTTTCCCGCTGCCAGTTATTAACCCGGCCACTTTTCCTTGGAAAAAAAATGACCAAAATTCTGGATTGTTCGAAAACGTTACCGCAATATCTGTTGCCGCACCACCTGTTGTCACGGGCAGTGGGCCGGTTGGCGCGCTGCCGGAACCCCATCATCAAAAACCTGTTGATCGACGGGTTCAAGCGCCTGTATAACGTTGATTTGAGCCTGGCTGTAGAAACGGATCCGCATGCCTATCCCGATTTCAACAGTTTTTTTACCCGGGCGTTGCGTCCTGAAGCGCGCCCGCTGGCATCGGCCGCCGGCGCGGTCGTCTCACCGGTGGATGGTCGGATTAGCCAGGTGGGGGCCGTGCATGACGGTCACCTGCTGCAGGCGAAGGGCCGCGTGTATTCGCTGACCCGGTTGCTGGACTCTTCCAGCCGGGCCGCCGCCTTCAATGGGGGGGGGTATGTGAATATCTATCTTTCGCCCCGGGACTATCATCGCATCCACATGCCGTTGGCGGGCAGATTGAAAGAGATGGTGCATATACCGGGGCGGCTGTTTAGCGTCAACCCGGCTACCGCGCGTACGGTACCTGGCCTGTTTGCCCGCAATGAGCGTGTGGTGTGCCTGTTCGAAACCGATGCCGGCCCTGTGGCCATGGTGCTGGTTGGCGCGATCTTCGTCGCAAGTATCGAGACGGTATGGGCGGGGATCGTGACCCCGCCCGCAGGCAGGGAAACACGCGTTTGGGATTACTCTGCCGAGGAGTATGTGCTGGAGTTGGGCGCGGAAATGGGGCGGTTCAACATGGGTTCCACCGTTATCCTGCTTTTCGGCCGGGACAGGGTTGAGTGGGAGCCGGCCTGTCAGCCGGACGCGGTTGTCCGGATGGGACAACAACTGGGTGTTTGCCGGGCACCCGCCATCACAGCCTCGTCGACCAAGCCGATGGCGTAACGGCGATCTGCGGGGCTGATCATTCGCCCTCTCCGTCCCCCCGGATCGCCTGGGCCTTTTGGGGAGCACCAGCAGCGCCGCCGTCTCGGCAAGCGCCTTTTCCTTGCGCTGTAGTTCTTTCTCCAGCTTCTTTATCTGCCTGCGGTTCTTCTTCGCCTGTTCCTCTGCCGGGCCTTGCGCAAGGCCTCGATCTGCTCGGCGTACAGGCCTTCCTGGCGGCATGTGCCTGGACGGGGGAGAGATGCCTGAGGCTCTGAATACGACATATTATGTGGCCGGGTAAATAACTTCGATTACCATAATCAAGTGAGGCGACAACTATCCTGACAGAGGGGGCGGTTTACAAAAACAGGAAAACGAAATTGCGCGATGGTCGATTGAAAGAAAGATTCTAATAAATTAAGGAGGTTTTCCATGTTATCCCCAGATGATATTTGTAGTAATGCGACGGAAAAAGGGGTAAAAATACGTATGGAGCAGAGAAATGGGTTCGTTCTAATTGAAGGGAGAAAAGAAGATTTGATGTTTCTCGGTGAATTATTTTCCGCAATAGCCAATGATCAAAGAGAAGGCAGATTTCAAATTTACCCAGACGGAGCTGGGAGTTTGTTGTTTGACGATGGCTCCAACGTGGGTATATATATCAACAAGATTTGATACTGACGGATCCCCGCGAATTTTTCACAAAAACGCTTTCTTCTCAAATGAGCAGCCATAATATTCAAGCTGTATTATGTAGTAGTCCAGATTTGATCTGACAGGTATTCCACCCAACTTATCGGTGTCAAAAGCGGTGCAATTTCTCCCGGGGAAGAGTTCGCACAAATTGTTGTCGGGGTTTTCGGCGTTGAGGAAGAGATACTGGGGTCAGCATTTGTGGGCGAGAGGCAATCGGGTAGCCTCCAGTGGTAATGTAACGGATGAAGTTTGGAAGGAGTATATAAAGAACCAGCAGCCGGATGCACCCGACGGTGATTTTTAGTGTACTGTAAATTGCCTTTAGGCGAAATGACCGGCTTTCAGCCGTAACCCGAAGCCACCAGCACCGGCTTTTAGCCGGTGGAGCATTCACATACTCCAGCGGCCAGTCAGGGCTATGACGATACGGAACAAGCTGATAGCCACGCTGCGGCGGAACCTCCAGCAGGCTATTCTAACGCGGGAACTGGATCAGGCAGCCGACCTGTTGCGGCGGCTCAAGGTAGAAGATCCGCTCTCCGTAGAGTGCCGCGGTCTGGAACTGGAGTACTTGCTGGTTACACACCGCAGGGAGGATGCCCGGCAGTTGGCTGACCAACTGGTGCATCTTCATCCTGGCTCTGCCCGTATCCAGTACCTGGCCGGCCGGGTCGATTATCAGGCCAAAAACTATTCTCGGGCACTCGCCTTTTTCAGCGAAAGCAACCATTTGCACCCCCACTGGCGAGCCAGGTTGTGGTGCGGCAAGAGCCTGACCCAGCTCGGCCGGTATGCGGAGGCCGAAGCGCTACTGCTGGAGCTGTATGCCAGTCACTCACAAACTGCGCGGGATCTGGCCTGGTTGTATGAAAGGATGGAAAACACGGAGCGTGCCCTTCACTACCTGGAGCGCTACCTGCAGAAACATCCGGATGATGCCCTGGCCCGGGCGCAGCAGCAACGCCTGCGTTCCCGCATCCTCCCTCCGGAAGAGCTGCTGGAGGAGGTGGAGATGCTCGCCGGACTGGGCGAAGCGATCCCGCCGCAGATGCAGGCAGTCTATCTGCAACGGCTGCTGGAGAAGGGAGAAGGAGCGGCCGCACGCCGTTTTGTCGACGAACAGCGGGTTGACATGGAGCCGGCACAGGCCGCCTCCCTGGCCTGGATCTGTTACCGGTTGCACGCTTATGATCTGGCGCTGAAACTCTTTGTGGCTGGTTTGCCCGTCCAGTTCGGTAACTACAAATATCTCCAGGCGCTGGAGGCAACGGCTGCCCGCTGCAACCGGTTGGCGGATCTGATCGCCAGTTATGAGCAGTATGCCCCTGAACAGAAAAAGCTCTATGGCAGGATCAAGCGGCTCAGACAACGGATAGAAAAATGATCCGTTCCGCCCGTGCTTGTCAACCCCGGCAAAAAATCAGTTGCAGCTGCTCGGTTATTGACCCGGCAACGATGTATATCGTTGCCGGTTAAATACTCCTGAAATCCGCCTTTTCTGCGTTGAAAATGGCCATTTGCCCTGTGTAAACTCACCTTTTTCGCCTTGAACTGACAAATTTCAGCGCAACCTGAGCAATCACCTCCGCGGGTTCAGCTTGCTGAGTAGTTGCGATTGTCTTGGTAATGGCATACCTGAACCCGCGGTGCAGTCGGTCATTGGCGTGCATCTTCAGAAATCATGCTCTCATGATGCATCAACTATTCACAATCGTATTGTCGAGCTATCTCCTCGACCAGCTCCACGAAGACCACCAACTCCAGATCTCCCACCAGCGGGGGCGGCCGGAGGGTGACTTGCATCCCACCACACTGGCAGTCGCGCTGCCAAAAACCGAGTCCACCCTGACAGCATCATCAACCGTGGCGCCGCAGTCGGCAACGATGCTTGTATCGGTCCAGGTTTGAATATCACACTGCTTTGCAGCGCCAATATCGGTAACCCCGGTTCCGGAGCCATCCGCGTCGAGGTAACTGTTGAATCCTGAACCGGTGATGGTGACGGTACCGTGGCTGCAACTGACCGAATCGACGGTGACTGCGGGGGTTACCACCAGGTTGACCGGTACGCTGGCCATGGCGCCATTGACGGCATTAACGCTGTAGTTTCCGGGGACTAGAGTGGGAGGAATCCGTACCTCCATGGTTGTGAAGGTAACACTCTCCGGCACGAGTTCAAGCGGTGGCTGTTCGCTATTGGTGTGGTGTAAAACAATCCGGGTGGCAATATTGTTGTCAGCCGTTGCCACCAGATAGCCCGCGCCGGTAAGCAGTAGTAGCGGGGAGGTTCCAGCGGCTACTTTCGCAATATTTGTCTGGTGAATTTCGGGAAGCAGCGGCCCGAACAGCGGCCTGTTTTCTGTTGAGGCAGCCATAACCGATGCTGCCGCGGCGCTGCCGCCCATATGGCAACCCATGCAATCCAAGGAGGTGCCAATATGACCAAAGAAGGGCTGTTCCTCGTAAGAACCAGCTGTGCCGTTGCCATCCGAATCAGCCTGGATGCTGTGCAGTGAAGTTGGAGCATGGCATCTGACACAGCCCTGCAAGGTATGATTTGGCGGGGTAGCATCATGGCACAGGCTGCAGGTATGTACCGAACCGCTGCCCGGCTGTCCCAGCCCGGTTCCGTGGTGGGTCATCATGTTGGCATTGGGGCCGGGAACGAGCAGGCCGCTGGCGTCATCTGTTCCGCCGTTGTGGCAGTAACGGCACCCTCCCTGCCGGTGCCCGGTCAGGCCAAAGTCGCCGTCTCCAAAGCCGGGATTGGGACTCATGTGGGAAATAACCTTCAACTGCCAGGGCTCCTCGTTGGGATCATCAATCAAACTACCGTGACAGGCGTTGCACTCTGCGGCTTGTGCTTTGGCTGTCAGATGGTGAACCGACGCAACTCCCGGTTTTTGCTGATGGCAGTTAAGGCAGTTCCGAAACGCGGGTGTACCGGGTTCAGGTGAAAAAGCAAAATAGCCACCTGAGGGACGGGCGGGATCCTCGATCCAGTCCAGGGCATGGCAAGTGGTACATGAGTGGGTGCCGTCAGGGGATTTTTCCGGGAAGGGAGAGGCCGAGTATTTGCCAATCGGCCTACCCACGTGAAGATGATGCCGATCGGGCAGATACCCCTGTTTGACGGGAGCGGAGCTGCTGTCCGGACTAAAATGGCAGCTACCGCAAACATCCGTTGTCATATTGTTGAATATGCTGTCAGGTATGCCAAGCTTTTGATTTACCGGAGATGGTGGGGTGCTTGCCCAGGTAACAATGCTACTGAAACCTAACAGCAGCAACAAGAGTGCCCCAGATATTTTGTTAGCCAAGTTCTTGTCTCCGCGCGCCCTATTTGCCGGGGTGGCCTGATGTTGGCCACCGTGAAGCCAGAAAAGCACCAAAGGGAAATTCTTTCGCTGGTTATTCTTTCTTTACTGGAGTATCGGTTGCGGAAACCTGCAAATCAAACCGTCCATGTGACAGGTTTGTAAATTCCGATGTAACTATTCAGCTCACCCCTGAAATCCGCCATTTCTGCGTTGAAAAATGGTCATTTACACGCGCAAACTCCCATTTTTCGCCTTGAACTGACGAATTTCAGGGGCAATCTGAACAGTTACCGGCTTGTTTCATACTATGCTGAATAGTTACATTCCGATTTTGGATGTTCCCCCCCGATTCGGGAAGGAAATGGTGATGGTTCGAGATACTATTGCCAAAACGACCGTTTGGTTTGGGGGGCGGTTTTGGTTCCAAACCCTGCTCTATGTCAGGGAGGAGAAGGGGCGGCGGCTCCTTCCGGTGGCTTGTTTTTTAAAACAGCACGTTATAGCGAGGTGTTCTGATGATCAGCGCTTGTATCGCCGGAAGAAACAGTCAGTTTGGCGAAGCTTGGTTGATCGGGAGTTTCCTGATGCCTTGTGTTTGCGAATCGGCCTGAAGCGTCATTTGTAGCCCCCCATCCCCAATATATTGAACCCGGAATCCACGTATACAATCTGCCCGGTAATGCCAGAGGCGAGATCAGAGCAAAGAAATGCTGCCGTATCACCAACCTCATCAATAGTGACATTGCGGCGCAGCGGAGCATTTTCTTCCACATGATCCAGCATCTTGCGGAAGTCGCTGATTCCGGCAGCGGCGAGCGTGCGGATTGGCCCCGCGGATACCGCATTGACCCGAATGCCGTCGGGTCCCAGCGAGTCTGCCATGTAACGTACGTTGGCTTCCAGGCTGGCCTTTGCCAGCCCCATCACATTGTAGTTGGGCATGGCGCGTTCGGCGCCAAGATAGCTCAGAGTCAGCATCGCACCACCCCGGGTAGTCATCATGTTTCTTCCCGTCTTGGCCAGGGCGGAGAAGCTGTAGGAGCTTATCTCATGGGCAATTTTGAAGCCTTCCCGGGAAACGCTGTCCAGATAGGGTCCTTCCAGCTCGTTACGCGGTGCAAAGGCAACGGAATGGATGATGATGTCGAGACTGTCCCAATAGTCATCCAACCGCTCAAATACAGAATCGATCTCGTTGTCATCGCTGACATCGCAAGGGAGGGTAATGTCAGAGTCCAGTTCTCCGGCCAAATTTTCCACGCGGGACTGCAGTTTTTCATTCTGATAGGTAAAGGCCAGCTCGGCTCCTTCCCGGTGCATCGCCTTGGCGATACCCCAAGCAATCGAACGGTTACTGGCGAGTCCAACGATAAGTGCCCGTTTGCCTTTCATAAAAGCCATGATCTTTATCCCTTGCTGTTGGTTGGTTCATGCGGCCATACAGTACGGTGTTTTTCTGCGGGAATCAATGTTCAAATGGCGCTTTCATGCCTTGTTGCACTCGAAATCCACGTAATCAAGGTCGGCGCCAGGTTGCTATTGCCCCGGCATCTATGTAGGTTATGTCCGGCCATCGCGTATTGCTGCGCAGCAAGGCATCAAAGCGCCCCTGTAGCGTGACGCCTGCCGCAAGTTTTGATAACGCAGTCTGCGCAGCGGCACACGGCGGCCTGTCGTCGCGAAAACAGGTGGTGAGAGGCTTCAAAGCGTTTCTACGCTGTCAGGCTTGCCCATGGAGCCACCTTTGCCGGCAATTGAGCCTTGATCGGGAGAACGCTTGAAATCCTGAACGCGATCGATCGATATTGATGCTGAATAATTGGTTGACGTCCGGGTTTCATCCCGTATAATGCCCACTCTCCCGCTTCCGCTGAAATGCCCGGGGAGTGGGGAAGACTGAAAAGTGCAAGAAAAAGTGTTGACGAAAGCTGATTAGGCGATATAATGGTCGGCCTTGTCGGAGCAAGCCGCTGCTTGATAACCCGGTTGCTTCGAAGCTCTTTAAAAAATGATCAGGTAATTTGTGTGGGCGCTTGCGTCGATGGTCTGCAACACCAGATATCGGCAAAAGCACCTTTTATGTTGAGGCTTCGGTCTCAACGGTGATTATGTCGAACCAAGAGTTAAGCTGCCTTCGGGCAGTGATTGATTAAACTGAAGAGTTTGATCCTGGCTCAGATTGAACGCTGGCGGCATGCCTAACACATGCAAGTCGAACGGTAACAGGAGAGAGCTTGCTCTCTTGCTGACGAGTGGCGGACGGGTGAGTAATGCATAGGAATCTGCCCAGTAGTGGGGGACAACTCGGGGAAACTCGAGCTAATACCGCATACGCCCTATGGGGGAAAGCGGGGGATCTTCGGACCTCGCGCTATTGGATGAGCCTATGTCAGATTAGCTTGTTGGTAGGGTAAAGGCCTACCAAGGCTACGATCTGTAGCTGGTCTGAGAGGACGATCAGCCACACTGGGACTGAGACACGGCCCAGACTCCTACGGGAGGCAGCAGTGGGGAATATTGGACAATGGGGGCAACCCTGATCCAGCAATGCCGCGTGTGTGAAGAAGGCCTGCGGGT
>WFVH01000011.1 GCA_015491735.1 Gammaproteobacteria bacterium
AGCAGCAGCGCCATCCCCGCCGCCGGCAGCAGTGGGCGGAGCGAATCGAGCAGGGGACGCCCGCCCGCTGATAGCAGGGGAATCGCTACCAGCAGAAACAGCCAGAACCAGAGAACCGCTTTTTTGCCTCCGTTGCTTGCCATGGTGCTCTTCCGGCAAATAGTCAAATCAAATAGTAACTATTCAGCTCACCCCTGAAATCCGTCAGTTCAAGGCGAAAAATGAGAATTTACACGCGTAAATTCTCATTTTTCGCCTTGAACTGACGGATTTCAGGGGCAATCTGAACAGTTACCGGCTTGTTTCATACATACTATGCTGAATCGTTACCTCAAATATTACTATCGATTGTCTCGGACTGCGTTATCGAAATCTTGCCGCAGTCCTTCTTGAAAGAGCACTAGCAGGGCGCGCAGGCAGTGGTTTGCCCCTTTGCCAAGAGCCGCACCACAGAGAGGCGCCATACTAGTCGTCCCGAGGCCGATCTGTCTGGTTACCGGGTTAATAATAGAATATGCTGTCAGGGTTGTATACTGATCCGAAGGAGGCATGTTCGGATCAGTGCGTTGGTGGCTGGCGGTGCACGGGTGGCCAGAACGGTTTTATTGCTATCCGCTTTCATATATCCTCTCTTCCATGATTCCCGGGAAGAGTGGAAGTCCCCCAGCCGTTCTGGTTGCGGGTGCCGACGAGGTGGGGCGGGGGCCGCTGGCGGGGCCAGTGGTCGCGGCGGCAGTGATACTTTTGCCGGATCACTCTCTCGAAGGATTGGCCGATTCGAAAAAACTTTCCAAAAAACGCCGCGAGGCCTTGTCGGCAGCGATCAAGCAGCAGGCATTGGCCTGGGCGCTGGGGCGTGCGGAGGTGGAAGAGATTGACAGCATCAATATACTGCAGGCGAGTTTGCTGGCGATGCGCCGGGCGGTGATTGCGTTGAAGCCTGCACCACAACACGTTCAGGTGGATGGCGGCCACTGTCCGGATCTGCCCTGTTCCGTTGAAGCCATTACCGGGGGGGATGGAAAGATAGCCGCCATCAGTGCGGCATCCATCGTGGCAAAGGTCGCGCGCGATAGCGAAATGGTTGCGCTGGATGCGGAATACCCTGGTTACGGCTTCGCCAGGCACAAAGGTTACCCCACCCGGGATCACCTTCAAGCTCTCGAGCGGTTGGGCGTGACTGAAATTCATCGCCGTTCTTTCAAGCCGGTAATAGAGATTCTGCAACGATGAGTGAAATTCATTCTCAACCCTGTCTGTCCGGTAATGATAGAGAAATGGCGTTGGCGGTTACCGGGTGGAGCAGGCGGAGTCGCGGCGCCCACACCCGGTTGCATCGCTTGAAAACAGCTTTGGCGTCCCCCGCCAACACTTCTTCCGGCGAGCCGTTCGGGGTTTCTGCCTGAAAATGGGTGCAGCCTTCGTTCATCTCCATCTGCATACGGAATACTCGCTGGTTGACGGGCTGGTGCGGATCAAGCCCTTGGTAGAGCGGGTGGCAGAGGCGGGCATGCCTGCGGTGGCGGTAACCGACCACTGCAATCTGTTCGGAATGGTCAAGTTTTATCGGGCCGCGATGGCCGCCGGAGTGAAGCCTGTCATTGGTGTCGACCTGTGGGTGCACAACGAGGCCGAACCGAACCAGCCTGCCCGCCTGGTGTTGCTGTGCCGTAACAATGGTGGTTACAGAAACCTCACCCGGCTGGTGTCACGCAGCTATATGGAAGGGCAGCAGCGCGGTATTCCGGTGGTGCAAAAGGGGTGGCTGGAGGGGGCGAGCGACGGCCTGATCGCCCTTTCCGGTGGCCGTGACGGTGATGTTGGGCGGGCGCTGCTGGCCGGTAACCGCGAGTTGGCCGCGCAGCAACTGACATTCTGGCAGCGGCTCTTCCCCGGCAGCTACTACCTGGAACTGCAGCGTACCGGACGGGAGGGAGAGGAGGACTATCTCCATTCGGCGGTAGCGCTGGCGATTGACCATGAATTGCCGGTAGTGGCGACCAATGATGTCGTGTTTATCGACCGGGATGATTTTGAGGCCCATGAGGCGCGGGTCTGTATTCACGATGGCCGTACCTTGAACGATCCGCGCCGCCACCGCAACTATTCGGAGCAGCAGTTTCTGCGCACCCCCGAAGAGATGGTGGAACTGTTCGCCGACATCCCCGAGGCGCTGGAAAACAGCGTCGAAATCGCCAAACGATGCAGTGTCGACATATCGCTGGGGAAAAACTTTTTGCCGGAATCTCCCATCCCGGCAGGAAAAACCATGGTGGAGTATTTTACCGAGCAGTCCCGCGCCGGGCTGGAGCAGCGGCTGGCAGTGCTGTTCGATGTTGACTCACCCGAGTTCGCAAAACAGCGCAAGCCCTATGATGAACGGCTTGCTACCGAGCTGGATGTCATCATCCAGATGGGGTTCCCCGGCTACTTTCTGATCGTCGCCGATTTCATCAAATGGTCCAAACAGAACGGAATTCCGGTGGGGCCGGGCCGTGGCTCCGGTGCGGGTTCGCTGGTGGCTTATGCGCTGACCATAACCGATCTCGACCCGCTCAAATATGACCTGCTGTTCGAGCGCTTTCTCAATCCGGAACGGGTCTCCATGCCGGATTTCGATGTGGATTTCTGCATGGAGGGGCGTGACCGGGTGATCGAATATGTGGCGGAAACCTACGGGCGGGACAAGGTCTCCCAGATCATTACCTACGGCACGATGGCGGCCAAGGCGGTGGTGCGTGATGTGGGACGCGTGCTTGGCCACCCTTACGGTTTCGTGGATCGTATCGCCAAGCTGATCCCGTTTGAAATTGGTATCACCCTGGACAAGGCGCTGGCGCAGGAGGATGCGTTGCGCGAGTTGTATGAACAGGACGAAGAGGTGGCGGCGGTCATCGATCTGGGACGCAAGCTGGAAGGGATCACCCGCAACGCCGGCAAGCATGCGGGTGGTGTGGTCATTGCCCCCAGCCAGCTTACCGACTTTACCCCGCTGTACTGCGAGCAGGGCGCCCACAGCCTGGTTACACAGTTTGACAAGGATGACGTGGAGGCCGTGGGTCTGGTCAAGTTCGATTTTCTTGGCCTGCGCACCCTCACCATTATTGACTGGGCGCTGCGTACCATCAACCGGCAGCGGCAGGCAGCGGGCGAGCCGCCGGTGGATATCGGCGCCATCCCGCTGGATGACGAGGCTACTTTCACGCTGCTGAAAAACTGCGCCACCACCGCTGTGTTCCAGCTGGAATCGCGTGGCATGAAAGATCTCATCAAGCGGCTGCAGCCGGACAGCTTTGAAGAGATCATCGCCCTGGTTGCGCTGTTCCGCCCCGGTCCGCTGCAGTCCGGAATGGTGGACGATTTCATCAACCGCAAGCATGGCCGCGCCCGGGTCGAGTATCCCCATCCCGAACTGGAGCCGATTCTCGAACCCACCTACGGCATCATTCTCTATCAGGAGCAGGTGATGCAGATTGCTCAGGTGCTGGCTGGCTACTCCCTCGGTGCCGCCGATCTGCTGCGCCGCGCCATGGGCAAGAAAAAGCCGGAAGAGATGGCCAGGCAGCGTGAAGTGTTCACCAGCGGTGCACTGGAACGGGGGGTGGAGGAGAAAACCGCCACCTATATCTTCGATCTGATGGAGAAGTTTGCCGGCTATGGCTTCAACAAATCCCACTCCGCCGCCTACGCGCTGGTCTCCTACCAGACCGCCTGGCTCAAGGCCCACTACCCGGCAGCCTTTATGGCGGCGGTTATCTCATCGGATATGGATAACACCGACAAGGTGGTCACCTTCATCGACGAGTGTCACGATTTGGGGCTGGAGATCCTGCCCCCCGACGTCAATCGCTGTCAGTATTCATTCGCTGTCTCGGACAACCACAGCATTCTTTATGGCCTGGGCGCAATAAAAGGGGTTGGCGAGGCGGTCATCGATACGATACTGGAGGCGCGGCGGCGTGGTGGAGCGTTTCGCGATCTGTTTGACTTTTGCAGGCGCATGGATTCAAAAAAAGTCAATCGGCGTGTGCTGGAGGCGTTGATTTGCGCCGGCGCCATGGATCAACTGGGACCCAACCGGGCCACTCTGATGGATGCGCTGCCCGATGCCATCCGGATGGCCGACCAGTGCCTGCGTGATGCCGAGGCGGGGCAGCCCGATCTGTTCGGCATCGGTGGCGACAGTGCTGCGCCGGGAACCGGGCAGTACAAACCGCAACGGGAGTGGGAAGAAGCGCAGCGGCTGCGCGGTGAGAAAGAGACCCTTGGTCTCTATCTGACCGGCCATCCCGTCGAACGTTATCTGCCGGAACTGAAACGGTTTATCAGCTCCCGTATCGTCGATATCAAGCCGACCCGAAACCAGATTATCACCGTTGCCGGTCTGATTGTGGCCATGAACACCCGTAACAGCAAGCGGGGTGGCAAACTGGCGTTTATTACCCTCGATGATCGCAGCGGCCGTATCGAACTGGTGGTTTTTCCGGAAGATTACGAGCGCCACCGCGACCTGCTGGTAAAAGACAGGCTGCTGGTGGTGGAAGGGGATGTCAGTGTCGACGATTACTCCGGTGGTTACCGGATCAGTGCCCGGGAGATTTATGATATCGAGCAGGCTCGCTGCCGTTACGCCAGGCGGCTGGTTGTCTCGGTGGATCGGGACAAGGCCGGTAACGGTTTTGTCCGTTCTCTGGCACAAGCACTGGGATCCTGCCGGGACGGTGGTCTTCCCGTGGGGATCGACTACCGCTGCCCCGAAGCCTCTGTTTCACTGGCGTTGGGTGAGTCGTGGAAGGTGCGGCCCGACGATGGTCTGTTACAGAAATTGACCGAACTGGCCGGAGAAGAGAAGGTGCGGCTGGAGTATTGAAGAGTTACCGGCTTGTTTCATACTATTACTCCGTCAAGGTGATAACCTGGGATGCAGCCGGTCAGGAAGCGGTTAGCTGCCAGGCGCGCGACCGCAGGACTAGCCATAGCTAATTCAAGGGAGCGCAACACCGCAGATGACCGCTTCCTGACCGGCCCGAAGGGAGCGCCCCAAACCGGCCAATGCTGCGCTGCACTCCTTGGAAAGGGCATGCCATTCCCGGCGGACTGCGCCTTGCCTTGGCCGGTTTGGGAAGCTCTGCATCCCAAGTTATCACCTTGACGGAGTACTAGCAGCGGACGAGTACACGACGACCGCATCCGCTATCTATCGTTCCCGGATTAACCGCCATGAAAATCAACTGATGCCATTCACGCCGCCAGGTTTTGGAGGTAGACACAAGAGCCGGCTCTTCACCGGCGTTGTTACGGGCTTGTGTGTTGCTCTGCTGGGCGTTTGCTCCCTGGCAATCCCTCCCATCGCGCACCTGGAACCGGATGTAGGGCTCAAATGGCTGTTTGAACTGAGAGGAGCGCGGCCTGCCCCCGAAGAGGTCGTTGTGGTCTCCATTGATCGCAACTCATCCGATGAGTTGCAACTCCCCAATATACCCCGAAAATGGCCAAGACAGTTGCACGCCAACCTTGTCCGGACTCTGCATGCGGCAGGTGCCACCGTGATCGGTTTCGACATCTTTTTTTCGGAACACAAGGATGCCCGGCAAGACAGGGAGTTTGCCAGGGCCATGCAAGATGCCGGGAATGTCATTCTTTTTGAATACCTGACGGCAGAAAAGGTGGCAATGTCGAACCAGAAGGTCAATGGCGTTGCCCGGATCGAACGACGGATTGCCCCTGTTGCCGAGCTGGCCAGCAGCGCGGCGGCCACGGCCCCGTTCAACCTTCCGAAGATTCCCGAGCGGGTAAACCAGACCTGGCTGTTCAAGCCCGGAGCCGGTGACTATCCCTCGCTGCCGGTCGCAGCGCTGCATCAGCACCTGTCGACACAGTTTCCCGCGTTGAAACGGGCTATCCGCATCGCGGTCGGTGACAGGGAACTGCCCAATTGGCTGAACAGGGATCGACCACCGCAAAACCCGGCCCTGTTTGCGCTGAATCTCCGTGAGTTTCTGCTAAATAATGTGGAAATAAGCAATCGGTTAAAGAAACAGACAGCACGGGAAAGCGCTGAACTCCGCTCGCTGCTCCATGCTCACACAGCAGACAATGGCAACGGAATTTTTCTCGACTTCTATGGCCCGCCAGGTTCGATAGCCACTGTCCCCTACCATCAGGCACTGGTTGATTCCGGAGAAACCAGTTTCAGGGGGAAAGCTGTTTTCGTCGGTTTTTCAGAACGCCTGCAACCTGAGCAGAAGGATGGTTTTTATACGGTGTTCACGAATGATAGCGGGCTGGATATCAGCGGAGTTGAAATCATGGCAACTACCTTTGCCAATCTGCTGGAAAGAAGAACCGTCAAACCGCTGGCGCCTGCGGTGAACATTCTAATCATTGTATTGTTCGGGTTGTCGGCCGGCTTTTTGTTGTGCCAACTGCAAGGCGTCAAGGCCGTACTGGCGGCCGCCTCCACCGCTGCTCTCTATCTGGGTATCAGCCTGTGGCTGTTCAATGGCCAGTCACTATGGGCGCCGCTGGTCATCCCTTTGTTGATACAATTGCCATTTTCGCTGCTGTTTGCCCTTCTTTGCCAGTTCGCTGCCGCCCAGCGAGAGCGGAACCACCTTCATCAGGCGTTCAAGCAGTATGTCCCCGAGCATGTAGCAACCTCGGCTGCCCTGACCGGTTTCAACAACATGGAAAAACAACTGGTCACCTATGGCGTTTGTTTAAGCAGCGACGCGGCCGATTATACTGCACTGGCCGAAAAGCTATCACCAAGGGAACTGCACAACTTTCTGAACGACTATTTTCAACAGGTATTCCCCCCGGTACAACAGCGTAACGGTGTGGTGATCGATATCGCAGGGGACGCCATGCTCTCCGTATGGCTCGACGGGCCAAAGAAAAACCTGCGCCATTCAGCCTGTATGGCTGCTCTTGAAATTCAGAAAAACCTGAACAAAAAGAAGAGCAAACTGCCAACACGAATCGGCCTTCACTGTGGAATCATCTCCATTGGCAATGTCGGTGCCGGAAAACATGTCGAATACCGGGTGGTGGGTGATGTCGTCAATACCGTCTCACGGATTGAGGGATTGAACAAGCTGCTGGGCACCCAGATCCTGGTGTCCACCGAAGTATTGGCGGATCTCTGTATCACCTCCCGTGAAGTCGGTACCTTTCGCCTAAAAGGAAAGCAGCAACCGGTTACCCTGCACGAGCTTGGAAACCAGTCACTGACAACAGCGTTCATGGCCCTTTTCGCAGAGGGGTTGCAGCAGATCCGCCAACACAACTGGGAAGCAGCAAACCCTGTTTTTTGTGCGCTGTTGAAAACATGCCCGCACGACGGGCCAAGCCTGTTCTATCGCGACCTTACAGAAAACATGCTGAAAGATCCCGATACACTCGCTATCGAAGATGGAATTGTGAATATTTCACAAAAATAATCCTGGAATGACCTTGAATCGCCAATCGATAACCCGCATCATATTCGGTCAGCGATATTCCATAAACAAACGGACTATTTATCAGGAATTACGCGTGAGCATGCGCCCATCCCCCCGGCTGCCGTCACAAACAACAGGTTGTTGCGCTTTGCCAGGAGTGATTACAGCGCTTCTTCTTGCACTTTCTCCTGGCTCGCTTCCCGCTGCCAGTTGCCAGGTTGTCGCCCAGCTCGTCTCGCTGGAAGGCAGGATCGATATCAAACGCACAGATACTGAAAGTTGGTATCCAGCCACTCGGGAACAGCAATTCTGTCCCGGGGACAGGTTACGCACCCATCCAAACAGCCGGGCAGCGATACGGATGATCAATGACACGCTGCTGCGGCTCGACCAGAATACCACGATCACATTTTCCCGGATTGACAAACATCAACGATCACTCCTCGATCTGCTCAAAGGAGCCGCCCATTTCATCAGCCGCGTACCCCGCAGCCTGGAAATAATAACGCCTCATCTGAACGCGGCACTCGAAGGGACCGAACTCGCCGTGACTGTAAGAGAGGAAAGCTCGGCCATTGCCGTATATGAGGGAATGGTCATCGCCTACAACCGCTCGGGCAGAGTTCAACTGACCGCCAACCAGACCGCGGAAGCGGTGGCTGGCCAGGCGCCGGTACGCAAGATCGTAGCCCGCCCCCGAAATGCGGTTGCCTGGAGCCTCTACTATCCGCCGCTACCCGCACAGCGGGACAAGGCCGATCAGTTTGCCCGGAAAACGATTGACGCCATCGCCAATAATGATATTTCACTGGCAACCCGTCTGGCCGATCAAGCCGTTACCGCCAACCCAGGCTCGGCAGCTGCCTTCATGGCCAAATCCTATGTCGATCAAGCCAATTTCAACATTGCGGCGGCCTTGAAGCACAGCCGAAAGGCAGCATCACTCGCCCCAAAAGACCCGATCGTTCAGGCCCGGCTCGCCGAGGTTTTGCTGATGAACGGGAGCAGGACAGAGGCTCGAAACGTAGCGCAAAAAGCGGTCCGAGTCGATCCGGAATGCGCATACTTGCAGGCGGTGCTGGGATTTTCATCGCTACACGAGCTTAACCTGCATGCGGCGAAAATGGCTTTTGAATATGCCGCCAGGCTGAACTCCAGCGCACCGCTTCCCCGCTTGGGCCTGGGATTGGTGTACACCCGTCTGGGCAACCTGCAGGCCGGACGGGAAAACCTGGAAAATGCCGTCTTGCTCGATCCTGGCAGCCCCCTGCTACGCAGCTATCTGGGAAAGGCCTATTACGAAGAGAACCGGGGCAAGCTGGCATCAGAGCAGTTCATACAGGCCAAAGCGCTCGATCCGAACGATCCCACCCCCTGGTTCTACAATGCCATTCTACTCCAGACTGCCAACAAGCCCGTTTTAGCGCTGAAAGAGATACGGGAGGCCATCGCACGAAACGACCATCGCGCAATCTACAGGTCCCGCCAGCTACTTGATGAAGACAATGCATCGAGAAACATCAGCCAGGCAAGAATATTCAGCGATCTTGGCTTCGAAGAGCTGGCGGTAGTCGAGGCGTCGAGATCGGTTGGCCGGGATCCGTCAAACCACGCTGCTCACCGCCTGCTGGCCGATATCTTCTCCACTCGACCACGCCATGAGTTCGCCCGCACCAGTGAACTTCTGCAATCACAACTGTTACAGCCACTCGGTCTGACTCCGGCCCAGCCGAGGCTTGCAGAAACCAATCTGAATATACTGCCGGGCCTGGTGCCACTGGAAACCGGATACAACGAATTCAACCCCCTGTTTGATCGTAACCAGACACTGTTTACACTATCGGCCATTGGTGGAACCCAAAACAGTTTAGGCAATGAGCTGACAATTTCCGGGATGCGCAACAGGATGGGTTACAGCGTGGGCCAGTTTCACTATGAAACCGACGGCAGCCGCGACAACAACTTTGCACGCTATGACATCTACAACGTTTTTGTACAAATCACTCCTGCCATAAACTCCAGTTTGCAAACTGAAATCCGGCGGTCGACAAGCAGAACGGGAGATCTGTTGCAGCAGTTCAATTCGGACAGCATTTCACCCGAAAAAAGCAGCCGGACTGAAACAGATGCATTACGGGTTGGCTATCGCCTCAAGACAGCGCCGAATGCCGATCTGCTCGTATCGGCCATCTACTCGGATAAAGTGATCCGGCAAACAGACGCCAGCAAGAGCATTTTCCCTGACGGCGCCACACTGATTGCCGACGAAAATCTTGTCAATCGTTCGGATATCTACCAGTTAGAAACACAATACATACGGCAACTGGAAACTATCAGACTGATCACTGGCGCAGGACTCTACCGTTCGGAGGGAAGAGATAATATCTACCGGCGCGATACACTGGCGCTTCCGAACGGGGAAACCGTTCAGAAGGATCCCGTCACGGAAACACCGGACACTTCAACCGAATATGGCAATATCTATCTGTATATGAATATCGATCTGTCCGGCACAGTGTCACTGACGGGTGGATTGGCTATTGACAGTGCCAGGTTCGATACCGGCCGCGGCCGGTTCGAGACCGAGCAGATTAGCCCCAAACTGGGCTTGGAATGGGGAGTAACAGAAAACACCGATTTCCGTTTTGCCCTTTTTCGCAACCTGACTCGTGGCAATGCTGCCAGGCAGACACTTGAACCAACAAATGTTTATGGATTCAATCAGCTGTTCGACGACCAGCCTGGAAGCGACGCTCAGCGTATCGCGCTGGCAGTCGATCACGAATTGACCAAGAATATGTTTACAGGCATCGAAATATCAAAAAGAGAGATAGAACAGCCATTCAGCAGGGTAGAAAATGGAGCACTCGAAAACAGGTGGATACCGGTTGAAGAGTATAATCACCGGGCCTACCTCTACTGGACTCCAGGAAGCAGAATTTCCATCGGTGGAGAGTTCCATTACGAGCAGTTGGAAAAGGAGTTCGATCCTGGCTACGCCAACAGGACCCATCCCAACAAAACAGTAACAGAAAGTATTCCCCTGTTCATTCGCTATTACCACCCCGGAGGATGGTTTGCAAAACTCACCGCAACCCGCGTAAACCAGGAGGTTGAGTTCCCGACTATCAAGGGGGGGACGGATGCTGATGATGAGCGGTTCTGGCTGCTGGACGCTTCCGCAGGCTACCGCCTGCCAAAGCGCTCCGGCATTGTCACGCTGGAAGCCAGAAATCTGCTGGGAGAAGAGTTCAGGTTCCAGGAGACAAACCTGTTCGGAAAACCACGCCGCCCCCGTTTCGCACCCGAGCAATCCCTGTTTTTGCGCTTTACGCTGAACCACCACTGATCCCCTTCGCAACAGGCAGGGGCATTATTCAACATCATGCTATTAAGGAGAAAGAGATGTCAACAAAAAAAAGTCGACGCACGCTTGTATTACCTGCGATTGCCCTTTTTGCTATCGCCACAGTTCCGGCCTGCGCCGTGCCACCTCAAAAACCAAACCAGCAGGAAAGCCGCAAAATCATCGCGATAAAACTCACTCCGGAAAACGGCATCTCCGTTACAGATAACAAAGGGCGATCACTGAAGCCCTGTGCGCCCGCCTGCACGGCGGAAAATGAGAAAAAATATGGAATCCGTTGCCCGGATTCCAATCGAGCGCTACCGGTTTGTAAAGGTCTCGATAGCACTTCCGTCACAAAGGTAACAACCTTTACGATTATCGAAAGCGCAAAGAACCCCTACTGCTATACTTCAATTTTCAACGGCTATTATACCGAGGTCTGTTTCTGAGCAATTTCGGAGGAGAGTACGGTGGCCCTGTTTGTCAGCAAATGGCTAACCCGGCAGTAACTATTCAGCTCACCCCTGAAATCCGCGCGCCATTTCTGCGTTGAAAAATGCTCATTTACACGCATAAACTCACATTTTTCGCCTTGAACTGACGGATTTCAGGGGCAATCTGAGAAGTTACCGGCTTGTTTCAAGCTATGCTGAATGATTACACCCGGCAATGATTTGGGCGATATTTCAGGCTGCCACACTCCTGGGACAAGGAACCGCTTTTGCCAATGGTTGTTTCATTGACAAAAGCGGGAACAGTGAGCCGGCGCGGGCCTGAAGAGCTGTTTCGATAACCATCACTGCCAGAACTGTCGATACAGGCTGCACCCGGAGAACCACACCTTCAGCGGTTCCGGAAGCTTTGAACATCTCAATAGCTGACTTTCCTGACCATACTGCGCTTTAGCGGCCGGACAGGTTACGTGGGAGATTTTTCAGAATGGAGATCTGTTTTTTTCTTACTTCGATGTAACCCCCGTTTTCCAGCTTTTTCATGAGTCTGCTGATCATCTCCCGACCCGAACCAACGAGACCAGCAATCTCCTGATGCGTCATCCGCTGCGGAATCACCCTTCTTCCATCCTGCTCCACGGCAAGCTTGACCAGTTTCATACGCATGCGCTGATATACCGTTTTCAGCGCACAATTGGACAAATCCTCAGTCAAGTCACGAATACGCTTGCTCATCGAGCAGATAAGCTTGACAGAGATATCCGGGTTATCCCGCAAACACTCCTCAAACCGCGCCCGGCCCACATAAACCAGTCTGCAAGGGTCAACCGTGGCGACAGAGGCAGAGCGCGGGCCTTCATCGATAAGCGCCAGTTCACCAAAATACTCGCCTGCTCCTTGAAAACGGAGAATCATCTCAGCGCCATACTCATCACTGATGTATATCTTTACCCGCCCTTCCTTGATTATATACAGGCAGTCACACTCCTCACCTTTCTGGATGAGCAGCCTGTTTTTAGGATAGTGATGTATTTGTCCGTAATTTTCAATGATATCCATATCCTTACGGGACAACTCGGAAAACAGCGATCGACGCATACCCATTATCTCTGTCACTCCAAAGCGTTATTTGTGAATTGGGCACTACCAGTATGGTTTTCTTCTGCCAGAGTGCCTTGCCGGCTATCATTAACCCAACATAACTTATATCGATACCGGGTTAATACCAGAAACCTGCCGGATTCAGACTTTGACGGTCATGCTGTTGCATCAGGCCACATGCCGCCGATAATCACTCTCCCCGGACACAGGCTGATATCATTGGCCCGGTAGACGATTTAATATTGTAAACAGTCATCGAAACGCCGACTACAGTAATTTATGTGATTTTATTCACAATACGCGGACAGATAGCGCACTTCCTCCAGGTGGCCAGAGCTTCAGGCATGTGTTGGGTCAATGGTAATCCTCCAGCAATGATGAATCCGCGTATTACGGGCAAAATCCCTTGGCAGGGTCAATCGTGTAATCTCTTCCACATTCAAACCGCCCAGGGATGCCCTGTCCAAACGGAACCGGCGGAAGTTGTTGGAGAAAATCAGAACCCCGTCTGCGGTCAGCAGGCGAGCAGTGTCACGAATCAGTTTTACATGGTTCCGCTGGACATCAAACGCCCGGCCCATCCGTTTTGAGGTAGAGAAGGTGGGCGGATCGAGGAAAATCAGATCATACCGCTGCCCCGGGACACCGGTCTGCCGCTCCAACCAGTCGAGGCAATCTGCCCGCACGAAGGTATGGTCACCTCCACTGAAGCCGTTCAGCGCCATATTGCGCCGCGTCCAGTCGAGATAGGTGCGGGACATATCGACGCTGGTGGTGGCCCTGGCGCCCCCTTTCGCGGCATACACCGTGGCGCTGCCGGTGTAGGCGAACAGGTTCAGCATGCGCCGGCCCGGCGCCAGTTCGCCGATCAGGGCGCGGGTGAGGCGGTGATCCAGAAACAGGCCGGTATCCAGATAATCGGTCAGGTTGACCAGGAACCGGCAGCCCCCCTCCTCCACTTCGAAGAAGTTGTTCTCCTCCGCCTGGCGCCGGTACTGCTCTTTGCCTTTCTGACGGCTGCGAACCTTGAAATGGATCCGCTCCATCGGGACATCCAGCAGGCCGGGAAGTACCGCCAGAGCTTCCCGCAAGCGGGTCCGGGCCTTGTCGGGATCGATGCTCCTGGGGGCCTGGTACTCCTGCACGTGAACCGCCAGCTGTTGACCGTAATAGAGATCGATTGCCAGAGCGTACTCCGGCATGTCGGCGTCGTAGAGGCGATAGCAGGTTATTCCCTCACGCCGCGCCCAGCGCCCCAGTTCGCGCAGATTCTTGCGCAGCCGGTTGGCGAACATCTGCGCGCCCTCGCCAAGCTGCTCCGGCGTGGCGGGTCGAGGCATGACCACGCCGCCGGAGATAACCGGACGCTCCACGAACCACGCCGGTTGCAGCTCGAAACACAACAGCTTGCACGGAATTGCACCGTTGTAGAAAGCGTACTGTTTGCGGGCACGCAGCCCCATGCGCCGTGTCAGCTCGGGATTGCCGGTGAACACCGCGGCCTGCCAGCCGACAAATCCCTGCTTGAGCCGGTCGGCAAGGCTGCCGTAGAGTTCAGTCAGTGCCTCCACTTCGCCCAGACGTTCACCGTAGGGCGGGTTGACGATAACCAGCCCCGGTTCGGCCGACTCGGGCGGCTGCAACGCCGACAGATCGCCTCGTTCAATATGGATAAGGCCATGCAGGCCGGCCGCTTCCACATTGGCAATAGCGGCACGAACCGCGCTCCGTTCGGTGTCGTAGCCAACGATGCGGGGAAGCCGCTTCATCCCCGACTCGCGTCGTTCACGGGCCTCGTTCAACAACCGCTCCCAGAGAGCGGAATCATGTCTCTTCCAGCCGGTAAAGCCAAATCGCTCGCGCTGAAGACCGGGGGCGGCATCGGCCGCCATCAGCGCCGCCTCGATGGGCAGTGTGCCGGAACCACACATGGGATCAAGCAGCGCTCCGCCCCGTTCCGCCACCTCAGGCCAGCCAGCACGGATCAGCAGAGCGGCGGCCAGGTTCTCCTTCAGCGGCGCCTCGACAGGCTGTTTCCGGTAACCGCGCCGGTGCAGGCTGTCACCGGAAAGATCCAGGCTCACCACCGCTTCGTCACGGTGCAGATGAACGTTAATACGCAGATCAGGATGCCGGGTATCCACGCCGGGACGAACGCCCGCGCGTTCGCGGAACTGATCCACAATCGCATCCTTGACCTTCAGCGCACCATAGTGGCTGTGGGTGATTGCAGAGCGTGAGGTGTTGAAGTCCACCGCCAGAGAGCCGTCAGGCGCCAGATGCTCCGACCAATCGATCTCCCGGATCCCTTGGTACAGCTGCTCTGGCGAGGCGGCGGGGAATCGGTCGAGCTGCAGCAGAATCCGGCTGGCACAACGCGACCAGAGACAGGCGCGATAGGCGGTCTCGAGGCTGGCACGAAAAATCACCCCGGCGGGCTGCTCCCTGGCATCGGTTGCCCCCAGCCCGGTGAGTTCCTCCACCAACAGCGAGGCAACCCCTTTCGGGGCCGTGGCGAACAGCGTCAAGAGTGAATTCATCGAGGTAGTTTACAACATCACTCCTGCCCGCGGCGGCCTCCCGTTAGCAGGCCACTAAAAAAAACCGGGTAAATAAGGTAAAATATGCGGTTTTACATTGAACCAGAATCCAGATGCCCGGCTCTGTAACAGCCTCCTCCTACATATTTCAGAAGCGCGTCGTCGTTGGCCTGTCCGGCGGCGTGGACTCCTCTGTGGCCGCTACACTGCTGCTGGAACAGGGCTACCGGGTGGATGGCGTGTTCATGAAAAACTGGGAGGATGATGACAGCGAAGGTTACTGCCCGGCCGAGCAGGATTTTCAGGATGCAAAAAGTGTTTGCGAACAGCTGGGGGTTTCACTGCAGGCCGTTAACTTCTCTCAGGCCTACCGGGACAACGTGTTCCGCCATTTTCTGGAAGCATACCGTGCCGGCCGCACACCAAACCCGGATATATTGTGTAACAAGGAGATCAAGTTCAAGGTTTTTCTGCAGCATGCCCTGAACCGGGGCGCAGACCGGATCGCCACCGGCCACTATGCGCGTATTGCAGAAAAAAACGGACGCTTTCAGCTGTTGAAGGCCCGGGATCAAAACAAGGATCAGACCTATTTTCTCTACACATTGGGGCAGCAGCAGCTCGCCAGAACGCTGTTTCCGCTGGGCGAGCTGAACAAAAACGAAGTGCGCGCCATTGCCGCGCGAAACGGTCTGGTAACCCACGCGAAAAAAGACAGCACCGGAATCTGCTTTATCGGTGAACGCAATTTTCGGGAGTTTCTGAGCCGTTACCTGCCGGCACAGCCCGGCGAGATGCGTACGCCGGAAGGGGAACTGATCGGCGAACATGCGGGGCTGATGTATTATACGCTGGGCCAGCGGCAGGGGCTGGGAATCGGCGGCCGTTCCGGCGCGCAGGAAGGCAAACCCTGGTATGTGGTTGGAAAGGATATCGCAAACAACCGGCTGATTGTTTCCCAGGGCCTGCACCCCATGCTGTACAGCACGACGCTGGAAACCAGCCAGCTGCACTGGGTGGCTGGCGAACCGGTAACGCCCCCCTTTCGCTGCAAGGCGAAAATCCGTTACCGCCAGCCGGAGCAACCGTGTATCATCACGCGGCTCGACGGCGATCGTTGCGAGGTTGTTTTCGATCAACCGCAACTGGCGGCGACACCGGGACAGTCCATCGTATTTTATCTCGGCGCGGTCTGTCTTGGTGGCGCTGTCATCGATGAAACGAATGCCCCGCCAGTCAACTTTCTGGAGTAGCAGTTTTGAGCAAATTCAGTGACAGAACCCTGGCGCTGGCCGGGATGTATCAGGCATGCGGGCTGGTTCAGCGGGTAGCACGCCGCGGCAACATCGATCCGGATGAGTTGAAGGTCGTTCTGGATACCCTGTTCGTTACCGATCCACCTGATACTCTGGCAGTTTATGGCAGCCACTCCAATCTGAAAAGCGGGCTGGAGACGGTTACCCGGCAGCTCGACAAAAACCCGGATCCGGAGCTGACCCGCTATCTGATCAATATACTGCATCTGGAGCGCAAGCTCATCCGCAAACCGGCGCTGCTGCAGGCCATCTCCGAGGGTATCGAGAGAGCGCGCAGGCAGACGGAACACTACCCTCTGCCACACAGCAATATCATAGCCAGCCTGGCCGGTATCTACAGTGACACCATCAGCACGCTGACGCCACGCATCATCGTCAGCGGCGAGCAGGGACATCTTGCCAACCCGGAAAACGCCAGTACGGTACGCGCCCTGCTGCTCGCCGCCATGCGCTCCGCGGTGCTGTGGGCGCAGTGCGGCGGCAGCCGCTGGCAGATTCTGCTGCAGCGCAAACGCTTCATACAAGAAGCCACAGCATTTTTGCAGAACCAGTATACTTAGACAATTACAGTATTATATAAAGGAGTCCATCCCCCCAATGACGAACAGCTTTAAAGCCCGATCCACACTGAAGGTCAACGATACCGACTACGAAATTTTTCGACTCGATACCGTAGCCAACAGCGCCCGGTTACCCTATTCCCTGAAAATCCTGCTGGAAAACCTGTTGCGCCATGAAGACGGGGTTACCGTGACAGCGGATGATATCCGTTTTCTGGCCAACTGGGATCCGCAGGCGGAGCCAAGCTGCGAAATCGCCTACCGCCCGGCGCGGGTATTGATGCAGGATTTTACCGGCGTGCCAGCTGTGGTGGATCTGGCCGCGATGCGGGATGCCATGTGCAAACTGGGTGGCGATCCGCAGAAGATAAACCCGCTGCAACCCGCGGAGCTGGTCATCGATCACTCGGTTCAGGTGGACAGGGCCGGCAGCAGCGACGCATTTGCCTGTAACGAGGCACTGGAGTACCAGCGTAACCAGGAGCGCTACAGCTTTCTGAAATGGGGGCAGCAGGCTTTCTCCAACTTCCGGGTGGTGCCGCCGGAGACAGGAATCGTGCATCAGGTCAATCTGGAGTACCTGGCCCGTGGCGTCTTTACCCAGGAGCAGGACGGCACGGTGCAGGCCTATCCGGATACCGTGGTGGGAACCGACTCCCACACCACCATGATCAACGGCCTGGGGGTGCTGGGCTGGGGTGTGGGCGGCATCGAGGCGGAGGCCGCCATGTTGGGCCAGCCGGTTTCCATGCTGATTCCGCAGGTGATCGGTGTGCGCCTCGACGGCAGACTGCCCGAAGGCACCACCGCCACGGATCTGGTGCTGACCGTGGTAGAGGTGCTGCGCCATTATGGCGTGGTGGGCAAATTCGTGGAATTTTTTGGCCCGGGGCTGGATCACCTGCCACTGGCGGATCGCGCCACTATCGCCAACATGGCGCCGGAGTACGGCGCCACCTGCGGCATTTTCCCAATCGATGAGGAAACACTGGACTATTTTCGTCTTACCGGGCGCAGTGAGCAGCAGGTGGCGTTAATCGCGGCCTATGCCAAAGAGCAAGGGCTGTTCCGCGGCTCCGGTACACCCCAGGCAGCATACAGTGACGTGATTGAAATCGATCTGGAACGTATCGAGCCAAGCCTGGCCGGCCCGCACCGTCCGCAGGACCGGCTGACACTGCGTACCGCCAAATCCAGCATTCGCACCACCATCAATGCGCTGCTGGAGAAGAACGGTCTGCTGCCAAAGGACATGCTCGATATCGATCGGTTCAGCGACGAAGGGGGGCATACCGCAGTCGGCGTCGAGCGCCAGGGGGAACATCGCGGCCGGATTCAGGTGGAGTACAACGGCGAAAAATTCTATCTCAATGATGGCATGGTGGTCATTGCCGCAATCACCTCCTGCACAAACACCTCCAACCCCTCCGTCATGCTGGGTGCCGCGCTGGTGGCGAAAAAGGCGCTGGAAAAAGGGTTAGGGGTCAAACCGTGGGTGAAAACCTCACTGGGTCCCGGTTCCCGTGTAGTGACCGACTATCTGCGGCGGGCCGGTTTGATGAGTCCGCTGGAGTCCCTCGGCTTCCATGTGGTAGGCTACGGCTGCACCACCTGTATCGGCAACTCCGGCCCGCTGGCGGAGCCGATCAGTGACGCGATTCGCAATGACGATCTGGTGGTTTGCTCGGTGCTGTCCGGAAACCGGAATTTTGAAGGACGCATCCACTCCGAAATCCAGATGAACTACCTGGCCTCCCCCCCCCTGGTGGTCGCCTACGCCCTTGCCGGTCGAATGGATATCGATCTCTACAACAGCCCACTGGGTAGAGACAGCCAGGGAAACGCGGTCTACCTGAAAGACATCTGGCCCAGTCAGCAGGAGATTCAGCAGGCCATCAATGCCGGACTCAAGGCGGAAGGATTCAGCCAGACGTACGCAGATGTGTTTCAGGGTGACGAGCGCTGGAAAACACTGGAATCACCCACCGGCAAACTGTTCGACTGGTCGGACAACTCCACCTATGTGCGGAACCCGCCTTTCTTCGAAGGAATGACAAGGGAACCCGGCGCCGTTACCGATATCACAGGGGCGCGGGTGCTGGCGCTGCTGGGGGACTCGGTAACCACCGATCACATCTCCCCCGCCGGGGCGATAAAGCCGGACAGCCCCGCTGGCAGGTATCTGCGCGAACGCGGCGTACAACCCGCCGATTTCAACTCCTACGGTTCACGGCGTGGCAATCACGAGGTGATGATGCGCGGCACCTTTGCCAATATCCGCCTGCGCAACCTGCTGGTGCCCGGTACGGAGGGGGGGGTCACCTGTCACCAGCCCGGCGGCGAGCAGATGTTCATCTATGATGCGGCAATGAGATATCAGCAAGAAGGAACCCCGCAGATCATCATTGCCGGTAAAGAGTACGGCTCCGGCTCCTCCCGTGACTGGGCGGCCAAAGGCCCATGCCTGCTGGGTGTACAGGCGGTAATTGCCGAAAGCTACGAACGTATCCATCGCTCCAACCTGATCGGCATGGGCATCCTGCCGCTGCAGTTTCAGGAGGGAGAGAGCGCCAGCGCGCTGGGGCTTACCGGCCGGGAGCGTTATGACATTACCGGGCTGGGTGACAGCCCGGCCAAAACGGTTTCTGTCACCGCCAGTGACAGTAACGGCAAATGCACGACCTTTACCGCCAGGGTGCGTATCGACACCCCGCAGGAAGCCGAATATTATCGGCATGGCGGCATTTTGCACTATGTGCTGCGTCAGCTGGCCTGAGCCACTCATCCGGGGTTAAAGGATTGTGCTTCCCAGCGGACTGATGAAACAACACCCTTCCACACTATCCAGCATCATGCGCCTGCTGGATATATTGGCCGTGGCGCTGGGAGGGGTGCTGGCCTTCTGCCTGCGTTTTGGCGAATGGCCGTTACACCCGAACTACAGCGTAGCCGTTCTGCTGGCGGCGCTGCTGACAGCGGTCGTTTTTTCCCGCTTTGGCATGTACCACTCCTGGCGGGGGAAAAGCCGGCTGTTCCAGTTGCGCATGATCAGCGTCTCCTGGTTAAGCGTACTGCTGTTCTTGATCGTAATCGCCTTTTTGACGAAAACCAGTGCTACCTTCTCCCGGCAGTGGCTGGCAATTTGGTGTGTTACCACGTGGGGGCTGCTGTTGCTGTTCCGGCTGGCGCTGGCGCAGATCCTGCGCATCATGCGGCGGCAAGGGTGGAACCACCGGCGCATCGTCATCGTTGGCGCGGGGAATCTCGGCCGTGATGTCGCGGGGCGTATCCAGGAGGCACCCTGGACCGGCCTGGATATCGTCGCTTTCATCGACGACGACAAACAACTGTGCGGAACCTCTATCAGCGGGATCGAAGTGAAATGCGGTATCCCCCAACTGCTCACACTCATCGAAACCGAAGCGATAGACGAGGTCTGGCTGGCACTGCCGTTCCCGGCGGAAAAACGGATAAAACAGATTCTTCATGACCTGCGGCATAGCACCCTGACCATTCGTTTCGTACCTGATATTTTCGGTTTTCGTCTTATCAATCACTCCATCGCGGAGATCGCAGGTCTGCCTATCCTGAATCTTACCGAATCCCCCATGCGGGGAATCAACCGGTTCATCAAGGCGCTGGAAGACAAAACACTGGCGCTCACCATCCTCCTGCTTGCCAGCCCCATCATGATCTGGTGCGCCATCGGCGTAAAACGCAGCTCCCCCGGCCCGGTATTCTACCGTCAGATTCGGGTCAGCTGGAATGGAAAGCCGTTTAATATGCTCAAGTTCCGCTCCATGCCGGTGGAGGCGGAGAGAGAGACCGGAGCCGTTTGGGCCAAACCCGGAGAAGCCCGGGCTACCGAATTTGGCGCCTTCCTGCGCCGCACCAGTCTGGATGAGCTGCCTCAGTTTATCAATGTATTGAAAGGAGAGATGTCCATCGTCGGACCCCGGCCGGAACGCCCGGTATTCGTCGAAAAATTCAAAGACGAAATCCCGCTCTACATGCAGAAACATCTGGTAAAAGCGGGTATTACCGGCTGGGCCCAAATCAACGGCTGGCGTGGCGATACCGATTTAAACAAACGAATCGAGTACGATCTCTACTACATCGAGCACTGGTCGTTGTGGTTCGATCTGAAAATCATCATATTGACCATTGCCAAGATCTTCAGGGACAAAAACGCGTACTAGGGGGCGGGAAAGACCAGCTTCCCTCCCGGCCCGCCTCGGCGCACATTTTTTCAAGCATCCTGACAAACGACATGCGGGGAATGGAGACTGCGCCCAGCGAAGCCAGATGCGGGGTGGCAACCTGGCAATCAATCAGTCCAAAATCCCAGCTCTGCAACATCTCTACCAGATGAACAAACGCCACTTTGGAGGCATCACTGCGCCGGCTGAACATCGATTCGCCAAAGAAAACCCGCCCAATGGCTATTCCGTAGAGTCCCCCCACCAGCTCGCCACCCTCCCAGCACTCCACCGAGTGAGCTGTCCCTGTCTTATGCAACTGCTGGTAGGCTCGTTTCATCTCCGGCGTGATCCAGGTGCCCTCTCCTTTGCGTGGCGCGGCACAACCCTCGATGACCTGTCGAAACGCCTCATCAATGGTTACTCTGAAACGGTTTTTTTTCAGTGTCTTGCGCAGACTGCGAGAAATCTTCAGATGTTCGGGAAACAGCACTGAACGGGGATCGGGAGACCACCACAAGATAGGCTGGCCCTCACTGTACCAGGGGAAAACACCCTGCCGGTATGCCGTAATAATACGCGCGGGAGACAGATCCCCGCCCACCGCAAGCAGGCCGTCAGGATCCCGCAGGGCCAGCGCCACATCGGGAAACTGATCGACCGGGCCATCCGTTTCAATCCAGTAGGGAGCCGTCAAGAGAGCTTTTTTTGCGAAGCTGCCAGATTATCCAGATAACGTTCCGCATCCAGCGCCGCCATGCAGCCGGCCCCGGCAGAGGTGATGGCCTGCCGATAGACGGGATCGGCCACATCGCCCGCCGCAAACACGCCGGGAACACTGGTGGCGCTGGCGTTGGCTCCTCCGCCCTTCTCAGTACGGATGTAACCATGGTCCATCTCCAGTTGACCTTCGAACATCCGGGTATTGGGGCGATGACCAATGGCGATGAATACACCATGCACCGAAATCTCCTTGGTACTTTCATCCTTCGTGCTCCTCAGGCGCAACCCGGTGACACCGGACTCGTCCCCCAGCACCTCATCCACCACCTGGTTCCACTCCATGGTGACATTGCCACCGGCAGCCTTCTCCATCAGTTGATCGGCAAGAATCTTTTCTGCCCGCAACGCATCCCGGCGATGCACCACCGTCACATGCCGGGCAATATTGGACAGATAGAGCGCCTCCTCCACGGCTGTGCTGCCTCCACCAACCACGGCGACATCCTGCCCCTTGTAGAAAAATCCGTCGCAAGTGGCGCAGGCGGACACGCCCCGCCCTTTGAAAGCCTCCTCGGAATCGAGTCCCAGATACATGGCAGAGGCGCCGGTCGCTATGATCAGTGCATCGCAAGTGTATACCGCACCGCTGTCACCGGTAAGCGAGAAGGGGCTTTCAGACAAGGCCACCTCACTGATGTAGTCAACTATGATTTCTGTATGGAACCGTTCTGCATGCTTGCGCATGCGCTCCATCAGCTCCGGCCCTTGAACACCGTCCGCATCTCCCGGCCAGTTATCAACTTCCGTCGTCGTGGTAAGCTGCCCACCCTGCTCCATTCCCGTAATCAGCACCGGTTCGAGATTGGCCCTTGCTGCATAGATGGCCGCGGTATACCCGGCGGGACCGGAGCCAAGAACGAGAAGGCGGCAATGCTTGGTTTCACTCATTGTAGTCAAACTCCCAAAGTTGAATATAGTACGGAGCAAAAAACTGTCAAACCAGTATAATACAGGATTTCATAACACTGGGCAGGTTGTAAGTGGCACAGGCAAGTATCAAGAAAAAAAAGAGAGCACCGCTGTCGAGGCATGTGTCCCGGGGGCTAAGGGAGGGGGCGCTGGTTGCCTTTGGTGCGATTGCCCTTTATCTGCTGCTTTCCCTGGTAACCTATCATCCGGCGGATCCCGGTTGGTCCCGGAGCAGTTCTTTAGGGGGAATCCGTAACGCCGGAGGGGTCGCAGGATCCTGGTTTGCAGATGTAACCCTCTATTTGTTTGGTTATTTGGCTTACCTGATCCCCGCATTGATCGCCTATGCGGGCTGGCTGCTTTTTTCCCGCCGCGACGGAAGCGAAACCCTGAACCTGCAAAATGCCGGGTTCCGCCTGCTGGGTTTCCTGTTGACACTGATTGGCGGCGCCGGTCTGGCCACTCTCCACTTCACCGATCCCGCTCTCGGCCTGCCGACCAATGCCGGAGGCATACTGGGAAGCGCTGTTGGTGGCGGGTTGGTAGGCCTGTTCAACTTCCTTGGCGCCACACTGTTTCTGCTGGCACTGTTTCTCACGGGGATTCCACTGTTTACCGGTGTCTCCTGGCTCTGGCTGATGGATGAGACCGGCGGCCGGGTACTGGGAATAATCGACTGGTCAATACAGCAACTCCACCGGCTCCGGGATCTCAGTGAGGGGAGGCGCAAACGCCAGCAACGTGCCCAACTGGTCGATACGGAGAGGAAAAAACTTGCCAGACGCAAACCGCCCCGTATAGAAAACCCACCCGCAAAAATCGCTGCCAGCAAACGCTCGGAGCAGGAGCGCCAGGTATCCTTGTTCCCCACCCACTCCAGTGAAAACCTGCCGCCACTCACATTGCTCGACCCCGCGGTCACCAGTGGCAAACAGCTATCCAAACAGGCGCTTGAAGCCATTTCGAGGCAGGTTGAACTGAAACTGCAGGATTTTGGAGTCGAAGCGGAGGTGGTTGCCGTCCATCCCGGCCCGGTCATCACCCGTTTTGAACTGGAACCCGCCCCGGGAGTGAAATCCAGCAAGATCGCCAATTTGTCCAGAGACCTGGCCCGCTCACTCTCTGTGATGAGCGTGCGCGTGGTCGAGGTGATTCCTGGCAAGACCACTATCGGGCTGGAAATTCCCAATGAGCAGCGGGAGACGGTCTATCTCTCCGAAGTCTTGCGATCGGAGCAGTACGACAAAGCCAACTCCCCGCTGACCGTCGCGCTGGGCAAGGGTATCAGCGGCAAGCCCGTTGTGGCCGATCTGGCGAAAATGCCGCATCTGCTGGTGGCCGGCACCACCGGCTCGGGCAAATCTGTCGCCGTCAATGCGATGATTCTGGGGCTGCTCTACCGCTCGACCGCCCGGGAGGTCCGGCTGATCATGATCGATCCCAAAATGCTCGAACTGTCGATATATGAAGGAATTCCACACCTGCTGGCACCGGTCGTTACCGACATGAAGGAGGCAACCAACGCACTGCGCTGGTGTGTTGCGGAGATGGAGCGGCGCTACCGGTTGATGGCTGCCCTGGGGGTACGCAACATCGGTGGCTATAATCGCAAGGTCAAAGAGGCCCTTGCCGCCGGTGAACCCATTTCTGATCCCCTGTTCAATCCGGAACTGGAACAGGAGGCGGAATTGCTGGAGGAGCTGCCCTATCTGGTCGTCATTATCGACGAACTGGCCGATATGATGATGGTAGTGGGCAAAAAGGTTGAGGAGCTGATCGCCCGCCTGGCGCAAAAGGCCCGAGCAGCGGGGATACATCTGATTCTGGCTACGCAACGCCCATCGGTGGATGTCATTACCGGATTGATCAAGGCCAACATCCCTACCCGAATCGCCTTTCAGGTCTCATCACGCATCGATTCGCGCACCATTCTCGATCAGATGGGTGCAGAACATCTGCTCGGGCACGGCGACATGCTCTATCTGCCGCCCGGACGGGGCATGCCCGAGCGTGTACATGGCGCTTTTGTCTCCGATGAAGAGGTCCACAAGGTCGTTGAAGTACTGAAGCAGCAAGGGAGGCCGCAGTACAACGATGAAATATTGAGTGGCTCAGGCGAAAGCGGTGAACTGTTTCCGGGAGAGAGCAGCAACGGAGGCAGCGATGACGCTGATCCACTCTATGATCAGGCTGTTGCCATTGTTACCGAAACCCGCCGCGCATCCATCTCCAGCGTACAGCGCCGCCTCAAGATCGGTTACAACCGCGCCGCCAGACTGATCGAAGAGATGGAGAGCAGCGGGATCGTAAGTCCCATGCAATCCAATGGCAGCCGTGAAGTGATAGCGCCGCCACCCCCATCAGCAGAATAGCCGTCGCCTTCCCGGATCGACCCAAGATCTGTGCCGGGCAGCAGGATCAATTGCAACTATCCCTACAGCGGCAACAGCCAAAAGCTCTCCGGTAGCGGCGATCAACAACCTACGTCCTACCGCAGCTTGCCCTACAACCGTCAGTCAGAGTTGCACTAGCGAGTTGAATCCGCGGTTTGATATTTGATTTGTGTTAGGGTCTGTTGACGTTTCACATTGGTAGCCATAAGAATCCGCAGGCCAATGCAACCATACTGTGATAGTTTCTCTTCAATTTGTCATATCGTGTAGCGATTGACCGAAAATGTTTAAAACGTACAAAGGCGTTCTCAACCAGGTGGCGATATTTGTATAAACACCAGTCCATCTCTTCGTTGCCTTTCGTTGAATGTAACTATTCAGCTCGCCCCTCAAATCCGCCATTTCTGCGTTGAAAAATGGTCATTTACACGCGTAAACTCCCATTTTTCGCCTTGAACTGACGAATTTCAGGGGTGAGCTGAACAGTTACCGGCTTGTTTCATACGATGCTGAATAGTTGCCGTTGAATTACGTTTTTTCGGGATCACAGGGATGGCTCCTTTCGTTCTAATTTGTTCCCGCAACGCGTCGCTGTCATAGCCCTTATCTGCCACAACCGCTTGCGCCACTGGAAGCCTGTCGATTAACAACGGGGCCGTTTTGCAATCATGCACTTCTCCGCCT
>WFVH01000012.1 GCA_015491735.1 Gammaproteobacteria bacterium
TAACTATTCAGCTCACCCCTGAAATCCGCCATTTCTGCGTTGAAAAATGGTCATTTACACGCGTAAACTCCCATTTTTCGCCTTGAACTGACGAATTTCAGGGGCAATCTGAACAGTTACCGGCTTGTTTTATACTATGCTGAATAGTTACCAATAACTAATAATAACGCAAACCAGAGAGATGACCCATGCATGCTGACGTGGCGCCTTCGATTATAATTCGGCTGCTGTTTTCACTGCTGTTGTGTTTTCCGTTACTGGCCGCTCCGGCAGAGAAAACCGTCATCGTTGGTTTTCATGGCGCTATCGGTGAGAGTGAACGGCAACTGATCACGCGCAAAGGCGGCACCATCGAGCACGAATTCGAGCTGATTTATGCCCTGCTGGCGAAACTCCCCGACAGAGCGATCCCCGAACTGAGGATCCACCCCGGAATCGACTACATAGAAGAGGACAAACCACTTCCTCCCCCCTCCCCCTTGCCCGTGGAGAATCCAGCCTGGAGCAACGTCGCGGCGAGCGTCGATGAGTACCAGAGAAGCTGGGGTGTGCAACGCATCTCGGCCGGCAGCGCCCACAGCCAGGGGATTACCGGCGCCGGGGTGAAGATCGCTGTCATCGACACCGGCATCGACTACAACCACCCGGAACTGAAAGGGAACTATCGAGGCGGCTACGACTTCGTAAACAACGATGACGATCCCGTTGATGACAGTCTCCGCGGCCACGGGACACTGGTGGCGGGAATCATCGCCGCACGGGTGAATGGCCAGGGCGTTGCCGGTGTCGCTCCGGAGGCCTCTCTCTATGCACTGAAGATAATGGACAGCAACGGTGCCTCCTCAATCGGCAGGATGGTGGCGGCGCTTCAATGGGCTGTGGACCACGATATCGATATCGTAAACATCAGTATGGGCGGCCCCGGTAACGGAATACTCAAGAGAGCTTGTGATGCCGCCTACCAGGCAGGCGTTCTCATTATTGCGGCGGCAGGCAACAGCGAGCGGGGGGTGGTGGACTACCCGGCGGCGTACGACTCGGTCATTGCGGTAGGGGCAACGAACCGGAGAGACAATGCCACTTTCTATACTGCACGAGGCAGGGAGATCGAGTTGTCGGCACCGGGGACGGCGATCTACTCTACCAAACCAGGCGGCAGTTACGGGGTGGTTTCCGGAACCTCTCAGGCAGCACCTCATGCCGCTGGCGTGGCCGCGCTGATTCTGTCCACCGGGGTTGGCGATCTCAACAGGGACGGTGTGCCAGACAACAAGGATCTACGGCTGAAATTGCTAAGCGCCAGCCGTGATTCAGGAGAACCCGGCCGTGATGATCTGTACGGATACGGCATACTTGATGTGAACGGCATGTTTACCCCCCGCCCAATCCAGCTCCCGGATCTGCGGCTGAGCGCCAGGAGCGCTCCGGAACCGGTGCTTCCGGGAAACTGGCTTGACTACCCGATAACCGTGCAGAACGGCGGGATGGCGGAGGCGCCTGAAACAAAACTGCTACTGACCATTCCCACTGACGCTACCTTCTCGGGGGAATCCTGCGCACCGGCGGGCGCGAAAAAAGCGGATGAGAAAAACGGCGCCACGAAACAGCTTGAGTGCATACTGGGAACCCTTCCCGGAAAGGGTGGACTCCGCACTATCGATATTGACATCATGGCCCCCCCAGACAGTAAAAGCGATTTTTCCATTGAGGCATTGGCAACCACCTACCTGGAGAGAAACGCCGCCGATAACGCGTCCGGAAAACGCGTCATTTCCATCAACAGGCCACCGGTCGCCAAAGCAGTGGCGATGGAAGCCGCCGTCAATACTGCCGTGCGAATCGATAACCTTCTGGAAAGCGTCAGTGATCCCAACAACGATGCGCTGAGCATCACGGGTAGCAACCCGACCTCCCAGGCTGGCGGAACAGTAGTTTACAGCTCCAGCGATGCCGTTATCTATACCCCCCCCACCGACTACATTGGCAGCGACAGTTTCACCTATCTGGTCAGCGACGGATATAACGAGCCGGTCAGGGGAACCGTCACTGTATCCGTCAAGGCCAGGTTGGCAGTCGATATCGAAAGCAACCCGGAACCGCTCCATCCCGGCGATGAAATCACCTATACCGTCACCGTCTCCAACCCCGCACCGGTCGATTTGGACGACATCGGGATCATATTGAGTTTTGTTCAGGGAGCGTCGGAAGTAGAGATTCTGTCCCTGGACAACAGCTGCCGGAAACCACAGGCCGACACCCTGTATTGCAGCCTGGGGAAACTGGGCAAAAACGGAGCGGCAAAGCAGATTGCGTTGAAAATCAAGGCAACAGCAGCAGCGGCGATACAGGTTAATGGCGATATCTCCGGGGCAAACGACCTGGCCCGGGGCAGCGCCAACAAGGCGTTGATGGTGACCCCTCCGCCTAACCAGAACCCCGTAGCGCAGAACGACAGGAGGGCTACCCGGGAAAATCAGCCGCTGACTCTTACCGATCTGCTGGAGAATGACAGCGATCCCGATGGCGATACGCTGCGCATCGACAGCGTCACTGAAATCAGCAGCAAGGGAGGCAGTGTGGTTCTGTCCGGCAGCGGCGCCATCACCTATACCCCTCCGCGTGAGTTCTCCGGCGAGGACAGATTCCGCTATAACATTACCGATGGCAACGGAGGAACGGCAAGCGCAACGGTTGTCATCACCCTGCGGGCCGGGGCTGATGAACCCTCCCTCCCGAAAAGCCCGTCGCAACAGGAGGCCACCTCAGAGTCGCCAAGAGGAAGATCGTCAGGAGGAGGATCGTCAGGAGTGTGGACATTGCTACTGCTGATGTTCTACCTGCTGAAGCGGACAGAAACCGGTCCTGCCACAAAACGAAGAGATTGACAGGCGGTAACGGCTCAGCCAGTCCCTGCATCCAACCGCTTTTATTCGTGGCCACAAACCCTGCCGCATTCAAGGCGCAGGAACAAGCTGGACCAAGGCGCAGCGTTCAGGCGATGGTTACTCCATGGACAAAAAGCGGCACCGCCGGGCCAGCCTGTTCTTGAAATCCCTGACCATTTGATTCCAGAAGACAGGCCGCTGGGAGTCGAGAAACCGCGTGAACCGTTTACGAACCTGGGGAAGGATAAGAACCACCAAATACTACCAGGAAATGAGCAAAACGGCCGGAAACAGTATAATCCCTGTTGGCAACGACTCAGTGACTTGTAATACTTTATGTTATGGCAACCGCCCGGGTAACTATTCAGCTCACCCCTGAAGTCCGCCATTTCTGCGTTGAAAAATGGTCATTTACACGCGTAAACTCCCATTTTTCGCCTTTAACTGACGGATTTCAGGGGCAATCTGAACAGTTACTGGCTTGTTTCATATTATGCTGAATAGTTACCCGCCCGGATTGTCCCAATCATCCACTATTAACCCGGCTTGGCAACCAGATCCTCATGCACATCATTATCAGCAACTACAGCAGCAAATCCCTCGCCCTGATCCAGTGGGCCGCCGAACGGAACCTGCCGGAGGTCACCGTCTGCTACGTGGATACCGGATGGTCGGCGCAGGGGTGGCTGGAGTTCGTCTCCGCGGCGGAGCGGTTCTGCCGCGGCAGGGGGTTCCGGGTCCAGCGGCTCGCCTCGCGGGTCACCTTCGCGGATCTGATGGACATCAAGCGGGGCTTCCCGTCCCGGAAACACCAGTGGTGCAGCCTGCACCTGAAAGGGATCACCCTGCTGCAATGGCTGGACGAGATCGACGCCGATTGCCGCGCCACCCTGCTGCTGGCCAGGGGCGCCGGCGGGGAGAGCTTCGAGAAACAGGTGCCGGAGTTTGTCGAGGAGTCGGAATATCACGGCGGGCGCCGCGTCTGGCACCCCCTGTTCGACACCGATGACAGCGAGCTGGAGCGGCTGTTCTCCGCCACCGGCCTGACCCTCCCCGCCGGCTGCAGTGAATGCGCCCCCTGCATCAACAGCAGCGCTGCCGAGCTGTGCCGGCTCTCCGAAGAGGACATCCGCCGCATCGAGGAGCTGGAGGAGGAGCTCGGGGTGCCCATGTTCACGGTGGGGGATGCGGCGGAGAGCGGGATCCGCGCCGTCATCCACCGGGCGCGGGAGCAGAACCCGGACGATGAACGGCGGCCATTCAAGTACGGCTGCAGCGCCGAATTCGGTTGTGGCTCCTAACCGCGCAAAGGGATCCGCCGGCGCCGCGCTGTGCATCTACATGGATAAGCGCCTGGGCGGCTACGGCTTTCCGGAAGGCCATCCGTTCGGCCCCTGGCGGATGGATGCGTTCCGCGAGGCGCTGCTGGCGGCGGACCTGCATGAGCGGGCGCAGGTGCGCCATCCGCCCACCGCGGGGCGGGAGATCATCGAGTATTTCCACACCTCCGGCTACGTGGAGCGGGTCAGGCGATTGTCGGCGCTGGGAGAGGGTTATCTGGACTCCGGCGACACCCCCGCCTTTCCCGGCGTCTATGAGGCGGCGGCCACCGTGGTGGGCGCGGTGACCGACGCGCTGCGGCGGGTGATGGAGGGGTGCTGCCGGCGCGCCTTCGTCCCCATCGCCGGGCTGCACCATGCCCACCGGGACCGGGCGTCCGGATTCTGCGTGTTCAACGACTGCGCCATCGCGGTGGAGTTTCTGCGCCGCGAGTTCCAAATCCGGCGCATCGCCTATGTGGATATCGACGCCCATCACGGCGACGGGGTGTTCTATGCCTTCGAGGAGGATCCGGATCTGATCTTCGCCGACATCCACGAGGATGGCCGCTACCTGTTCCCCGGCAGCGGCTCCGCCTCGGAGAGCGGCAAGGGGCCGGCGCAGGGCAGCAAGCTCAATATCCCCCTGCCGCCGGGCGCGGATGACAATGCGTTTCTGGCTGCATGGCCGCAGGTGGAGAGCTTCATCCGGCAGGCGCAACCGGAGTTCATCCTCATGCAGTGCGGCGCCGACAGCATCGCCGGCGATCCGTTGACCCACCTGCGTTATACGGCACAGTCCCACCGCCACGCGGCACGCAGCCTGTGCGCCCTGGCGGATTCACTCTGTCAGGGGCGCATTGTCGGCCTGGGTGGCGGTGGTTACCGGCGGGAGAATGTCGCCGCGGCGTGGACAGCTGTGGTAGCCTCGTTTCTGGAGTAGTTACAGTGGAGAGAGGATGAAACGGCTCAGGAGGGGAGACATAAGCAGCAATGTCTCCAGCAGCTACTACGCACGGGGCAAGCGCTATTTTGAGCAGGGCCGGGTGGTTACGCTGCAGGTCGAAGAGGAGGACGACAGCTCGGCCGTTCTGAGTGCAACCGTCCAGGGGCGTGGCAGAAACATCTATCAGCAACGCATCCAGATCAAGTGGCTGGATCACGATTATGTGGATATCCACGGCATCTGCAGCTGCCCGGTGCACTTCAACTGCAAGCATATGGTGGCCGCCGTGCTGGCGTATCAGCGGGATTTCTTCTCTGCACCGGCGAGGAGCGGAGTGGCCGGCAGCGACTGCCTGGCCTGGCTGGATGAGTTTGCCGGCGCGTCGGATGAGCAGCGGCAGGAGCAGCCCGGTCAGCAGTTTCTGCTCTACATCCTCCAGTCATCCGCTCGGCCCGGCAGGCTGAAAGTGGAGTTTCAGGTCAGCCGCCGCCTCAAAAAGGGCGGTTTTGGAAAAGGACGAACCGTCCGCTTGAACAACATCGTCGATAGCTACTACCCCCCCGGCAAATATCTGCAGCCCGTCGATCTGGAGATTGGCAAGCTGCTGGACATCAGCAGCGAGAATAGCTGGTACGAAACCATCATCGAGGGCGATGCCGGATTCGTGGCCCTGTCCAAAATGATACAGACCGGCCGCTGCCACTGGCGCCATATCGACGCTCCCCCCGTGCAGGCCGGCGAGGAGCGCAGTCTGGAGCTGGGCTGGCGGCGCGACGAGCAGGACAACGCCACCCTGGAGGTAAAGGTGGCAGGCGGCGGTGAACCGCTGCTGACCACGCCGCCGCTCTATCTGGAGGAGGGAGAGAGCGCCACCATCGGCCCGCTTACCGGCGTCCCCTACTCCCGGCCGCAACTGGCGAAACTGCTGCAGCAACCCACCATCCCGGCCGAACGGGTGGCCGAATTCAGCGCCCGCCTGCTGCAGAAGCTGCCGGCCACGCCGCTGCCGCCACCCCGGCAGATGGAGATGATCGAGGTAGCCGGCCAGCCGCCGCGGCCGGCGCTGCTGCTGTCGGGCGAGATGAGCGACGAGGGGCACCGCTACCATCTGCTGCGGCTGCGGTTCCTCTACCAGGGACATGAAACCCGCGTCCTGCCGCTCACGGAGGTGCAGAATATCGTCGCCGGCGACAAACTGGTGCGCGTGTGGCGTGACGCGGCGGCGGAGGGCGCCGCCATCCAGCGCCTCCAGGAGCTGGGGTTCGAGGCCAGGGAGAGCCGGGAGGGCGGCGATCTCCTGTTCCTGAGCATGGCCGAGCGCAGCCTGATGGATGCCGCCGCCCGCTGGCACCTTTTTCTCACCACCACGATTCCGCAGCTGCAGGCGGAGGGGTGGCAGGTGGAGACGGACGACAGCTTCCGGATACAGTTCCACCAGAACAGCGACTGGGAGGTGGAGATCGATGATGACCACGACTGGTTCGATCTCCGCTTCGACGTGGAGATCGGCGGCCGCCGGCAACCGCTGCTGCCGCTGATAGCCCGGGTTCTCGACAGCTACGAGCCTGACCAGCTGCCGGAGACCCTGACCCTGCCGGTAGGGGAGAGCGAATACCTGGCGGTCCCCAGCGCCCAGATTCGGCCGGTGCTCGACATCCTCTACGAGCTGTACGACCGTGACACGCTGGATGGAAACGGCGCCCTGCGCCTGTCCCGTTTCGATGCCGGGCGGCTGGCCGAGCTGGAGCAGAACAGCGCCACCGATCTGCACTGGCGCGGCGGCAGCGCCCTGCGCAAGCTGGGCAGAAAGCTCAACGACTTTCAGGGGATCCGCTCGCTCAAACCCCCGCGCGGGCTGCGCGCCACCCTGCGCGAATACCAGCAGCAGGGGCTCAACTGGCTGCAGTTCCTGCGCGAATACGGCTTCGGGGGGATCCTGGCGGACGACATGGGGCTGGGGAAGACGGTGCAGACCCTGGCCCATCTGCTGCTGGAGAAACAGCGCGGCCGGATGGACAAGCCCTGCCTGATCATCGCCCCCACCAGCCTGATGAGCAACTGGCGCCGCGAGGCGGAGCAGTTCACTCCCCGGCTCAAGGTGCTGATCCTGCAGGGACCGGAGCGGCACCAGCGGTTCGACGAGATGGACCGGTACGACCTGCTGCTCAGCACCTACCCGCTGCTGGCGCGGGACGAGGAGCGGCTGCTGGCCCGTAACTACCACTACCTGGTGCTGGACGAGGCCCAGACCATCAAGAACCCCCGCGCCAAGGCGGCGCAGGTGGTGCGCCGCATCCAGGCCCGCCACCGTCTCTGCCTGACCGGGACCCCCATGGAGAACCACCTGGGAGAGCTGTGGGCGCTGTTCGACTTTCTCATGCCGGGTTTTCTGGGCGATGCCCGCCAGTTCAAACAGCTGTTCCGCACCCCCATCGAGAAGCAGGGGGACGAGGAGCGGCGCGTGCGGCTGGCGCGGCGGGTCGCTCCGTTCATGCTGCGCCGCACCAAGGCAGAGGTGGTCCGGGAGCTGCCGGAGAAGAGCGAGATCATCCGCACCGTCAGCCTGGAGAGCCGTCAGGCCGCCCTGTACGAGAGCATCCGCATCGCCATGGAGAAAAGGGTGCGCAGCGCCATCGCCGCCAAGGGACTGGCGCGCAGCCACATCACCATTCTCGACGCGCTGCTCAAGCTGCGCCAGACCTGCTGCGATCCCGGCCTGCTGTCACTGAAACAGGCCAGAAACGTCAAGGAGTCCGCCAAGCTGGAGCTGCTGATGCAGATGCTGCCCGAAATGGTCGAAGAGGGGCGGCGGGTACTGCTGTTCTCCCAGTTCACCAAAATGCTGGGCATCATCGAGAAATTGCTGGACGGAGCCGGGATTCGCTACAGCAAGCTGACCGGCCAGACCCGCAAGCGCGACGAGGCCATCGAGCGTTTCAGAAGCGGCGCGGCCGAGGTGTTCCTGATCAGCCTCAAGGCGGGTGGCGTGGGGCTCAATCTCACCGAGGCGGATACCGTCATCCACTACGATCCCTGGTGGAATCCGGCGGCGGAGAACCAGGCCACCGACCGCGCCTACCGCATCGGCCAGGACAAGGCGGTGTTCGTCTACAAACTGATCACCGAAAATACGGTGGAGGAGAAGATCCTCGCCATGCAGGCAAAAAAACAGGCCCTGGCGGACGGCGTCTATTCACCGGGAGAGCAGAAAGAGCAGGTGAAACTCACCGCGGACGATCTGCGTGAGCTGTTTGCGCCGTTGTAGCGGTAATAGGAGGGGTATACGGATGAAACGGAATGCATTAGGGCCTGTTGACGTTTCGTTCTAAGGTGTTGAAATAAAAAAGCAAACTCGTATTATTTGTTTCGCCAGAAACAACAATAGAGTTTGCTTTATGCCCCGATTAATGCTCAGTGACGAGCACTGGTCGAAGTTGCGATCAATCCTGCGCCA
>WFVH01000013.1 GCA_015491735.1 Gammaproteobacteria bacterium
TAACTATTCAGCTCACCCCTGAAATTCGCCATTTCTGCGTTGAAAAATGGTCATTTACACGCGTAAACTCCCATTTTTCGCCTTGAACTGACGAATTTCAGGGGCAATCTGAACAGTTACCGGCTTGTTTCATACTATGCTGAATAGTTACCTGATTTATTACCTTGAAAGAGGACTGGGAACCGGCGCATTGCGGGGAAAACCTGAACAACTACTATCAGGGTCTGTAACGTGCTGAGTCGTTACGCTGTTGGTAAGTGATTGCACCCAGTCATAAATGCTGACAGACCAGCTGAATCGGGCGTTATCGTGTTGATGGAGTAGTGATATGGCGGTTGCTTACAAGGGGTGGCCCCGGATGCATCCGGTTGCCGGCATTCGGCTGGGAACTGCTTGCGCAGGGATCAAGCAGGCGGAACGGCGTGACCTGGTTGTCATCGAGTCAGCGGAAGGTTCGGCCTGTGCCGCCGTTTTTACCCGAAACCTGTTTTGCGCCGCGCCGGTCACGGTGGCCCGTGAGCACCTGGGCCGTACGGCTCCCCGCTATCTGCTGATCAACACCGGCAACGCCAACGCCGGCACCGGCGCCCAGGGGGTGGCGGATGCCCGGGCCTGTTGCCGGAAACTGGCGGAGATCGCCGCCTGTCCCGAGGAGGCTGTTTTACCTTTTTCCACCGGTGTGATCGGTGAACCGCTGGCTGTGGGCAGGATCCAGGCCGCCTTGCCAGCGGCTTACGCGGCACTCACCCCGACAGGGTGGGAAGATGCTGCACACGGCATCATGACTACCGATACGGTGCCGAAAGGGGCGTCCACCACCGTTCAGATCGATGGAGAGACCCTGACAGTGACCGGGATCAGCAAGGGTGCCGGAATGATTCGCCCCGATATGGCGACCATGCTCGCGTTTGTCGCAACCGATGCGGCGCTGGATCAGCCACTGCTGCAACACTGTCTGCAAACGGCGGTGAACAACACCTTCAACCGGATCTCTGTCGATGGTGATACCTCGACCAATGATGCCTGCGTGCTGATCAGTACCGGCAAATCTTCACTGCCACCGGTTTCCGGGGTTGATGATCCCCGTTATCCGCCACTGGCGCGCGCGGTGCATGAGGTTTGTGAGCGGCTGGCGCAGGCCATTGTGCGGGATGGGGAGGGGGCCACCAAATTCATCACCATCGATGTGCTGGGTGGCCGGAGCGAGCAGGAGTGCCTGCAGATTGCGTACACCATTGCCCACTCCCCATTGGTCAAGACCGCCTTTTTCGCCAGCGATCCCAATTGGGGGCGGATTCTGGCGGCAATCGGCCGGGCCGGGGTGGATGATCTGGATATCAACGCCCTGAATCTCTATCTCGACGGGCTGCCTCTGGTGCATGATGGTGGCCGTGCCGCGCAGTACCGGGAAGCGGCGGCGCAGGCTGTCATGGATCAGGAAGAGATCACCATACGGATTGAACTTGACCGGGGCAGCGCGCAGGCGCGAATCTGGACCTGCGATCTCTCACACGACTATATCCGCATCAATGCCGAATACCGTACCTGAAGGCGGTGCCGATAGCCTGAAGCCTGTCCATGTTGCCGTTGGGGCCATTTTCAACAGCCGGGGTGAGGTGCTGATCGCCCGGCGCCCGGATCACCTGTGCGAGGGAGGGTTGTGGGAGTTTCCCGGTGGCAAGCTGGAGCCGGGGGAGAGAGCAGGCGAGGCATTGAATCGCGAACTCCATGAGGAGCTGGGGATTACCGTCGAGAGCGCCCGCCCGCTGATCCGGGTCCATCACCCCCGCCCGCAACGTCCGCTTCTGCTGGATGTCTGGCGGGTGGAGCGCTACCAGGGAGAGGCGCATGGGCGGGAGGGACAGCCTGTCGAATGGGTGACGCCGGAACGGCTGCCGGACTACCCGTTTCCCGCCGCCGACAGGCCGGTCATTACCGCGGTACGCCTGCCGGATCGCTATCTCGTCACTCCCGAGCCGGGTGGCGATACCGATCGGTTTCTGTTGCGTCTGGAGCAGTGTCTGCGCACAGGGGTGCGGTTGGTTCAGCTGCGTGCCAGAGCGCTGGATCGGGACGGCTACCGCGCACTGGCGCGCCGGGCGATTCCCCTGGCGAGGCGTTATGGCGCCTGGCTGTTGTTGAACGCCGATCCGCCGTTGGTGGCCGAACTGGGTGCGGACGGGATCCATCTCCCCGGCAGCCGGCTGCTCTCCCTGGAGCAGAAACCGCAGCTTGCCGGAAAGTGGGTTGCGGCCTCCTGTCATGATGAGCGCGAGTTGTTGCATGCTGCCCGTATCGGTGTGGATTTTGCCGTGATCTCCCCGGTGCTGCCTACGCAGAGCCACCCGGATGCCGGGAGCCTGGGGTGGGAGCGTCTGTTCCATCTCGCCGAGAAGGCGCCGTTCCCCTTGTATGCGCTTGGGGGAATGAGCGGGGGTGAACATTTGCGGCAAGCCTGTTCCCGCGGAGCGCAGGGAATTGCCGCGATCCGCGGTATTTGGGGGGAATGGCGGGAATCTTTGTGATAAACTTGCCGGTTTCTTGTGGTGGCGGTTTGGCAGACAATGGCATTGGAGTCCGTTCAGGAGGATAATCTCTCTTTTTCCTCGATCCGGGAGGTGGCCGTCAGGCTGTTGGCGCGACGGGAGCATTCGGTGGCCGAGTTGCGGCGGAAGCTCGGGTCGAGGGGGTTCGGTGGGGAGGCCATAGAGCGGGTGCTGAGCCAGCTTCGGGAAGAGCGGCTGCTCAGCGATGAGCGGTTTGTGGAGGCGTATGTCCACTCCCGGTATGAAAGAGGCTTTGGACCGTTGCGAATCCAGAAGGAACTGCGGGAGCGGGGAGTTTCCGCAGAGCTGATCTCACGGGGTGTTGAACCGGAGGCGGAGGGTTGGACGGTGCTGATGGGGTGCGTCAGGCAAAAAAGATTTGGCCCGGCGCTCCCCGCAGACTATCCGGAGCAGGCGCGGCAGGCGCGCTATCTCCAGTCCCGCGGGTTTGCCGCGGAACAGATCCACCGGCTGTTTAAACAGGAAGGGTGATGAAAAGCGCAGATATCCGCAAGGCATTCCTGGATTTTTTCCGGAACAGGGAGCATGAAATCGTCCCCGGCAGTTCACTGGTGCCCGCCAATGATCCTACCCTGCTGTTTACCAATGCCGGGATGGTCCAGTTCAAGGAGGTGTTTCTCGGTCTGGAACAGCGGCCCTATCGGCGTGCGGCCAGCGTGCAGCGCTGCGTGCGGGCCGGTGGCAAGCACAATGATCTGGACAATGTGGGTTACACTGCGCGGCACCATACCTTTTTCGAGATGCTGGGCAATTTCAGTTTTGGTGATTATTTCAAACGCGAGGCGATTACCTGCGCCTGGGAGTTTCTCACCGGTGAATTGGGTCTGGCGCCGGAGCGCTTGTGGATTACGGTGTTTGAGGAGGACGACGAGGCTGCCGGAATCTGGCTTGACGAGATTGGTGTGGATCCGCAGCGGTTTGCGCGGATCGGCGCCCATGACAACTTCTGGTCGATGGGTGATACCGGCCCCTGTGGCCCGTGCAGCGAAATATTCTATGATCACGGTCCTGACGTAGCGGGTGGGCCGCCGGGTACGCCGGACGAGGATGGTGATCGCTATGTGGAGATATGGAATCTGGTATTCATGCAGTACGACCGGGATACATCCGGGAAACTGTGTCCGCTGCCCAAGCCGTCAGTGGATACCGGCATGGGGCTGGAGCGGCTGGCGGCGGTTATGCAGGGTGTGCATGACAACTATGATATTGATCTGTTTCAGTCACTGATTCGGGCGGTTGCCAGCCTGACCGCCAATCCTGCCGGGTGTGACAATACCTCACTGAAGGTTATTGCCGATCATATCCGCTCCTGCGCCTTTATGGTGGCCGATGGGGTTATGCCAGCCAATGAAGGGCGGGGTTATGTATTGCGGCGCATCATCCGCCGCGCCATTCGTCACGGAAACCGGCTGGGGTTGACCGATCCGTTCTTCCACAAGCTGGTGGATCCGCTGATCGGGCAGATGGGAGCGGCCTATCCCGAGCTTCCAGCCGCACGCGACCATGTCGTGCGGGTGTTGAAACAGGAGGAAGAGCGCTTTGCCGAAACCCTGGAACACGGTTTGCGCCACCTTGAACAGGCGCTGGAGCAGCTCGAGGGGACAGTCATTCCCGGTGAAACGGTGTTCCGTCTCTATGATACCTACGGTTTTCCGGTGGATCTGACCGCAGATATCGCCCGCGAGCGTGGATATACCCTGGATATGGCAGGGTTTGAGCGGGAGATGGCCGCACAGCGGCAGCGGGCCCGTGCCGCCAGCCACTTCGCCGGGCTGGAGGCATCTGTCGATGTACAGGCGAAACTCAAAGCCGGGCTGAAGGTGGCGTTTTCCGGCTACGATCATCTGGAAGAGCAGGCCTGCGTGGAAGCGCTCTATGCCGATGGTCAGCCGGTGGAGCAGTTGCAGGAGGGGCAGCAGGGGATGGTCGTAACGAACATCACACCGTTCTATGCAGAATCCGGTGGACAGGTCGGCGATTGCGGTGAACTCCGCGCTGCGGACGCCCTGTTCAAGGTCTCCGACACCCGGAAAGAGGGTGAGGTCACTGTTCACCTGGGTGTGGTGAGCGAGGGGCGGCTGGCCGTGGGGGATCGCATCGTTGCGCAGGTTGATGCCGCCCGCCGTCAGGATATCGCATGCCACCACTCTGCCACCCACCTGCTGCATGCGGCGTTGCGCAAGGTGCTTGGCGAGCATGTGGTACAGAAGGGGTCGCTGGTTGCTCCCGAGCGTCTCCGTTTCGACTTCTCCCATTTCGAACCACTCGACGCCGGACAACTGGCCGCAATAGAACAGTTGGTAAATGCCGAAATCCGGGCCAATCTGCCGATCGAGACCCGCATCATGTCGCCGCAGGAGGCCACAGAGGCCGGCGCCATGGCGCTGTTCGGCGAGAAGTACGGAGAACAGGTTCGCGTCCTCAGCATGGGAGCGTTCTCCATTGAGCTGTGTGGCGGAACCCACGTGCGGCGGACCGGCGATATCGGGCTGTTCAAAATCATTGCCGAGAGTGGCGTTGCCGCGGGGGTGCGGCGCATCGAGGCGGTGGCGGGTCAACGGGCGCTGGAGTGGTATGAGGCGGGTGAAAAACAGCTGCACAGGGTATGTGAACTGCTGAAAGCGGAGCGGGATACGGTGGTGGACAAGCTTTCCCAGCAGTTGGAGCGTTCACGCAGCATCGAGAAGGCGCTGGAGGAGTTGAAAAGGAAACTGGCCACCAGTCAGGGGGGTGAACTGGTGGCGCGGGCAGTGGACGTCAATGGCATCAAGGTGCTGGCGGCCCGTCTGGATGGCGCAGATGCCAAAACCTTGCGCAGTACGGTGGATCAACTGAAGGATAAGCTGGGCAGCGCCGCCATCGTACTGGCATCCGTGGATGGCGGCAAGATAACCCTGATTGCCGGTGTCACCCGGGATATCACCGATCGCATCCAGGCCGGTGATCTGATCAACAGCGTTGCCAGCCAGGTCGGTGGCAAGGGTGGTGGGCGGCCGGATTTGGCCCAGGCGGGAGGTAATCGTCCCGATGCGCTGGCGGCGGCGCTTGATTCGGTAGCGGACTGGGTCAGACGGCAGTGACGCTGCTGGTGCAGAAATATGGCGGCACATCGGTCGGCAGTGTCGAGCGGATAAAAAACGTGGCGGCCAGGATAAAACAGTGCAGAGAACGGGGGGAGGACCTCGTTGTCGTTGTGTCCGCCATGAGCGGTGAAACCAATCGCCTGCTGGGGTTGTCCAATGAGATAGCCACCCGCCCCCCCCCCGGGAACTGGACGTACTGCTCTCTACCGGAGAGCAGGTTACCATCGCACTGCTTTGTATGGCCCTGCATGAACTGGGGTGTGCGGCGCGCTCATACACCGGTTCCCAGGTGCATATTCGTACCGACAGCGCATTCAACAAGGCCCGTATTCTGGCGATCGATGAGCAGAAGGTGCGCAGCGATATCGCGCGCGGGCGGATCGTGGTGGTGGCTGGCTTTCAGGGGGTGGATCAGGATGGCAACATAACCACGCTGGGAAGGGGGGGATCTGACACCACCGCCGTCGCCCTGGCCGCGGCGCTAAAGGCCGAAGAGTGCCAGATCTATACGGATGTCGACGGCGTATATACTACCGATCCGCGAGTGGTTCCCCAGGCCCGCCGCCTGGAGCGTATCACTTTCGAAGAGATGCTGGAGATGGCCAGTCTGGGTTCGAAAGTCCTGCAGATCCGCGCCGTGGAGTTTGCTGGCAAGTACAATGTGCCATTGCGCGTGCTCTCCTCCTTCGAAGAGGGTGAGGGAACGCTGATTAGCAAAGAGGAGCGACAGGATATGGAAAGGGCGGTTATTTCCGGCATCGCTTTCAATCGTGATGAGGCCAAGCTTACCATTCTGGGCGTGCCCGATCAGCCAGGTGTGGCTTATCGGATTGTGGGTCCAATTGGAGAAGCCAATATCGAACTGGATATGATCATTCAGAATGTCGGCGCTGACGGGACTACCGATTTTACTTTCACCGTGCATCGCGTTGATTATCAAAAAGCACTGGATATTTTACGCAAATTGGCGGATGATTTAGGGGCGCGTGAAGTAGAGGGCGACGACAAGATCGCTAAAATCTCACTGGTAGGCGTGGGAATGCGTTCCCATGCAGGCATTGCCAGCACAATGTTCAGGGCGCTGGCTGAAGAAGGTATTAATATTCGGATGATATCAACTTCAGAGATTAAGATATCTGTTGTAGTTGACGATAAATATCTTGAACTTGGTGTAAGGGCGCTGCATTCGGCATTTCAGCTTGAGTAGCGTCCGGTTACGACTAAGGGACGTAGGGGGGGTAGTGTAACTGCTGTGTGTTGTAACGATTTTGTAAAAAAACAATTGCTGTTTCTTGCCCCTGTTTTAGTTAGCTAAAGTACGATGTAATCACATGTTTTTTTCGGGGATGCCTCTGTTTCCAGGCGTGTGATTTATCATGGAGTGAAGGGAGAAGTGCAAAATGTTGATTTTGACCAGGCGTGTGGGCGAGACCCTCGTGATCGGGGATGATATTACGGTAACCGTTCTTGGTGTGAAGGGTAATCAGGTGAGGATTGGTATCAATGCTCCGAAAGAGGTTTCCGTGCACCGGGAAGAGATCTATGAGCGCATTCAAAAAGAGCAAAAAAACATCAGCATCGTGAAGTAAACTGTTCTGTGGGCCGGTTGGCGTTCGGATAGTATAGAGTCAGGGGCCGCGAAAGCGGCTTCTGTGGTTTCCTTCGTGTTGGGAAAACAGGCTGCTGCAACATCATGAATTTTCCGGGTAGCCGCATCCCGGACAGTTCCCGGTGACTATCAACCCGGCAATACCCTTTGCCGTATTCAGGATTTCAAGAACAGGCAAGATCAAGGCGCAGCTTGCGGGCGCGATGGCAGCCCCATTCGACGAAAGCCGCGGCGCCGGATCTGTCCATGAGGAATCTCTGGAAAACCGGATCTTGGAGGGGCCTCAAGGGTGCGATGGCGTCCACCCGCAAAACCGGCATGCGGCTGTTTGAGAACGGCATGTTGTTGCCGGGTAAACAACAGCCTGCATTACAATCATGGGGGCGGGGTAACTATTCAGCATAGTATGAAACAAACCGGTAACTGTTCAGATTGCCCCTGAAATTCGTCAGTTCAAGGCGAAAAATGGGAGTTTACGGGTGTAAGTGACCATTTTTCAACGCAGAAATGGCGGATTTCAGGGGTGAGCTGAATAGTTACGGGGCGGGGTGGTGTTGGTTTTTTTTTGAG